>CANROO010000071.1 GCA_947632235.1 uncultured Clostridia bacterium
CAAGCTTTCCTATGAATGACCCCTTCGTAGGAAAGCTTGCTTTCTTCCTATTCTTTCCTTCTTGCCCTTTACGGAGTTATATACATAAGAGCCCGACTCGAGAACGCCCGAGTAAACTCTGAAGAAAGCAAGCTTTCCTACGAAGGGGTCATTCATTATCTTGAATGCGAGAGCCGAGAAAGGCTCGGAATCGGATGAATGTCTTTCTATCACCTTGTCCTCGTCTCCGGGCTCATGACCCTTTATTGACGGAATATCCGTCGGTGCGGGCATATACTCAAGCACTGCGTCAAGCATCTTCTGAACGCCCTTGTTTCTGTAAGCGGAACCGCAAAGCACGGGAACAGCCTCGCAGGCTATACACGCCTTTCTTAAAGCCGCCTTCATTTCCGGTATTTCAAGGTCGCCCTCTTTAAAATACTTGTCCATAAGAGCTTCATCGGTAGAAGCTATTGCCTCGACCATAGACTCTCTGTATTCCTGAGCCTTTTCTGCCATATCCGCGGGGATGTCCTCAACGGAAATGTCAACGCCCTGCTTGTCGTTATAGATATACGCCTTCATTTCCATAAGGTCTATAAGACCTACGAAGCTTTCCTCGGCGCCTATGGGGAGCTGAACGGGAATGGGGTTTGCTCCAAGCCTGTTCCTTATCTGATCTACACAGTTGTAGAAATCAGCACCCATAATATCCATTTTGTTTACAAAACACATCCTGGGAACATGGTACTTTTCAGCCTGTCTCCATACCGTCTCAGACTGGGGCTCAACACCGCCCTTTGCATCGAATACGGCAACGGAACCATCGAGAACTCTGAGCGAACGCTCTACCTCGACCGTAAAGTCAACATGACCCGGAGTATCTATGATGTTTATTCTGTGCATAGGTGCATCGCCGATGTGCCACTGAGTAGTAGTAGCGGCAGAGGTGATAGTGATACCTCTTTCCTGCTCCTGCTCCATCCAGTCCATCTGCGCTGTACCCTCGTGTGTATCACCGATCTTGTATGTTTTACCGGTATAGTACAATATACGCTCTGTAAGAGTTGTCTTACCTGCGTCGATATGCGCCATAATACCGATGTTTCTGGTTCTTTCCAAAGGGAAAGCTCTATCAGCCATACCAATAAATCCTCCTTATTACCACTTGTAATGAGAGAAAGCCTTGTTTGCTTCTGCCATTCTGTGGGTTTCTTCCTTCCTCTTGACAGCGCCGCCGGTGTTATTGATAGCATCCATGATCTCGGCTGCAAGTCTTAAGTCCATGGTCTTTTCACCGCGCTTTCTGCTGAAGGCCGTAAGCCATCTGAGGCCTAAGGTCTGGCGTCTTTCGGGTCTTATCTCCATAGGTACCTGATAAGTTGCACCACCGACTCTGCGCGCCTTTACCTCAAGAAGAGGCATAATATTGCCTAAGGCTTCCTCAAAAGCCTCTAAGGCAGGCTTACCTGTCTTTTCTTCTACCTGGGCGAAAGCGCTGTAAACTATCTTCTGCGCAACGCCCTTCTTGCCGTCTAACATAATAGAGTTGATAAGCTTTGTTACAAGCTTGCTATTATACATAGGATCGGGCAGTACTTCTCTCTTTGAAACATGACCTTTTCTTGGCACGATTCTTCCCTCCTTAATCAAAAAATATTAATTCAACGGTACTTGCGGAACGTCCTTGCGTCCGCTGCACATGCCTTATACTACCAACGAACCCTCTGCAAAAACAGATTTTATCATTAATATATGAAGGCATTTTGTTTAAAAGGCTTTATTACTTCTTAGCCTTGCCGCGCTTAGCGCCGTACTTTGAGCGAGCCTGTTTTCTGTCGGCAACACCCGCTGTATCAAGCGTACCTCTGATAATGTGGTAACGAACACCGGGAACATCCTTTACTCTGCCGCCTCTTAAAAGAACAACGCTGTGCTCCTGTAAGTTGTGACCCTCGCCGGGGATGTAAGCAGTTACCTCAATACCGTTTGAAAGACGCACTCTGGCGATCTTTCTCAAAGCCGAGTTAGGCTTCTTGGGAGTAGCTGTCTTTACAGATGTGCATACACCACGCTTCTGGGGTGAGCTTACATCTGTCTGCTTCTTCTTAAGAGTGTTGAGACCCTTCTGCAAAGCAGGAGCCGTAGACTTTGATACCTTTGTCTGTCTGCCCTTTCTTACTAACTGGTTGAATGTTGGCATTATCTGCACCTCCTTTAATGATAAATGATCTGTTACTGCATAAAGTCCGATAGTATCAAACTAAACACACAAAAATTATTTTAACACCAAAGATAGTAAAAGTCAACATATTTTTCAAAAAATTTGCCTTGTACAGCGCAAAATTTTATAATATTCAGCCTTGATTTACAATATGGATAAACAGGCATATAAATAGCACTTGAATATTGACAAAGAGACATATTGGTGTTATTATTACTTTAAAGAAATAATTGCTTATCAAGAGCGGCGGAGGGACAGGCCCTTTGAAGCCCGGCAACCGGCAAAATGCATCGGTGCCAAATCCTGCGGTTTATTCCGAAAGATGAGTTTGAAAGAATAAGCCCGCAAGGGGCTTTTTTTATACCGCCGTATGTACGAAAGGAGACAGAAATATAATGAAGAAATACTTTACATCGGAATCCGTTACGGAGGGACATCCCGACAAGATATGCGACCAGATATCGGACGCTGTGCTTGACGCCATACTTGCCAAGGATCCCATGGCAAGAGTTGCCTGCGAGACAATGACGTCTACGGGACTTATAATGGTAGCAGGAGAAATAACCACAAGCTGTTATGTAGACATTGATGAGATAGCAAGGGAGACAGTGAGAGAGATAGGCTATGACAGAGCAAAGTACGGCTTTGACTGCGACAGCTGTTCCGTACTGACGGCTCTCAAGGGACAAAGCCCCGACATCGCGCAGGGCGTAAATTCATCTCTCGAGGCAAGAGACGGCGAAGCGGACAAGGACGATACGGGCGCAGGCGATCAGGGCATGATGTTCGGCTTTGCCTGCGATGAAACGGAGGACTATATGCCTGCCCCCATATACTATGCTCACAAGCTCACAAAAAAGCTGAGCGAGGTCAGAAAAAACGGCACCCTGGACTATCTGAGGCCCGACGGCAAGAGCCAGGTGACCGTTGAATATGACGATGACAAGGTGGTAAGGATAGACAATGTCGTTATATCCACACAGCATTCTGCGGACGTTGAGCATGAGCAGATAGAAAAGGACATAAAGGAAAAGGTAATAAAGGCTGTGCTTCCCTCAAAGCTTCTGGACGAGAACACAAAGTACTTCATCAACCCCACGGGACGCTTTGTTATAGGCGGACCTCAGGGCGACTGCGGACTTACGGGAAGGAAGATAATAGTTGACACCTACGGCGGATATGCAAACCACGGCGGCGGAGCCTTCAGCGGAAAGGATCCCACAAAGGTCGACCGCTCGGCAGCGTATGCCGCAAGATATGTTGCCAAAAATGTTGTGGCAAGCGGTATAGCCAAAAAATGCGAGATACAGCTCGCTTACGCCATAGGCGTTGCAAAGCCTCTTTCAATATATGTAAACACCTACGGCACGGGCAAGATAGCCGATGACAGGATAGTTGAAATAATAAAGAAAAACTTCGACTTAAGACCGTCTGCCATAATAGAGTACTTCGACCTGAGAAGACCCATATACAAGCAGACGGCATCATACGGACACTTCGGCAGAAGCGACATAAATGTGCCCTGGGAAAAGACCGACAAGATCGATGTATTCAAAAATGCAATGTAATATGCCCGGAATAATATTACAGCGGGAATATGATCGGCATGGAGCACCGCTTGAGCATTGACAAAGGGAGGATAAAAAATGAAGTCATTGAAGACATATAAGCTTATATATTTGATCGTTCTTTTACTTATGATTTTTATCGGCATTCGTTTTGTATCCTTCGTAATGCCGTTGAATGTCGATGTAAATACATATGATACACGCAGATTTTTTGTATATTATGACAAACAAAGCTTTTATAATTATGAAGCATATACCGAGTCTGCTTCGGATGTTAAAAAACCTCTCATAGGTCTGAGACCTTCCAAAGTTTTTGATTATCCCGATAAGGATATTGTTCTTGAATGCGCCTGTACTCACGGAAACGGAGATGCATATTATGTAATACTGTACAAAACCGGATATATGAGATATATTTATGGAGACATCATTAATTATACCGGCATGTCGGATGAGATCCGCAACAGCTTGGAACAATATTATGCCGGCAAGGATGTAAATTATACAATGATGGAAGTATTGCAGGATTACGAAACAGGCATAAAGAAGTTAAATAAAGAAGAAATGGAATTTATGATCAAACAGCTTGACGATATGGAAAACTCAGGCAATTTAGGCAAAAGTTATGATGAAGAGAGCTTTCATGCAGATACATCATCCGTGTTTAAGGGCTTTTGCTATAACAATAAATATTTTTCTATGAAACCCGGAGATACCGATTATAATTCTTATATGGATGATGTTTTTGATCTTGTAGAACGGCTTATAGATGCTCCCCTTGTTGAGCGGTAATGCTGATTACATATTTATAATTCAATATACAGACTGAGCCGGCAGAGCTGCCGGCTTTTTGTATGCTTATTTTTTATAATAAAGAGGGCCGTTACATATTTTCAAAAAACAATGTATCGTTAATGTCAAAGCCCTCCGAATTTTCGGCTATTAGCGCTTTGACATAAGACGCCTCGGGAGAGATATTGAAAAGAGGCACGGCGCTGCTCTTTAGTATTTCACGGCTTGAAAGATATGCTCTTTCCGTATTTCTGTCCTTGAAGGAGGCCATATACAGCTTTATGCCCTTTTCGGCGCACCTTTCGGCAAAGCCTATGACAGAGGTGTCGTCTCCGACAACGCAGGCAGTCGCGGAATGATACATATAA
Organism: uncultured Clostridia bacterium; assembly: GCA_947632235.1. Classification (GTDB taxonomy): domain Bacteria; phylum Bacillota; class Clostridia; order Lachnospirales; family CAG-274; genus Gallispira. Next base: position 4,932 of record CANROO010000071.1, read on the forward strand.
TGCACAACCGCACTTATACCGTCAAGACTTATGTTTTTATAGCTCATACCGGGATAGGGTCTTATGAGCATGACCCTTTTGTCAAAGCTGTGCGGTCTTTTTATTTTTAAAGGCCTGAAGGCATCCAGCTCGGCTTTGCCGGGAGAGGAACAGATCTCGAGCTTATCGGAAACTATCCTGCCCCAAACTCCTCCGTCAAAGCTTCTGTATTCATCATTATACGGGTCGGATTCCATTATGCGCGAGGCGATATATATGTCGTTGCTGCCGTCTGCGCCCGCATAGGACACGAACACTCCCCTTATGCCCGACTTTATAAGGCAAACGGCGCTTCTGAAATTAACAAGGCCGTTGCTTTTTTCATTGCCGAGCTCATAATTTGAAGCCGTGAGCACAACGGGTACAGGCAGATGATTATAAAGCATTGCCGTAAGGCAGGCCGTGTATGAAAGGGTATCCGAGCCGTGGCATATTATGATACCGCTGTAGTCGGCACAGCTTATACCGTCTAAGCAATCGCAGAGCTTCAGCCATATTTCGGGGAGCATGTTTTCGCTCAACGTATTTATGGGCTGTATGAGCTCAAGGCTTACATCTCTGCCGTATTTTTCATAATAAAGATATTCTATACTCCTTGCGGCATCGGGGCTTACATCCACGGTGCCGTTTAAAGAGGCGCTCCCTATTGTACCGCCCGTGAGTATGACTAATATTTTTTTCATAATATCAAAGCCTCCAGCAATGATTTACGGGACCGCTTCCCTTTCCGAGGTCAAGACCTGCCTTTATGGCGCCCGTGAGATAAGCCTTTGCGTTCTCAATGCTTTTGTCAAGGCTTAAGCCCGATGCCATATTGCAGGCTATGGCGGAGCTGAGTGTACAGCCCGTGCCGTGGGTATTGTGAGTGTTTATCCTCTCAGACGAAAATTTGTATATACTGCCGTTGTCATAGAGCACATCTACGGCATCCGCATCGAGGTGACCGCCCTTTATTAGAACGGCGCAGCTGTATTTTAAACCAAGCTCTTCGGCAGCCTTTTCCATTTCGTCAACGGTGCTGAGCTCATAGCCAAGCAAAACGGCGGTTTCGCCAAGATTGGGCGTTATAACATCCGCAAGCGGTATAAGCTCGGATATGAGCGTCTGCTCCGCTCCGTCCTTAAGAAGACGGCTTCCGCTTGTAGAAACCATGACGGGATCGAGAACTATATTTTTTGCATCATATTCTCTGAGCTTTCGGGCAATGACGCTTATAAGCTCCTTATCGGAGACCATGCCTATTTTTACTGCATCGGGGAAAATATCCGTAAAAATGCAGTCAAGCTGAGCTGAAAGAAAGTCGGGAGTACTGTCCAGCACACCGTATACTCCCGTTGTGTTCTGCGCGGTGAGCGATGTTATGGCGGAAAGCGCATACATTTTGTGCGCCGTTATGGTCTTTATATCCGCCTGTATGCCTGCGCCTCCGCTGCAGTCGCTTCCTGCCACAGTAAGTACCTTATACATTTATTATACCTCTTTTCGTTATTATTATATTTATAAAAGCAATATTTTGATTCTAAAAAACGGGAGACCACAGGTCTCCCATAAAAGCTGAAAAATATGCTGTGTTATACCATTTTCATTATAACATCGTTAAAAAAATCCTCTACCTTAGCCGGCTCCACTCCGTAATACTTGTTGTCAACAAGCACCGCTACGCCCTTGCTGCCGCAGTTGCCTGTGCAGAATGTGCCGTTTATGCTCACCTTGTCGCCAAGGTCATTTTTTTCTATCTCCTTTTGTATACCGTTTATGACATTATAAGAGCCCTTGAGATGACAGGCGCTTCCTATACATACTGAAATTTTGATCACCTTTATTATACCCTCCCTATCGGTTATTTTAATAATATCCCTATACAAACGGGATAAGCTCTGACTTTATTATACTAAAAAATAAACTAACATTCCACCGATAATTTTATAAAATATTTTTTTCGGCATATTGCACAAAAAAGGACACCGCAGAAATATATGCCTTCCGAGATGTCCTTTGGTATTATTTCATTGTACTTATTATTTCATCCGCAAGCGCATTGATATCGTCAAGCTGAGAATCAAGCATGGCCGACTTGGCCGAAACCGTCTTTTCAATGACAGTCATATTCTTCATCTCCGCAAGCTTATTTGCCATCTGCTTTCCCGCAACGGCAGCCCATGTGCCGTTATCCATGACAGCAACCGTCCTGTTCTGCACCGAGAGCGCCTTCATATCGGCAAGATAGTTTTCCATGAGAGGATATACTGCGCCGTTGTATGTGGGCGAAGCAAGAACTATGTTGCTGTACTTGAAGCTCTCCGAAATGAGAGTTGAGACATCGGTTCCCGAAATGTCATATACCCTTATGTTTTTGACGCCCTTGCCGGCAAGAGCGCAGGCAAGCACATTTGCCATATTTTCGGTGTTGCCGTACATTGAGGCATATACTATCATTACGCCCTTTTCCTCTGCCTCGTACCTGCTCCACTTGTCGTACTTGTCTAATATATAGCCTAAGTTTTCTCTCCAAACGGGACCGTGCAGCGGGCAAATCATCTTTATATCAAGAGCCGAGGCCTTCTTTAAAAGCGCCTGTACCTGTATGCCGTACTTGCCTACTATGTTGGTATAATATCTTCTGGCCTCGTCAAGCCAGTCTCTGTCAAAATTCACCTCATCGGCAAATATCGTGCCATCAAGAGCGCCGAATGTGCCGAAGGCGTCCGCAGAAAAGAGTATGCCCTCCGTGCTGTCAAATGTTACCATAGCCTCAGGCCAGTGTACCATGGGCGCCATAACGAAGCTGAATGTATGCCTGCCCGTAGAAAGCGTATCGCCCTCCTTTACCTCGTGCCTGCTGTATTCAAGCCCGGGGAAGAACTGACCTATCATCTGGAAGGTCTTGGAATTGCCGACTACGCATATTTCGGGATAGCGCAGTATAAGCTCGCCTATAACGGAGCAGTGGTCGGGCTCCATATGGTTGACAATAACATAGTCAAGCTTTCTGCCGTCCAGCACATACAAAATATTTTCTATAAATTCTCTGCTTATTGCGTGGTCTACGGTGTCCACAAGCACGGTTTTTTCATCGCTTACAAGATATGAATTATATGACACACCCCTTGTGAGCGGGAAAATATTTTCAAAAAGCGCTATTCTTCTGTCGCTTCCGCCTACCCAATGTATATCATCCGCTATTTTTCTTACACAATGCATATTAAAAAACTTCCTTTCTTATGTAGTTCAAAGTATATTCTACTATCAAGCGCCGTTTTTGTCAAGCAGTACAAAAGACATAAGTACTATTTTTCAACATTGAATTTTTTCCATTTTTCGGCAGTTGCCCTGCCCCCGAGTATGTGCCTTTGCGCCTTGTGATAGTCCAGTATTTCCTTAACGCTTTTTGCAAGCTCCGGGTCTATTTTCGGAAGCCTCTCCACCAGGTCCTTATGGCAGGTGGACTTGGAAATACCCCACACTCTTGCCGCCGCTCTTATTGTCTTTTTGGTGTCGCATATATATCTGCCCACATCTATACATCTTTGAGCTATGTCGGCTCTCATTAAAAAAGCCCTCCTTGTTAAATGCCTATTGCATTATATGAACAAGCGGGATTTTTTAGAATTTTTAATTTTTTTTACAGTACGCAATAAAAAAGGACCTTTGAAAAGTCCTTTTAAAAAGAGAGCGCGAGACGGGATTTGAACCCGCGGCCCTCGCCTTGGCAAGGCGATGCTCTACCACTGAGCCACTCGCGCATACAGCGGCTGAAAGAATCGAACTCTCAACTTTCGCTTTGGAGGCGAACGTTATACCACTTAACCAAGCCGCTATTTGTCATTAACAAATAATATTTTAGCACAGAGCATATATTTTGTCAACTATTTTTTTGTGTAAGCGACAGAAAGTCTGTAGGATATATAAGCCATAACAATGCCTATAACAACGCCTGCTATGACATCGGTGGGAAAATGCACAGCAAAATATATACGGCTTATTGCTATGAGAAAGGCTATGACTATGAGCAGAGCGCCCGTGCGTTTCTTTACAAAGAACGCGGCAAAAGCGGCCGCAAAGCTTGCCGAGGTATGTCCCGAGGGAAAGGATGCATCCGCAGGCAGGGCTATGTGTATGTTCTCAAGTATATACTGCGATATTTCAAAGGGTCTTGCCCTGTCCGCAAGAGGCTTGATTATAACATTGACCAATATGAATGTAAGCACGAGGGATATTGCCATGACTGCACCCTCTTTTCTGAGAGGTCTTATGATGAGGAAGACAAGCGTGAGCGCTATCCAGAATATGCCTGCGTTGCCAAGGCTTGTGATGCCGTACATAAGCCTGTCCAGAAAGGGATTTTGTATATTGTCTATTATATATCTCAGAAAGTCCAGTTCAAAATTCAAATAAAGCTCTCCTTTATATCAATATATTGCGTTTATGCCCGTGTCCTTGTCCAGGGTGTTTACATTGTAGAGTATAAGCACATCGTCCACGGTATGGCTGTTTATAAATTCGCTCACAGAGCCCTTATAGCTCCTTGTGTCAAAAACATAAATTTTGCTGTAATGCTCCGCAAGAAACGGTATGAGAGAATTGGCATAGCTGTCCTTAGCTACAGCCAGAGTTCTGCCGTTTTTGACGGAATTATTTGTTATTTCAACAAATGAATTTATATTGTTGAGAAAAACGGAATACTTATCCTTTTTGTCCGCATAGTCCATATTGTAGAGCGAATCGCTTTCCTTGCCGTCATAGCTTACTTTTATGTCGTCATTCTTTTTGTAAAGAGTTATGGTCTCGCCCTCGGTGTATTCGTTCTCATAGTTGAGCTTTGAATATATGGTTCCCTTGAAGTCCTTTATCTCAACTGCTTCAAATTCGCTTTTTTCAAGGGGCGTGAAGCCTTTTTCGGCACAGTACTGCACATAAGCGCAGTAGGCTCCGTCCGTTGTCCAGTGGTGATCGAGCCTGTAAAAAAGCTTTTCACCGTCCTTGGCGGACATGAAAGCGTCATAAAGCTCTATACAGTTCATATCCAGCGAGGAATAGTATTTATCTATAGTTTTAAGCTGACTCAAGGGGCTTGCAAGCTCGGGGAGCTTATCCTCATATACAGTCACCTGCGTAGGCACAAGCATAATATCAGCCTTTATGCTTATTTTATGCTGAAAGGCGTTGAGATTATTTATTATTTTTTCCGTGTTTTCGGGCTTTTCGTAGTCCTCTATGAAATAGCCGTCCTTACCTATGAATATATCGTTTATATATTTCTTGCCCAGAACATCTATTTCAAAGCTGTTTTTAAGCCTTACAAGGCTTTCCCTGAGCGGAAAATGGTCGGAGAGATATTCCGATATATCCGACATATAATCCCCCGAAAGCACAGCATCTATATCAAATGACGGGAAGTCGGCAAGGCTTCTGTTCTCGTTTTCGGAAAAGCCGGACTTCGGCATAAATATGAGCGTGAGCGAAAGCACGACAACGCAGAGAGAAATAACTATTGAATTTATCCTTGATGACATAATATTCCCCTCCTAAAACCTGAAATACAAAAACGGATTATAGCCCGAGCTTACAAGATAGGCAACGCTTAATACAAAGCCTGCAAGAAACAGTACGGGCGACAGTATGGCAAGGGCCCTGCTTTCTCTTTTTGCTATGAGCCTGCAGACGGGAGTTGAAAGCACAACGGCGGCACAAATATAGAATATATTGTTTTTGAGCATGAACAAAAATGCCGAGTCTGCCAAAATGCCGTTTACATTCATAAACATGACCGAAAGATACTGCCTGAGCTGTGAAAAGTCAGTTATACCGAATATCGCAAAGCCTGTCACAACTACAAAAAGAGTGTATATATGGCTTAATACCGCGGTCTTGTCCTTTTGAAGTATTTTTTCAAGACCAAGTCTTTCAAGCACGGAAAAAAGGCCGTGCCACATGCCCCATATCACAAAGTTCCAGCTTGCGCCGTGCCAAAGTCCCGTACAGAAAAAGACAATGAAAAGATTAATATATGTTCTTATTTTTCCCTTTCTGTTTCCTCCCAAGGGTATATAGAGATATTCCTTGAACCAGGTGGAAAGTGAAATGTGCCATCTGCGCCAGAATTCCCTTATACTCTTTGAAATATAGGGGTAGTTGAAGTTTTCGAGGAAGTCGAAGCCGAACATCCTGCCGAGGCCTATGGCCATATCTGAATAAGCCGAAAAGTCAAAATAGATCTGAAGCGAAAAGCATACTGCGCCGAGCCACGCCGCGGCAAGTGACATAGAACCCATATCGGAAGCCGTTATGCGTGACCACACATAGCCCACATTGTTGGCTATGAGCACCTTTTTGAAAAGTCCGAAAAGAAAGCTCTTTACGCCCGAAGCATAGCCCGAAAAGCTTACCTCACGGCTGTCTATCTGCTTTTCTATGTCGTGATACTTAACTATGGGACCTGCTATGAGCTGAGGGAAAAACGATATATAGAGCAGTATGTTTGATATTTTCTTCTGCGCAGGAGTACTGCCTCTGTACACATCTATAACATAGCTCATTGCCTGGAATGTAAAGAAGGATATGCCTATGGGAAGATGAATTACGGGCACATCTATGCTAAGCGAAAAAAGCCTGTTAACGCTCTCCGCAAAAAAGCCTGTGTATTTGAATATAAATAACAGACCTAAATTGAGCGCAACGGCTATGGCAAGAAACACGGATCTTATGCTCCTGTGTTTTTCTATTAACATAGCAAGTCCATAGTTAAAAACTATGGACATAAGCATCAATATTACCGCCCTCGGTTCGCCGAAGGCATAGAAAACTATGCTTGCAAAAATAAGCACCGCATTTTTTGCCCTTATGCCCTTAAAAAGCATATAAAAGGCGCATACAAGGGGCAAAAAGAAAAATATAAATTCCAGACTAGAAAAAACCATTTTTTATCCTCGTTTTCAGATAGAATCCTTTATTATCCTTGTCATATCTCCGCCTTTATCGGATATGACAAGATATACCAGATCGCCTTTTTTTGTGACCTTCGCATTCTTGACAAGCTTTGCCTCATCGGGAAGATCATAGTTTGAAAGCTCCTCCTCTCTCTGATTGAGAGAATTTTCAACTGCGCTGCTGTATGCTTTCATTTTTTCAGCATCGGCGCATCTGAACATTATTATTGTCTCGGCTGACTTGGGGTCATCGCTCTGAGCAAAAACATACTCGCTTAAGTCTGCCGTGTCTATGCCGTAATAGTTTGATATATAGCTGTCGTCCATGACAACAAGAGTACCCTCTGCCATAGGCGAAATGCTGTCGTATATTGTGCTTATGGAAGCACTTTCGTTACCGCTTCCTCCGCAGCCCGTTAATAAAAGAGCCGAAATGAGCAGTATAGCTGAAATTCTGCCGAACATATTTATCTCCTTTCATCATTGCGTGACGGTCTCTGTGGTCTCTTCCGCTTCAAGTCCGTCCTCTATGCTCTGTATAGTTTCCTCGGGCGTATGTTCAACGGCAAGCCTTTCAAGACAGGGAAGCCATATCTCTCTGTACGCCTTATCATTGTGATGAACAAAGTTGTCGCTTGAAAGCTCGGGAAGAAGCACATCTCCGAACTGTGAAGCCATATCCACATAGTTTACATCCCACTCGGCGCATTTTGCCTCGAGAGCGGAATTGAAATCCTTTATGGTGGAATTTTTGAATATTGCCGTTTCCTTCTCGGCTGTACACGGCGTTATATTTATTATATAAAGCTCTGCCGAGGGTATTGTTTCCTTGAGCTTTGATATAAATTCGCTGTATTTATTTATGAGCTTTTCTATGGAATAGCCGGGAGAGCCCAGACCGTTCATTTCATTTATGCCCAGATTTATAAATACCCTCTTGGGGCCTATTTCCGAAAGGGATGTGCATACGCTCTGCTCCTTGCCCCTGAAGAAGGGTCCGTTTGCATCGAGAGCGGAGCCTATGCCCCAGGA
>CANROO010000072.1 GCA_947632235.1 uncultured Clostridia bacterium
AAGGGCAGAATCTGCCTGTTCCACCCTTGCTTAATATATATCAGTTTTTGAGTTTACACAAAATTTGAAATGGACTCGGAAATCGGAACAAATAATTGCCAGAGAAGCATTTGCTCATTTCTTTAGCGCTTCTTCAACAGATGATAGCATAAAGATTAATCTTATAAGTAAATTTTTCCCAATGGCATACAATGAATTTATAAAAATAATAAGAGGTATAAAATGATAGATGATGATAGAAAAAGATTATTTGAAGAAATATATGAAGCATCGAAAAAACTTTTTCCGGAGGAAAATGATAGGTTTAGTATTCTAAAAAAAGAGTATGAAAAGAAATTTGGCGATACTATTTCAACTGAACCGGGAGGATTTACCGATGAAGAATGGTGTGTTATAATGGAGGAATGTATAAGAACAAACCAGACGGAAGATGAACTTCTCGGAATAGAGCATGGTGATGATTGGTATGATTAAAAGCACTTACGGAAGTAGGTGCTTTTTTAATGGGAGGAAAGTATGTACCTTTATGTATAAGTATGTACCTTTGATTTATGGCGAGCGTAACGGCGCCGCCTTTTCATCCGAGGTGCAGGGGAACAACGGTACCCGAGATAGAAGACGAAATGCTGAAAGAAGGCAGGAGCAGAGCCGCGAGGGAGACCGAGACAGGAAAGACGGCGAATGTGGAGGACATGAGCTATAAGGAGTGGAAGGAGAAGTTTGTAAAAGCTGTTGAAAAGGTTGAAGAAAGTGGTATAATAGAAACAGAAAAAGCATTGCAAAATTATAACGAATACTCAACTAATTGGATAAATGAAAAGTTTACAGAATTAAGTGAAGTTCAAAAGAATCTTTTAAAAGATAAAATTGATGCTATTGTTGAAAAAAATGATTTTTGTATGAGAGTTCATAGAGAAGATGTTCAAAATATTATAAATTCAGGATTTAAAAATCAATTTGAAACCAATAAATCTAGTGGCATATTAAATGATGAGATTAGATGGAATATAACAAAACAATTATTTGGCTCAGATGTAAATACTATGAAGCCATCTGAATTTGAGAAATATGGATTTTTAGGCAATAAAGACATATTTAGATGTTATTATAATAGTTATGCGGCACTTTCCCCATATGGCTCTATAATGATAAAGTTAAAAAAAGAAACCCTTATTGAAAGAACAACATATACAATAGGTGATAGTTTACTTCAGGCTGAAAATAAGAAGATCATAGGTGGCAAGGTAGGTTTAAATTCTAATATTGGTGGTATAAATATTGATAAAATAGGAGATATAACAGAAGTATTGACTTTAATGGAAGATGATGTTTTTGAAGATGCGACAAATGTTGCAAAGGAATTGGGTTACGAGTTTTGGGAATTACAATATCATGGCGAAATCACGATAGACAATGTAGAAAGTATTACATTTGATAAAAAGCCAGAACAAAATATAATTGCTCAATTAAAGGATAAAAAGATAAAGGTTTATTTGTTAAATGTAAAGGAGGGTTGTGCTAATGAAATATAAGAAAATAGTCGCTTATAATGGAACAGGAGAAGATGGACAGGTCGTTTTTGAGTTGGCAGATGGTTGGTATGCTATTGTTAATACAGATAACCCTCAAATTGGCGCGGCTGCCGCTAAATATCTTGCACACTTCACCCGATTTTGTCCATATTTAAAAGCTGATGTAGAAAATGCGCCTAAGGAATTACTTGAAAAAGGTATTTCCATATTGGAAAAAGAGGGAATAAAGCATAAATATAAGTATACATAAAAAGCACTTTTGAGGGTTCAAAGGTGCTTTTTAGAACAAATGTGTTGACAAAAAGCATAAAAAAGCTGTATAATTATATTGTCAATAACAAGACTGCATTTATGGCGGTTTTTGACAAATAAGAAAGGAGAATGCTTATGAGTAAATATACAGCTTTGGATATTGCGAATTGGTTTATATGGCGAAATACTCTTGAAGAACCTAATAGTGAAAAAATTTCATTGTTAAAAGTTTTAAAGCTGTTATATTATGCTGAGGGTTGTTCTTTGGCTCTGGGAAGAGGAAGTTTATTTGACGAACCTATTGTTGCATGGGAACATGGTCCTGTTGTTACAGATGTGTATTTTAGTTTTCCGGATGCATATAATTTGGAATATGACGATAAGTCTGTTGAAAAAATAAACAAAAATCTTGAAGATAAGGATTTACTTGAACAAGTGTTTGAAGTTTTTGGCTCATATACGGCTTGGGCATTAAGAAATAAAACGCATAGAGAAACTCCATGGATAAACGCAACGGATAATGGCAGAGTTTTAAAAAAAGAAATATCCAGAGATGATATGAAAAAATACTTTGCAGAAAATTATATTGAGGCATAATATGGCAAGAATAAAAGACAAAAGGAAAGAAAAGGTTTGTGTTGATCATGAAGACGAAGATAAAATATTATTTAGTTTTAGGTACATGACATCAAAAAAAGAATATAGTTTTGATTATTTCAAAAAAAATAAAGGGGAAAAAATTGCAGTTTATGAAGCTTTTTATGAAAAAATGAAAAAGCTATCCGACCTGACAATGCAGGAATGTATAGAAAGGGGTAAAATATCAGGCTGTGAAGCCATTCCTTTTGCAAGTTTTTCGGAAGGTTTTAAATCTATTCTAAATGAAATAGAAATAGTCAGCAATGATAGTCAACTGGCGGTTTTTAGGTTTTATAAAAACGATTATAGACTGGTTTGCAAAAGAGGAATTACAAATAAAAATGTTTTGTATGTTATAGGGTATGATTTTAATTATACGGCATATGGACATTAGAATATACAATAAAAAGAATAAATATGCTATATTATAAGTAGAATAATAAGGGTTGTTTGAGGTGGAAAATTTCGTACAGTCCACACGCTGATGGTATTGACAGGGGAAACCCGAGAGATGCAGGAGAATTGGATTATCGGATACCGCTTGATTTAAACTCAAGCGGTATTTTAATGTAAAGCATTCTGAAAAGGGTGCTTTTTTAATGGACGGGAAAGACGGCGAATATGGAGGACATGAGCTATAAGGAGTGGAAGGAGAAGTTTGTAAAAGAGCAAGGGCAGGAAGAGTGGAACTACTACGAAAAGAGTGCCAAGAATATAAGCACAGACAAAGAACAATTTGAAAGATATAAGGCTGTTTTGGGTAAAAATATGCCTGAAACACTTGCAGAATTCCAGAAAATAAAGTATAATGATAGTGAGAAGTGGGAGGATATAAAATATTACTACAGAAATATTAACGGAAGACCTTTTGAGTATGTTGCAATAGACAGAGAAATTGAAAAGCTGGATATAATAAATAGGGGCAAAGCTTATCCCATAGAGGAAGTTGAAATTAATAAGTGGAGTAAGCATTCAGAAAATAGGCTAAGAGAAAGAAAAATTACGAAGCTCGAAGCCATTAGTTATAAAGACAATGCAATAATTATGATGAAAAAATATCCATACCCAAATACACAAAATAACTATTATTGCGATGAGGGAATGATAGGAATTCGTATTAATGATGAGAGAGTATGTACTGTTTATAGCAAGAAAGATTTTAAAACAGATACATTAAAAATATTGGAGGTGGCAAAGAAATGGTTGAAATGATAGACGATGTATATTGCCCTATTGAAAAAAAACAAATAGATATTGGATTATGCCAAGATGTTCAAGCTGTGGTTGATAATGCCATAAAAGAGGATGTAATAGATTTCAATATATCTTCTGATGACAGAACTATATGTCAAAATTGTAAAAAAAGGATAGACCCTGCTTTGTAGTAATAATTTTAAAAGCGCCGAAAGGCGTTTTTTATAATGAACTAAAGCATATTTTAACGAGAAAAACAAATTTTTATTGTAAATATTGTGAAATATGCTATAATATAATTACAAGGTAATTTATTATCTTGTAATCATATTGCGGAGGTGAGAAAAAATGGCATATGAAGCTATTGAAATCGCAAAATATATTATAAACAAATGTACTGTCGATGGCTGCCCTGTTTCAAACCTGCAAATACAGAAAATTTTATATTTTTTACAAAAACATTATCTTCAGAACGAAAATACTGTTTTGTTTTATGATGATATTGAAGCTTGGCAATTTGGCCCTGTTGTTCCCGAAGTATATTATAAATATTGCGGATATGGTTCAATGCGTATTCACAGACTATATAATAATTATACGATAACCGACATTGACAGGGAAAAAATTGATACTATTGTTGAAGATAAACGAAATAAACGCCCTTGGGAGTTAGTAGCGGAAACTCACAACGCCGGAAGTGCATGGGATAGAGTTTATCACGATGGTTCCGGCAATCATGAAGTAATACCGATAGGCATGATAAAAAATGAGGTATAGATAAACAGTGGCAGATAAAACCTATGAGAAAAAAAGAAAAGATTTAGAAGAAATATTATTTGAGCTCTCCAAACCGAATGCTTTGTCTAAAAACGAAAATAATAAAGAAATTTTTCACCGTAAATTGGAAAAAATTTATTGGAACGGCAAAGACAATGAAAATTTTAGACATATGTATTCCGATATTTTTGCTATAATTACAGCTATTGATTCAGATGAAGAAATCGGCAGTACAGAGATCTTATCTGAGAACATGAAAATAATTAGAGAAAGCTACAAACCACTTAAAAGCGGTAGCGGAGAATCAATAGATATAAGTAAATCTTTAGATAAGTTATATGATCATGTAAATTTGGATTGTTCCAGATTAAGTTACTCCAAAAAAATTGAAAACAACAGCCTTACAAGACTTAAGGAAATTGAAGGCGTTGTAAAAGAATCAACGGAAAAAATGGATAAATTAAATAAAGAAGTTGGTAAAATAGACGGAATGCAAAAAGAATATATATCAATATTGGGTATATTTTCTGCTGTTATACTTGCTTTTACAGGCGGAATGACATTTTCTGTTTCTGTATTGGAAAATATCAACAAAGCATCAATATATAGAATTTCTCTAATAACATTGATCATTGGATTAGTGTTCTATAATCTTGTATTTATATTATTGGAATTCATAAGGAAAATAAATAATTTTAATTCGGGAAAATGGAAATGGTCATATATAGTGTTTAATGTTATTATCACTATAGGAATAATTCTTACTATTACTTTTTATGTTTGTTTCAATTTCATAAAATGAGTTAGGTTGATTAAAGCACTTTTGAGAAATCAAGGGTGCTTTTTTGGTGGAGGTGCAGCAATGGATAACTTCAATGTGATATACAAAATATTAAAAAGGCTTGAAAAGGCTATGGACTATGATGAATTTGACATTGAACAAATATCAGCCGAAAATCTTGGAATAAATAAAAACAGATGGTGCAAAATTATGGAAATGCTTGTACAATCGGGATATATACAAGGATTTAATATAAAGTACGGACTTAACAACAATGTAATAATAACAAAAGATAATTTAAGGATAACTTTAAGAGGCTTAGAGTATTTGAGCGAAAATTCACTGATGAAAAGAGCCGCCAATATAGCAAAGGGTGTAAAGGAAATAATTATGTGATAAAAAGCACTTTTGAGAAATCAAGGGTGCTTTTTTGATGGAGATGCCGAGTAATGCTCGGTACCTACGGAAAGAGGCAGTTATTCGGAATTTCCGAACAACTGAAAGGGGGTGATTTTGATATGAAATCCGGAATAGTGGAATATGGCAATATTATAGCGATCCCTCCGGGAGAAACGATAAAAGAGCTTTTGAAAAACAAAGAGTGGACACAAGCGGAGCTTGCAAGGAGGACAGGTTACAGCGAAAAGCATATAAGCAAGGTCGTAAACGGCAAAAACAGAATAAGCGTTGAAGCGGCAATAAGGCTTGAAAGGGCGTTGGGAATGACGGCAGAATTTTGGCTGAAATTAGAAAATAATTATAGTCTTGCTTTGGCAAGGATAGAACAAATGAGATGATCATTTTCGTGAGGTCACGAAAATGACAGAAATACGGAAAGAAGGTGTGTCCGATGGGTATATGAGGCAATAAAGCTTATCCGAAAAGGAAGTTGGCTTTTGTCAAGGGGACAACTACCACAGTTAAAAACGGACTTTAACCACAGCGTAAGCTGTCTGTTGAAAGCTGTGCAGAAAAAAATTAAAAATAAAAAAATATATAGTGGCAGCAAAGGCAGGTGTCAAAGCCTGCTTTTGCTTTTTTGTCCCGGGCATGACAAATAAAAGGCTTGAAGTCTCCTGCGGTAAGAGATATAAAATGCCGTATATCGGCGGAGACACCGCATATAAAAACTAAGATATGAAAGGAAGAGGAAAAATGGAATTTTTAAAAAATGTGCTTGGTGAAAGATATGAAGAATTTAAGGCATACATAGATAAGTACAATGCCGAGAACAAGGACAGCGCAATAAAGCTTGCGGATCTGAGCAAAGGCGAATATGTAAGCAAGGCGAAGTATGAAAGCCTTGAAATAGAGAAAAAGGGTATCGAGGAACAGTTAAAAACTGCCAACAGTACGCTTGATACGCTTAAAAGAGAAAATAAGGATAATGAGGAATTGCAGAAAAAAATAAACGAGTTGACAGAAGCCAACAAAAATGCCGAAGAAAAATACAAGGCAGAGGTAGAAGAACTTAAAATAAACGCTGCGATAGATACAGCTCTTATACAGGCTAAGGCGAAGACTTTGAAGGCGGTCAAGGCAATGATGGATATGAGCGCGGTTAAGCTTGACAAAGAGGGAAAAGTATCGGGTATTGAAGAGCAGATAAAGGCCTTGAGCGAAAACGAGGACACAAAATATCTGTTTGAAGAGCAGCAGCAATTCAGAGGCGCACGGGTGGGTATAAGCGATGGTGTAGTTGAGAGCGATACCTCAAAAATGACTTACAGCGAGATGTGTGCATATCTTGAAAAAAATCCAAGTGCAAAGATATAAGAAAATAAGGAGTGAATAAAAATGGCAAAATTTGAAAGTAAGAGTTTTAACCCACAGGCTTTTGGAGCATATGTGGAGAGAATACCTCAGCTCAAGAAAAATGAGCTTATTAAGAGCGGAGCATTGAAGGGCAATACAGAGATAAGGAATGCTTTCAGCTCACAGACGGGTACGGCATACGCAGTACTTCCCATGTACGGACTTCTGGACGGAGATGTGCTGAACTATGACGGTCAGACAGACATAACGGCAACAAGCACGACAACATATGAAAGAGGCGTTGTGGTGATAGGCAGGGCCAAGGCTTGGACAGAGGGCGACTTTGCCGTAGATATTACAGGCGGCGTAGACTTTATGGACAATGTGGCTTCACAGGTGGCAGAATATTTTGACGGTGTGGATCAGAGTACATTACTTGCCATACTTGAGGGAATATTTGCTATGACGGGAAAGACAAACGAGGCTTTTACCAAGAACCATACTCTGGACATTACGGAGACAGAAGAGGGCGTTATGGGTCCCGCAAGCCTCAATACCGCTATACAGCAGGCGGGAGGCGACAATAAAAGCAAGTTTACAATGGTGATAATGCATTCAGCAGTTGCCACTAACCTTGAAAACCTTAATTTGCTCGAATACCTCAAGCAAACAGATGCTCAGGGCATACAGAGGGAGCTTGGCATCGCAACATGGAACGGAAGAATAGTCATAATTGATGACGATATGCCCGTAGATGATACAGAGGCTGAGAGCGGAACATTGAAGTATACAACATATGTGCTGGGTCAGGGCGCTTTTGACTATGAGAACATAGGCGCAAAGGTGCCATATGAGATGAGCAGAGATCCAAGGACACACGGCGGTCAGGACACGCTCTATGCAAGGCAGAGAAAGTGTTATGCACCATATGGCATAAGCTATACAAAGAAAAGTCAGGCAACGCTTTCTCCCACCGATGATGAACTCAAGGACGGTCAGAATTGGGAGCTTGTAAATGACGGAAGCGGCAAGACCATAAACCATAAGGCGATACCTATCGCGAGGATAATAAGTAAGGGCTGATGACATGACAATAAAAGCTTCAGATGTAGCCAAGAGGTTAAAAGCTCTTGGCTACAATGCCGATGAAACGGAAAACGAAAACTATTTATGCGAAATAGAGTATGCGCTTGCGAAAACGGTGCAATATATAAAAAATTTTTGCAATATAAAGGAGATACCCTTTGAACTTTTTTATGTTGCCGTAGATATGGCAGCGGGGGAATTTCTGAAGGAAAAGCTCGCAACAGGCTGCGATGTGTGCGATAATATCGACTTTGACGCAGAGGGGATAAAGACCATAACGGAAGGAGACGTTACGATACAGTTCGGCACGGGCGAGGGTACGGGAGAAGTCGCAAGATATAAGGACCTTATAAAAAGTCTTTGCTACAGAGATGCGGAGCTTGTGCCATTTAGAAAACTGAGGTGGTGATATGCGCAGGAAGTTTGAAAGAGCTATGAAGAAAATTTGGCTCGGGAAATGCGACATATACGAATATGAGAGCAACACAAAGGGTATAGTGCATACAGAGCTTAAAAAGGTATATGAGGGCATACCGTGCAGGCTTTCATTTGAACAAGAGAGGGAAAGAGAAAGCAGAAATACATATGCACAAAGCAACAAAGAGCAGTATGCGAAACTTATATTGTCAAATGAGCCGATGATAAAAGCGGGTTCCGTTATAGATGTGGAGCAAAACAATGTTAAAAAAAGGTATAAATCAAGCGGTGAGCCGTCAATATATTCATCACACCAAGAGATAATGCTTGAGATATATAAGGAGTGGTGTTAATGGGCGTTGAATTCAGCGAGCTTGTAAAATTCAATGAAGAATTGAAAAGGCTGTGCGAAAAAAAGAACATAGATATGCTTATAGAACAATGCGCAAACACCATTGCGGCGGAATTTTTGAGCAGGGTAAAGAAGAAAACGCCTGTGGGTATGAGTTTATATACGGATCTCATAGCATGGCGAAGGAACAAAGACGGAGCAAAGCCCGCAAAAGACAAATATGGCAATGCAAAGGTCAAGGCTGCGGTCGTACATACGGGCGGAACTCTAAGGCGAGGGTGGAACATAAGCCCTGCGGTAACGAGAGTACATATAAGCAGCGCAGAAATATACAACAATGTTTTTTACGCTGCCTATGTGGAATACGGACACAGGCAGACGCCCGGGCGATATGTACCCGCCATAGGCAAGAGGCTTAAAAAAAGCTGGGTAGACGGCAAATTTATGATGACAAAGACAGCGGAAGAAATGGAAAAGCTGTCTTTAAGGTATGTTGAAAAAGCAGTGAACGAGTATATAAGGGGGATATTGAGGTGATAAACGCTTTATTAAAAAGTATAGGAGAAAAGATATGTACTCTTTATGCCGATATGCCTGTGTATATTGACAGTATACCTCAAAATTTTATTACGCCGTCTTTTTATATAAGATGTATAAATCACAGCGATGATATAATGCTTTTTGACAACAGGCGAAAGTCCTTTACTTTCGATATTGTATATTTTCCGAGCGAAAACTCTCTTAATGCGCAAGCTGAAATGAATGATGTGCTTTTTAAGGTTGCCGAAAATATGCATTTTGTAGAATATTCGATGGAGCCAAGGGAGGATGAAGAGGTCGGGAATATAGCCACCTCAGTCGCTTTCAGCGACAGCTCCCCCATTGCACCGAAAGATTTATCGGACGCAGCCCCCTCAGGCAGGCTTACGCCTGCCAGCTCCCCCGGAGGGGGAGCCAAGGGGGATGTGGCTTTCAGCGAAGTCGAAAGTGCTGACGGAGGGGGAGCCAAGGGAGTTGTGGCTTTTGAAGAAGGCGAGATTGCCGAAGAAGGGGGAGCCAAGGGGGATGTGGCTTTCGGCGAAGCCGAGAGCGCCGAAGAAGCGGAGCCGAGAAAGGGCAAATACATAATGAAAGCCTACAATATCGACAGCGACAAAGAGGAAAATGAGGACATTGAAGAGCTGCATATCACAATAACATATAAAACTATTGTTATAAGAGAGGACAAGAGCGTAATGGAGGAGCTTGAAGAAGATATAAAGGCAAGCGAAAACGGAATTATGGAGGAACTTGAAAATGGCAGAAAAAAAGAATGAAACTGCTTCCGTATCGGAAGCAATAAACAAAAAAGAGACAGTGAAGTATACAAAAAGACAGCTTGCTGTTTCCGAAAAATTCAGAGAAAAGAGAGATATTATAAATGCTCTTTTTGATGACGGAAGGAAGTACAGCATTGAGGAAGCGGAAAAGATAATTAAGGATTTTTTGACAAGGAGGGCTGAATAATGGCTTTAGGCGGAGGAACTTTTATAACACAGAACAAAATTTTACCGGGCAGCTATATCAACTTTGTATCGCTTTCAAGCGGAGCAAATGTGTTTGGCGAAAGAGGTACGGCGGCAATAGGCATAAGTCTTGACTGGGGAACGGAGGATATTATAGAGCTTGAAGAAGGGGAGTTTATGAAAAATTCCCTTAAATATTTTACAAGGGCCTATACCGATGAATATTTAAAGGATATAAGAGAAGCTTTTAAATATGCTAACAAGGTGCTTGTGTACAAGCTCAATCAGACGAGCCAGGTAAAGGCTGAGAACAAATATTGCACGGCAAAGGGCTATGGCTCAAGAGGCAACTATATACAGGTGGTCATTTCTGCCAATGCCGATGATGAGAGCAAATATGATGTGGCGCTCAAGATATACGGCGAAACGGTGTTTGAACAGGCAAAAGTGCAGAATACGGATGAACTGGAAGAAAACAGCTATGTGGAATGGAAAAGCGGCGTTGAAATAAGCCAAGAGGAGGCAGGCATATATCTTGCGGGCGGCGTAATGGGCTTTGTAGACGGAACAAGTGTGCAGAAATTTTTAAGCAAGCTTGAAAGCTACAGCTTTAATGCGGTCGCAATAATATATGACAGCGCTGAATATGAGAGATTGCTCATTGAGTGGACAAAGAGAATGCGTGATGAAGTCGGCAAGAAATTTCAGTGTGTCACAGCCAAAGTAAACGGAAACTACGAGGGCAATGTATGTGTGAAGGCCAAGATAAAGGACAGCGAGGAAGACTATCATATACTTGCATGGACAGCGGGAGCAATATGTGGCTGTGAGATAAACAAGAGCCTTACAAACACGATATACAACGGCGAGTATGAGCTTGATGTAGACTATACGCAGTCTGAGCTTGAACAAAGCATAGAAAAGGGAGAATTTGTATTCCACAGAGTAAATGACAGCATAAGAGTGCTTATGGATATAAATTCGCTTACCGAGTTTACGGTTGAAAAGGGTGAAGTGTTCAAGGCAAATCAGACAATAAGGGTAATAGATCAGATAGCAAATGACATTGCGGAGATATTCAATGACTATTATCTGGGTAAGGTGCCGAATGACGATGCAGGCAGAACGAGCTTTTGGAGCGAGATAGTAAAGCACCATGAAAAGCTGGCGGGACTGAGAGCTATCGAGAACTTTTCAAGCGAGGATATAACGGTAGAACAGGGCGAAAGCAAGGGCAGCGTAGTAGTCACCGACTGTATTACACCCGTGAATGCAATGACACATCTTTATATGACTGTAATAGTGGAGTAAATAAAGGAGGTATAAAATTATGGCTAAAGACCTGACTTTAAGAGGCGCGGACCCCATAAGCGGAAAGCTGGGCGAGTGCTATGCAAATATTGACGGCAATATGGAGGATATGCTTTATCTCAAGAAGATAGAAGCAAAAATCGAAAAGAACAAGAAGGATATAAATGTGCTGGGTTATCCCGGAAGCAAAAACAAAAGCACGGGCTGGAAGGGTACGGGAACATGTACTCTTTATTATATTACTTCGCTTTTCAGAAAAAAGATGCTCGAATATATGAACACGGGTGAAGATTTTTATATGGATATGTTTGTTTTGAACGAGGATCCGTCATCAAATACGGGCAGGCAGAAAGTATGGCTTAAAAATGTGAACTTTGACGGAATTACATTGGCCATGCTGGACATAGACAATACGGAGCTTAGTGAGGAAATAAACTTCACATTTGACGGAGCAGAGCTTGTTGAAGAATTTGACACGGTAGTCGGAGAGTAAGGAGGACAACAAAATGGACTTTCAGGAATTTCTTAACAGAAGTAAGAGTGTAACGGAGCTTACAAAGGAAATAGTTGTGGGCGACAGGTTCAAAAACGAGGACGGCAAAGACTTTACATTTACAATAAGGTCATTGAGCGGTAAGCAGATAGATGCTTGCCGTGAAGCCGCAAAGAAGGGCAACAGATTCAATGTGGGCGAGTTCAACACAAAGCTTGTGTGCGAAGCCTGTACATATCCCAACTTTAAAGATGCACAGAGCATAAAAGAGAGGGGTTTACACAGTCCTGCCGAATATTTAAACGATGTGCTTCTGCCGGGCGAAATAGACATACTTTCGCTTGAGATACAGAAATTATGCGGCTACAATGTGAGCGTAAATGAGCTTATAGAAGAAGCAAAAAACTGAT
>CANROO010000073.1 GCA_947632235.1 uncultured Clostridia bacterium
ATTATATTAAATTTTGTAAACCATGTGCTTAGACTTTTTGTAAACTATGTTATCATACTATACACATTGCTCGCCCGAAATAATTAACAAATTGAACCTCCTTTCAATGTAGGGGCGACTTGCAGTCGCACACGGGAGACCTAAGGTCTCCCTACTGCCATGATATGCACAATTTCTCCGCATGAAAACACCCTCCCGTTCGGGAGGGCATTTTTATTCATTTTACTCATCGCTTTCTTTTGCCGCTGACATCTGAGCGTTATAAAGTTCATATATAATCTCTGTCAGGAGACGTTCTATGCTGTCATAGAATTCAGCCACAAGCAATTCGGTTGTTCTTGAGACAGGCGAATCGGAAGAATTATAAATTCTGTCTGCCGTCTCAACGATCAAATTACGAATTTCTTCTTTAGACATAATGTTCACCTCCTTCTGCAATGTTTTTTGAGTCGTTTCAACTCATATAAACATTTTACACCAAAAAATTCCAGAAGTGAAGTAACAAATAGTATTATTCTATGAACATTTCGAAAATCTTTTGTTAACTTTTACTAATGGAAGCGTTATGGCGAACCTATGTCCGACTTTTTTAAGTTTTTTATATTAATTTATATCTCCTTTTTATCCTTTTGTCAAAATTATAATATCAAAAATATCTGACCTGTGCAAGCATATATAAAAAATTTTTATCCTGCCAAAGAAGCAGAAATTTTATATTCTCCCCAAAAACAGAAAAAACAAACCACTTTGCGACCGTCTCAAACTATACTTTAGGACGGTCGTTTTTGTTTTTATTTTTATAGTCAAATTATACTATAATATAATTTTATTGTCAATGATATTTGGATAAAATTTATATAATTTTGAGTAAATAAAAGGACTTTTTGAGACCGTCCTAAAGTATACATTAAGACGCATTTGCTTTCTCTTAGAACACTTTTACATAAGCAGTGATTGATAGAGTGGGTCATTGACATATATGTATTTATTATCTATTAAGATTTTAAATAAATAAACTTAATTTAAGGAGGAAAATTTTATGAAACTTAAAAAAATTACAGGCATAGTTCTTGCATTTGCCATGACGTTATCAAGTGTTAATTTGGCTATGGCGGAATTAGTGGACGGAATATTAATAGAAGAGTCGGATATGCCGCAACTTGAAAATATGCGTGATAATACCGTTGTGTATCCTGTTGAGGGCGGAAACATTTATTTTGATCCGGATAACGGCGATATTATTGATGCCGATTTTTCCGTAACTGCAGCCAATATTCCGGAACAGATAAACGGCGTTGCAGTTAAAAGAATATTCAATGGATTTTATAAATGTTATAATTTAAAAACCTTATCAATTCCTAATACCATAAGTGAAATCGGCGGTTATCAATTTTATGGCTGTCATAGTCTGGAGACAATAAACGTTGATCCGTCAAGTCCATATTTTTTATCTGTGGACAATGTTTTGTATACAAAAGACATGACCGGGTTAATAAGATATGCGCCTAAAAAGCCGGACAGTTCATTTGCGGTTCCCGAAAGTGTTACGACCGTATATGGTGAAGCATTTGAAGGCTGTGACAATCTTACTACAGTCATATTGCATGACAATATAACTAAATTTGAAGAGGGAGTTTTTTCCGGTTGTGAAGGTCTTACAACAATAAAAATTCCTAAAGGTCTTTCTGAGTTGGGAGGAGGAATTTTTCAGGGCTGTAAAAATTTGAAGTCAATAGAAATTCCCGGCAACATAAAAACTTCAATTTTCAGAGAATTTGCTTTATGCACAGGTCTTGAAACAGCTGTAATTCACAAAGGTATGACGAGTTTGGGAACATACTTTTTCACTGATTGTACATCTCTCAGAACAATTGCTGTACCCGATACTGTAACTGAACTGGATGATTCGGTTTTTGAAAATTGCAGTGATCTTACGGTTCATTGCGTAAAAGGAAGCTATATTGATAATCCCGAATGGTTTACATATTATAAAGACAACAAGCTTGTACAAATAAATGTAAATTTTGTATATGATTATGATGATTTTATGAAAAATTACAGCTCGGCTCAGCCGTCTGCTCCAAAGACATCCGATATAAAGGATAATACAATAAAAGTTCTTTTAAACAATTCTGCACTTTCCTTCACCCAGCCTCCCGTCATTGAGAATGGTACAACTCTTGTGCCAATGAGGGCAATATTTGAGGCTATGGGCGCATCGGTGGACTGGAACGGTGAAACGCAGACTGTCACTTCCGTAAAGGATAGTACAACAATTTCTCTCACACTCAACAAAAATACTGCCACAGTGAACGGCAAGGACATAAGTCTTGCAGTACCTGCGAAGCTTGTAAACGGCTCCACTATGGTACCCTTGAGATTTGTAAGCGAAAGCCTCGGTGCAGAGGTCAACTGGGACGGCGCAAGCAAGACAGTAACAATAAAAGGATAAAGTTTAACGCAAAAACAGAGCCTCTTGGCTCTGTTCAGACTGTCGAAAAAGTATAAATTGACACAAAAAATGAAAGACTGAATAGTTTGTACGACCAAAAAAGCGTCGCAGACTAAAATCCGCAGGAGGAATTCACTTCCTCCGAGGACAGGAACTTCACTTGATTTTTATTAAAATCAAGTGAACACGGCTGGTTCCTACCTTGATCTATCTGAAAGAAATGCAAGCATTTCTTTCAAGCGTGTCGATTTTATCGACACGCAGAACAGAGCCTCTTGGCTCTGTTTTTGCATTGTCTACTCAATATACGTCCTCAACGTGCCTATATTCTCCACATAGCATTCCACCACATCGCCGTGATTCAAAAACTTAGGCGGTGTAAAGCCCATTCCCACGCCTGCGGGCGTACCCATGGATATGACCGTTCCTGCCTTGAGCGTCATTCCTTGGCTAAGCTCTTCTATAACATGAGGTATATCGAATATAAACAGGTCTGTCGTGCTGTCCTGCCTGAGCTCGCCGTTTACATAGCTCTTTATCTCAAGCACGGGCGGTCTGTCAAATTCGTCCTCTGTCACAATGCAGGGTCCCATAGGTGTAAAGCCGTCAAGGCTCTTGCCGAAATACCATTGCTTATGTCTTGTCTGCAGATTTCTTGCGCTTATGTCGTTTAATATGGTGTAGCCGAAAACATAGTTATATGCGTTCTCTTTAGCCACATTTTTGCAGTCTCTTCCTATTATGACAGCCAGCTCGCATTCATAGTCAAGGCTGTCCACCAAGCCTCTGTATGAGGATATAGTGCCGTTTGTGGGCGAGCACTCGTTCACCCTCTTTGAAAAATAAACGGCATAGGGTCTGTCGCCTCCGAAGGCTTCTTTTTTAAAGCGAGCAGACTCAACGGCGTGCGCCATATAGTTTATGCCCAGACATATTATGTCCTGCTTGGGTACGGGTATGGGTGCAAGAAGTTCAGCTTCCTGCGGAGCTATAGGGTTGCCTGCCATGGCAGCCAGGGCCTCGGTATCTACGCCCGAATCTATAAGCTCGTTCATTCCTTCAAAGGGCAGGGGATATATGTATTTGTCCGTCTGTATCCCCACCAGAGTTTTTCCTATATGTCCGAATGTAATAAGCCGCACGGCAAGCCCTCCTTTTTTATGTAAAAAATACTGTTTTTATCTATAATTAAAGTATAACACATATCCTATGTAAAAAAAAGTATAAAAATATTAAAATTTTTTAGAATAAATGTTTGACAAATAAGAAAATTTGTTGTATAATAAAATCAACAGGTAAAACATTTGAACGATAAAGGGAGGTTTTGTATATGAAAACAAATAAATTGACGCGCTTATGTTTGATAACTCTTGTATTGTTTGCGGCTTCCATTATGCTCTATTGCCTGAGCTACGGCATAAGCTGGATAAATCTTTTCACGGTCGAAACAATGCTCAAGGTCACGGCGCCCTTTGTTGTGTTTGCTCTTGCGTGCCTTCTGGGGCTTCATATCATATCATCACGCATCGAGGAGAAGCGCCGTATGGAAATGAGAAGAAGGCAAAGGCAGTACATAGTGAGAGAGATATGCAAAAACAGGCATAAAATAATATATCTCAGAAAGGTCCCCAAGCTTGACCTTTTCAGGGATGCAGGCTGATGATGAAGGACACACCTATGAAAGCCCCCGGGTATTGCCGGGGGCTTTTGCTTGACAAAAGCGGATGTTTATTTTATAGTAGATATATAGATTTTTTTATTTGAAGGGAGATAAATGATATGAAGATCGCATTGATCAATGAAAACAGCCAGGCGGTTAAGAATGAGCTTATATGCTCCACGCTGAAAAGCGTTGTCGAGCCCAAGGGACACGAGGTTTTTAACTACGGTATGTACACAGCCGAGGACGATGCTCAGCTCACATATGTGCAGTGCGGTATACTTGCTGCCATACTACTTAATTCGGGCGCGGCAGACTTTGTTGTTACGGGCTGCGGTACGGGCGAGGGCGCTATGCTTGCCTGCAATGCCTTCCCGGGCGTTTTGTGCGGACACATTGTAGACCCGTCGGACGGCTATATGTTCGCGCAGATAAATGACGGCAACTGCGCGGCCTTCCCGTTTGCAAAGGGCTTCGGCTGGGGCGCAGAGCTTAATCTGAAGTATACATTTGAACAGCTCTTCTCGGGTCAGAGCGGACAGGGCTATCCCAAGGAAAGGGTCGTGCCCGAGCAGAGAAACAAAAAAATACTCGATGAGGTAAAGAAAGTAACTCACACGGACATTATGTATGTGCTTGAAAATATCGACAGAGAGCTGCTGAAGGGCGCAGTAAGCGGTGAAAAATTCAGCGAGCTTTTCTTTGCAAACTGCAGGGACAGCCGTATCGCCGATTTCATAAAGAGCATAATGTAATAACGCAAATGAAGTTTTGTACATATTTTGTTTTCAAATCTTGTGCATAATGTACAAAATAATTGTGTTGACATTTATAAATTTGTGTAGTATAATAATTTCAAGGAGAAGAGAATAGGTAAATTATGTAATTTTAAATAAAAGGGGCGGTCTCGGAGGATCAGCTTTGAGGTATCCGGAAAGGGTAGATTTTAAGGGACGGATGCCAAAGAGCTTTTCATGAGATATATGCTGAAAATTATGTGATATGCCTATTTGAATCATACTGAAGAAGGTAAATTTATGGAAGTAAAAAGGACCGAGACATCGGTTCTTTTTATTTGCTGTATACAGCCTTGCATATTTACTTGTTGATTTATTTGCATATATCTGTTATAATGTTAAAAAATACTAATGACGAAAGGATACCGTAATGTCAGATAACATCATTGCCATAGACGCTATGGGCGGCGACAATGCGCCGGGCGAGATAGTCAAGGGCGCCGTGAGCGTGTGTGAGAGCATAGACTGCACTCTTGCGCTTGTGGGCAGGGAAGCCGACATAAATGCAGAACTGAATAAATACAGCTATGACAAGTCCAAAATAACCGTTGTGAATGCCGATGAGGTGATAGAAAACTGCGACACTCCCACCGATGCCATAAAGCACAAGAAAAATTCTTCCATGGTAGTGGGGCTCAATATGGTGAGGGAAGGCAGGGCCCATGCCTTTGTTTCTGCAGGCAACACGGGCGCTCTGCTCACGGGAGCCACTATCATCGTAGGCAGGATAAAGGGCGTAAAAAGGCCTGCTCTCGGCACCATGCTCCCCACTGTGGACAGCAATAAGCGTGTGCTTATGCTCGATTCCGGAGCCAATGTGGATGCAAAGCCCGAATATCTTGTGCAGTTTGCGCAGATGGGCTCGGTATATATGGAGTATGTAGAGGGCAGAAAGGATCCCAAGACGGGTCTTGTGAACATAGGCGAGGAGAGCGAAAAGGGCAACGCCTTGGTAAAGGAGGCATATGCTCTTCTTTCCGAGGCCAACGGAATAAACTTTGCAGGCAACACGGAGGCAAGGGACATAACGCTTGGCGAGGTGGACATAATAGTGTGCGATGCTTTTGTAGGCAATGTCATACTCAAGGTCATGGAGGGTCTCGGCAATACCATACTCAAGATACTTAAAAGAGAGCTTATGTCCAGCTTCAGGTCAAAGCTGGGTGCGCTTCTTTCAAAGCCCGCCTACAAAAAAATGATCAAAGAGTATTTTGAGTACGACAACATAGGCGGAGCGCCGTTTCTGGGGCTCAAGGGCCTTGTTGTGAAGGCTCACGGAAGCTCCGATGCAGGCGCCATAGCCGGAGCCATACAGCAGTGCCAGAAATTCATAGATGCGGACATAGTCAACAAGATCGCCGAAAGACTGTAATAAGGCGCTTTTAGCTCTGTCATAACGCTGTATCATAATTTTTTTTAAAAAATTTGCAAAATGTACTTGTAAAATTGTAGAATATCTAGTATATTATAATAAACAGGCAATTAAAATTGTTTGAAAAAATAAAGGAGGATTTTATAATGGAAGAAAAGATCATTTCAATCATCGCTGAGGAATTGGGCAGAGAGGCATCCGAGATCACAGTTGATACAACATTTGAGGAATTAGACGCAGATTCTTTGGATTTATTCCAGGTTATCAACACTTTAGAGGAAGAATTTGATGTAGAGTTTGACAATGACGAGTCTGCTGACATTAAGACAGTGGCAGACGTTGTTGCCTGCATTAAGGCTGCTCAGGAATAATATTTGCAACTTATGTTACATGCCGCAGCTTTGACTGCGGCATAAATTTTAGAATATATAAATATATTAGCTTAACAAAGTGATACTGTCATTCGGCCTGCCGTTTGCCTGTTTATTGCGGTGTGCCATTATTAGGGGATGTTAAGCTAAGCTATTTATATAGCTTGGGAGGCATTTAAAATATGGATTTTGATTACGGGTTCACGGATGAAGCCCTGCTATGCACCGCTCTTTCGCACAGCTCTTATGCCAATGAGCATAAGGCGGAGGGAGTTGAGTGCAACGAAAGGCTGGAATTTTTGGGCGATGCCATACTCGGCTTTGTTGTGGGTGAATACATATACAAGAAGTTTTCGTCATGGCCCGAGGGTAAGCTCACAAAGCTCAGAGCAAATGTAGTGTGCGAGGCGATGCTCAGCAAGAAGGGCAGAGAGCTCGGCATAAACAAGGCGCTGAAGCTCGGCAGAGGCGAGGAGCACACGGGAGGCAGAGAGAGAAATTCCATAATCGCCGACTGTATGGAGGCTATCATAGGCGCCATATATCTTGACGGCGGTATGGAGCCTGCAAGAGAATTTATAATAAGCATACTTGCGGACGAAATAGAAGAAATATCAAGCACAGTCAATGTGCTTGACGCCAAGACAACTCTCCAGGAGATACTGCAGAGGGACAGTCAGGAGCCTATACGCTACAAGATAACGGGTGAAAGCGGTCCTGCGCACTGCAAGTTTTTCTCCGTTGAGGTCAGCCACAACGGCAAGACATTGGGCAGCGGCGGCGGAAGAAGCAAGAAGGAAGCCGAACAGAAGGCTGCCATGGAGGCCATAAAGAACATAAACGACAGATAGGGAGCTTAAAAAATGAAACTTGCAATAGTAGGCGGCGGAGCTTCGGGGCTTGCCGCGGCGATAGAAGCGGGCAGGACAGCGCCCGAGGCTGAAATTGTAATACTGGAGCGCCTTGACAGGGTGGGTAAAAAAATACTTGCCACCGGCAACGGACGCTGTAATTACAGCAATACCAACGCAGATATAGATAATTATTACGGCCGCGACAGAATGTTTGCCGACTATGCTCTTAAAGAGTTTACCGTAGAAAATACGGTAAACTTTTTTAATCAGCTGGGCGTTTTTCCCAAGGAGGAAAAAAACGGCAGGCTTTACCCCTTTTCGCTTCAGGCATCGGCTGTTCTGGACGCCTTAAGGAACGAATGCGAGCGGCTGGGCGTGGATATACTGACCGGCTTCTGCGTTAAGGAGGCTGTAAAAAAGGACGGCGGCTTTGTGCTCTCTTCCGCGGACGGCAGAAGGATAAGTGCGGACAGGCTGATAATAGCGGGCGGCGGCTGTGCTTCCGCTTCTCTTGGCTCGGACGGCTCCGCTTTCAGGCTCTTAAAGGACTTTGGACACAGCATAACGGAGCTTGCTCCTGCGCTTGTTCAGCTTAAGACAAGGCCCGAGGAGGTAAAAAGCCTCAAGGGCATAAAGCTTACCGGAGGCGTGAGCCTTATACATAAGCACAGAATAATATGCGAGGATTACGGCGAGGTGCTTTTCACAGATTACGGCGTTTCGGGCCCTCCCATATTTCAGCTTTCGGCGCGCACAGCCTTTATTAAAAATGCTGTTTTAAGTCTTGATCTCATGAGCGAATATTCGCCCAAGGAAGTCTATGATATACTTGAAAACCGCAGAGAAAGCCTTTCTCACCTCACAATGGAGAGCTTTTTCACGGGACTTCTGAACAAAAGAATAGGCAACCTCATTTCAAGGCGCATAGGCATAGAAAAGCTTTCTTACGGTGTCGGCGAGCTCACAAACCGTCAGCTATGGGCAATAGCCTCGCAGATAAAGGACTACAGGCTTGAAATAACGGGCACAAACGGATTTAAAAATGCTCAGGTCACGGCAGGCGGAGCGCTCACATCGGAGTTTGACGGCAGAACTATGCAGTCGCGCATTGTGAAGGGACTTTATGCCTGCGGAGAGGTGCTGGATATTTACGGCGGCTGCGGAGGCTACAATCTGCAGTGGGCGTGGAGCAGCGGACGGCTTGCCGGGCGTTCGGCTGTCATTAAGGAGTAAACTATGCTTAAGATATCGGATATCAGGATTTCTGCAAAATGCGATATAACAGATGAGCTTTTGCATGAAAAGGCAAAAAAAATACTGAGATGCGGAAATATAAATTCTCTTTCCATAGCCCGCAGGTCCGTTGATGCAAGGGACAAGAGCAATGTTTTTTATGTCATTTCGCTGTATGTAGAGGCGGATAACGAGGACAGATTTCTTAAAATAAGGAATGTCTCCAAGGTAAAAAATAATGCCTATATACCGCCCGATAAGAGCAGTCTTGATACACGCCCCGTTGTCATAGGCTTCGGCCCTGCGGGCATGTTCTGTGCGCTTGTGCTTGCAAGAGCAGGCGCAAGGCCTATCGTTTTTGAAAGAGGCTCCTGCGTTGAAAAAAGGCAGACGGCTGTGAAAAATTTCTGGCAGAACGGAAGGCTCGATACCTCGACAAATGTTCAGTTCGGCGAGGGCGGAGCAGGCACATTTTCGGACGGTAAGCTCACCACGGGCATAAAGGACAAAAGATGCCGTTATGTTCTCTCTCAGCTTGTACATTTTGGTGCTCCCGAGGAAATATTATACGAGGCAAAGCCCCACATAGGTACGGACAGGCTTGTGGATGTGGTGCGCAATATAAGAAAAGAAATAACGGCTTTGGGCGGTGAAATACGCTTTGACAGCCGTGTTGAGAACATAGTAACGGAAAAGGGCAGAGTGCGCGCGGTGGTATGCGGCGGCAAGGAATACCCTGCCGGCAGGGTGGTGCTTGCAATAGGTCATTCGGCAAGGGACACCTTTGAAATGCTCTATAAAAACGGCGTGGATATGTGCCGTAAGCCCTTTGCCATGGGCGTGAGGATAGAGCATCCTCAGGATGTAATAAACACGGCGCAGTACGGAGAGTTTGCCAAATATCTCCCTCCTGCGGATTATAAGCTCACGGCGCATCTTAAAAACGGCAGGAGCGCGTACACCTTCTGCATGTGCCCGGGCGGTGTGGTCACGGCTTCGGCATCGGAAGAAATGAGCGTTGTCACAAACGGTATGAGCTATTACAGCCGTGACGGCAAAAATGCAAATTCTGCGCTTCTCATAGGCATAAATACCGATGATTTCGGTTCGGAATACGCTCTTTCCGGAGTGGAGCTTCAGAGAAGACTTGAAAGGAAGGCGTTTGAGGCAGGCGGCGGCAACTATAACGCGCCCGTTCAGCTGGTGGGAGATTTTATGCGATATTCTTCGGACAGAAGCTCTTTTATGCCCGAAGCGTGGCAAGGCTTTGCTCCAAGCTACAAGCCGGGCGTAAAATTTACCGAGCTTAGGGACATTTTCCCCGATTTTATGAACGAATCGCTTGAGCTTGCCATATATGAAATGGATAGGAAAATAGAGGGCTTCGGCGATAAAAACGCCGTTATGACGGCTGTGGAGAGCCGTTCGTCCTCGCCTGTGAGGATAACAAGGGGAGAAGGCTTTGTTTCGGTCAATACAGATGGCCTGTATCCCTGCGGAGAGGGCTGCGGTTATGCGGGCGGAATAATGTCCGCCGCCGTAGACGGAGTGAAATGCGCCGAGGCAGTGCTCGGCATTGTGTAAAAAATATCTTGACTTTTGACATTGTTTGTATTAAAATTAATACTGTTATATGCCGCTGTGGCGGAATTGGCAGACGCACTTGACTCAAAATCAAGCGGGGCGACCCGTACCGGTTCGAGTCCGGTCAGCGGCATAGTATTTAAGCCCTTTTAATAAAAATAAACCTTAAATGACGGCTTATAAAAAAATCAATGTGGGCTGAAAACAGTTGACAAAGCAACAAAAAAATGTTATCATAAAAATACAAGAGGGAGCAACCTTAACGGTCACACCCTAAAAGTTAAAACACTATTTATAATAGCCGTCTTAATTTTGCGAGTTATAAGACGGTTATTTTATTATGTAGGATATAACAACAAGAATATCCAAAATTAGAATAAGAATTAAAATAAACTTATAATAATTATCCATAATAAACACCCCCTTCCATAAAGAATGGGAAAGGGTGAACCGTCTGTCAATCCCTCTTGCAGCCTTTCGACAGGTTAATTATAACATAATAACGGCAGAAATGCAAATTTTTATTTGCCGAAAACAGGCTCGAAATCAAGCGATGCGATGCATATCAGTCTGAGCTTGAACTAAGCATGAAAAAAATACTTGCATTTGAAAAAGCTTTATGTTATAATACTAAATTGTTAGTGAATACGAATGGTCCGCTGATGCTCCCCAAGGGTTAAAATGCATTAAGAACATTTATGATGAAAGGGAGGCAAAGCCTTATGAACAGCGAAATTATAAGAGAAATTGAAAACAGTCAGTTAAAGAGCGACATACCCGACTTCAAGGTTGGCGATACGGTAAGAGTATATGCCAAGATCGTTGAGGGAACAAAGGAAAGAATACAGATGTTTGAGGGTATCGTTCTTAAGAGACAGGGCGGCAGCTCAAGAGAGACCTTCACTGTAAGAAGAATTTCTTACGGCGTAGGCGTTGAGAAGACATGGCCCCTTCACTCTCCCAGAATCGACCATATCGATGTTGTAAGATACGGTATCGTCAGGAGAGCTAAGCTTAACTACCTCAGAGACAGAGTTGGTAAAGCTGCTAAGGTCAAGGAAGACATCTCAAGAAGAACAAAATAATTCTGATTGTTTTAAGGCTGCTGCGCTTGTGCGGCAGTCTTGTTTTTTGTGTAATACGGAGGTCGTTTTATGAATATACAGTGGTACCCGGGTCATATGACAAAGACAAGGCGCATGATGGAGGAAAATATATCCCTTGTGGATATTGTCATAGAGCTTCTGGATGCAAGGCTCCCTTTAAGCAGTAAAAATCCCGATATAGACACCCTTGCGAGGAATAAAAAAAGGATAATAATACTCAACAAGGCGGATCTTGCCGATGAAAATGCGACTAAGGAATGGGAAAAATATTTCAAGGCGCAGGGCTTTGAGGCAGTAAAGACGGATTCCGCTGCGGGCAGGGGCATAAAGGACATTGCACCCATTGCGCAGGCGCTTATGGCTGAAAAAATAGAAAGGCTCAAAAAAAGAGGCAGGATATTCGTGCCTACAAGGGCAATGATAGTCGGCATACCGAATGTGGGCAAGTCTACGCTCATTAATAAGCTTGTCGGCAGAAATATGGCAAAGACGGGCGATAAAGCAGGCGTCACGAGGGGCAAGCAGTGGATAAGAGTAAAGAAGGACTTTGAGCTTCTGGACACTCCCGGCATACTCTGGCCTAAGTTTGAGGATGAGTCCGTGGGGCTCAAGCTTGCCTTTACGGGCGCAGTAAATGACGATATATTAGACAGCGCTGAGCTTGCCTGCAGGCTTATAGAATATCTCGATAAGCTCTATCCCAAGGCCGTAAAGGACAGATACGGCATTGAATATGCCGAGGGCACTCCCTCGCATGAGGTGCTTGAGATGATAGGCAAAAAAAGAGGCTTTATAAAAAAAGGCGGAGAGGTAGACTATAAGAGAACTTCGGATATACTCACAGACGAATTCAGGGGTGCCAAGCTCGGCAGAATAACTCTCGATGTGTTGGAGAAATAAAAAAGAGACTGCATTTAGGGCAGCACTCATAAAATAGCATAAGATTGTTTTCGGGAAACGGCGTAGCTTTCGGGCTATGCCGTTTCTCCGTTTTACAGGCTTTCCAGTAAAGACATGGGGAGTATTCCCACAAGGTCATAGGAAATGTCAA
>CANROO010000074.1 GCA_947632235.1 uncultured Clostridia bacterium
CTGCGACAGCTTATTCAGTATATCACATCTTTCTGCCTATGTCAAGAACTTTATTTGATTTTTTTTGTGAATTTTTTAAAATTTTTATATGAGGCATAAAAATATATCTTTTATACAAAACGATTGCCTTCCTCGGAATAGTGATAGCCTATTGAAGCAAGCTTAGCGCAGATGTCATCGCGCGAAGCATCCAGGGAAAGGCACAGCTCGTCAAGGCTTGAGTAATTATCCCTCAGCTGTGTGTTTATATAGCTTAAAAGCATTGCGCTGTCATTCGGAAGCATTATTTTTCTCCTTTTTTATGCTTTTCTTCCTTGAGAAGTCTTCTGATATAGGCGAAGGTATAGCTCTCGCCGTGCTCGGAAAGCATCACAAGGAGCCTCTCCAGAAGCTCTGCCGTTTCGGGATGAATACGGCGGATGTCCCTTCTGCTGTTGTAATAATTGAGGGCATAGCTGTCGTTATACCTTTTGCCCCCGTATATTTTGCTTGCCGCCACTCTGTCACAGAACATTTCTATAACATACTTAAGAGGCATCTTGACAGGCTCGTTTCGGTGGGTCTTTTTGGAATAATCAGTCCAGTATTCAAAATGGTGCTTGTTCCTGCCCTTATGGTGCATCCATGCGAGGGAATAGCCGTAGATGTCACGCGCCTTTTCATTGGGGCTTCTGTCGCCCTGATAGAAGCGGACGCCCTCTAAAAATTCCGTGGGGGAATATTTGGAAAGGTCGTGCAGAAGACCGCGGAGGGGTATACCGGCGCGGAAGCAGTGGTAAATGACCTTGTGCCTGTGGCGTGTGATAGTTATGAAATGACCGAATAAATTGTGAAGCATGATGACACTCCTTTTTGTGGTTAGCTTTTTATATCAGCCCATAGGTTTTGGGGACAGTCCATTATGTTATCCATTCGTATTGGGGACAGTCCCTGTGCTTGTTTGCCTTCAGAAAAATACAAAACTTAAACATCACCATACAGGACGGCTTTTTGCTCATTTTAGGTCAGCATTTTCGGCTACGCCGAAAACCAGCCTTCGGCTGTCCGATAAATCTTTCGGTGCAATGACAGTCCCCACCTGTTGGCTGCGTATCGGCTGCCTCACGGTAACTACGATGCGGGGACTGTCCCGAAAATAACTGCCTGTTGTCTTGAGATGTACTGTACTAAGTATATATAGTGAAAAAATAAATATCCGCCGGGACTGTCCCCATTTCCTATCCATATGTTTTGGGGAAGCAGTCCCTGTTCAGTCAGCATTTTCGGCTTCGCCGAAAACCAGCCTTCAGCTGTCTAAGTGTATTTTGTAAACAAAATACAATGATAAATCTTTCGGTGCAATGACAGTCCCCGCCTGTTGGCTGCGTATCGGCTGCCTCACGGCAGCTTTGGTGCAATGACAGTCCCCGCCTGTTGGTTTCTTAGAGGTTACCCTGCCGGTATTGTTCGGATTAACCAAGAAAGAGGGTTCTCAAAAGAGAACCCCCTATTTATTTTGGAATAATATTTAATTACTGTGAATCAATATTACTCAGCTGCTGCTGTTGTAGCCTCAGTTTCCTCAGCTGCTGCTGTTGTAGCCTCAGTCTCAGCGTCGTTCTTTGTGTCAGCGCCTGCTAACTGCTCGTTGTAGATAGCTGTTCTTGTATCAGCGTTCCATGATACAGGTACACCAAGTGCCTGACCTAAAGCTCTGAAAGGTACGAACATTCTGCCGTCAACGATCTCAGATACAACACCATTGTCCATTGTGATTGCTACACCGTCAACAGTCATTGTTGCGCTGCCTGCCTGGAACTGAATTATCTTCTGGCCGGAACCTGCTGCGTAGAAGATAGTTGCAGTCTTGCTGTTAGCATCCCAAGCGATCTTGCTTGTGTTGTCAGCATCTGTAAGTGAGTTCTGATCAACACCAAGTGCTAATGTAACGAATCTTAAGGGAACCATAGTTGAGTTAGAAGCTGTCTGGATATAAGCTGCTACATCCATGTCATAGCTCTCGCCGTTCATCTTGATTGACTTCTCGCCGATTGTAACTTCTACAACACCGTCAAGAGTAGTTGTATCAGTAACGATCTGTAAGTAATCCTTGAACTCGAAGCCTTCGTCCTCGAAGTAATCGAAGTCTTCTGTGTCACCTTCGTTGTTGGAGATCTTGTCGATATTACCGTCATTTACAACGATTGTTGAAGCCTGATCTACATCTTCCTGATAGTTGTCAACGATAGCTTCGCCGCCAACGATGATGCTGTAGTTACCATAAGGTATAGATCTTGTAGTACCAACTGCTACACCGGTGATAGTGATAGTTGAAGGTGCTGAATAAGACTCAGAATCGATTGTGAATGATATTAAGTTGCCGTTGTCACGGTCATTCTTTACTCTGAAGCTCTTGATCTCAACTTCGCCGTCGATCTTGTAGTCAAGGTCTGAATCGTCGAATGCTAAGTCTGCTGCATAAGTGTCATCAAGGCTGATCTCAACCTGCTCGCCGTCTACGAGAGCGCCTGCAGAGTTCTCAACGATCTTGATGTCAGCAGTCTCAACTGCCTTGTAACCCATGTTTGACTTAGTTGTAGCTGCTTCTACAGTTACAGGAGTAACGAACTTAGCAACTACTAAATCGCTTAATGTGTCTGCGTCTAAGCCTGCACCTGATACAGATACTGCTACATCACCTGTGAAGTCGATAGAAGCTGTTAAGTATAACTTCATATCAAGGTAAGCTGCGTCTCTGCCGTTAGGCTTAGCATCGTTATTGCCGTTAAGTGAATCAAATCTTAAAGTAGTACCGTCATCAATTATAGAACCGCTTGTGAATAAGCTTGAAGAGTTAGTGAAGTTCCTCTTCTTAGTGATCTCATAACCAACGATCTTAACACCCTCGGGAACTGAGAATTCAAGCTTTCTGCCTGTTAACCAAGTACCGGGTGTAGTCTCACCAAACTCGAACTCAGCTGTTACGAAGTCATCAGTATCAGCGTCTGTTGCGAAAGGTGTTCTACCTGAGTAGATAAGTGTAGGCTCTTCAAGTGCCTGTAATGTGAAGCCGTAGTCAGCTCTCTCAGCAACCTTGATTGTCTGAGTAGAGATACCCTTGTCACCTGAGATTGTAACATTTACGTCACCGTAAGTGTCATCATCCTTAGCTCTTACCTCAACACCGCTTAAAACGATAGTTGAAAGAGTAGTTGTATCGAATACGTTCTTGCTTCCGTTAGGATGCTTGTTGTCGTCCTTAAGCTGGATAAGGATAGTTCTGCCGTCGCTCTTAGTAGTAGTAACGAACTCAGCGTTCTTTTCCTTAGCGTTTACGCCAGCCTTAGCCTGACCATGATTCTTGATCTCGTAGTTACCGTTTACTCTT
The DNA here is from genome assembly GCA_947632235.1 of uncultured Clostridia bacterium. GTDB lineage: Bacteria > Bacillota > Clostridia > Lachnospirales > CAG-274 > Gallispira. The sequence goes on from CANROO010000074.1 coordinate 3,368, forward strand.
ACTTCGATTTCCTGAGAATCAAATGTACCTGCTAAATCTTCTCTGATAGTGATGTCGGGAAGAACAAAAGCGTCATCTGAGTAAACCTTGATCTGAGATGCAACTACAGAAGCTGTAGTAGAACCGTCAGAATCTGTTACTGTAGCAACCTTTCTGTCGTTAACATCTGTGATAGCAGTACCGTTGCCATCGATAGATATTGTTAAGTCGCCCTCGTCGCTGTCCTCAGTAGTGATAGGAAGTGCGATCTTGTATGTGGGGTAACCTGCAGAAACGTTTGAGTTGTTAACATTTACAAACTCACTGGGAAGCGGGAATAACTCAACCTCTGCCTCTTCTTCATTTATTATAGAAATGTCGTAAGGCATTGCATTTGAGTGAGCAGCTGATACTGTTCTGTTAAGAACGTTCTCAATGCTGTCGCCGTCATTTAAGTTACCGATAAGAGTATCCCATGACTGTCCTGACTTCTCTACATGATACTCATAGAGAGAAGGAACTGCATTTACTAAGTCCTGATCGAACTTACCGTTGTTTACTCTTAAGATAATCTTTGCACCTCTCTCGATCTCGCCTGATGTAGGTCTGATATCAAGAGTGATAGGTGTTGCAGTTGCTCCTGATGTGAAGTCATCTGCATCATATGCTCCGTCGGGAACATCGATGTCTGCGCCTCTAACAACAACCTTGTCAGCCTGGAAAGTAAGACCGGTTCTGCTAAGGCTTGTGCTGGAGTCAGCCATTGCGTTCATTGGAAGCATAGCAACTGTCATTACTGCTGCCAATAATAAAGCAATTTTTCTTTTCATTGTTTTTTTCCTCCTTATGAAAATTAAATGTGCAGAGGCTTAGCATAGTCGCCTCATTTACAAAAGTATTATAGCATTTCACATTTGAGTAGTCAACAAGTTTTTCAAAATGTAACATTACTGTAACATTTGATTTGCTGTGGCTAATGTGTCTTGCTTGAACTTAATATATCACCTTTGAGAATAAAAATCAAGGGGTTTGGAGCAACTGTAAATTGACTGTAATATTTGTGATAATTGAGTAATTGTTAAAAAAATTTATGAAATATTGCGAAATTTTTTTGAAATGCAGGGCAGGGACGGAGGCGGTATATATAATAGGAAGAAACAGGGGAGGATGTGCCTGCGGTCGGGGCGGCGGAGCGGACTTGAGCCCCCGCAGGCAAGGACAGAGGTTTTATAAAAGATGTTCTTATATTTTGTATTTAGGTAATGGGGAGCAGTCCCTGTTCAGGGACAGTCCCCGCACTATTGTTACCGTGAGGCTGGCGATACGAAGCCGACAAACGGGGACTGTCCCTAGTGTAACAAAAAACTGCACTGAACGATGATGTATAAGCTAAAAAAACCGAAAATTATACAAGCACAGGGACTGTCCCCAAAGCATATGGATAGGTATTGGGGACAGTCCCGGCGGATATTTGTTTTTTTTACTATACATACTTAGTGCATTACATCTCAGAACGGCAGGCAGTCAAGTTCGGGACAGTCCCCCGCACTAATGTTACCGTGAGGCTGCCGATACGAAGCCGACAAGCGGGGACTGTCCGATACATTAAGCCTATACCGCCGTGATGCGGGGCGGAAAAAAATTTTTCGCCTTTTCCGAAACAAATGTCACACTTTGTCACTTTGGCTATGGTAGTTTAGTGGTGCGAGGGAAAGAGAGGTGAAAAAATGTTTGATTTTCAGTTTCCGCATTCCCGTATGCCAAAGATAATAAGGCGGATAAGGAAGGGACGGGAAGGCATTATAAAGGAAGAAGAATTTATACTGAGCGAGATAAGGCAGTTCAGAGCCTCGCCCGAGAGGCGCAGGATGCTTACGGGCAGGGCGTACTATGACGGAGCGCACGACATTCTAGGAAGAAAGCGGAGCTGTATAGGCGAGGAGGGCGAGCTCCGGGAGATAGACAATCTGCCCAACAATATAATAGTAGATAATCAGTACAAGAAGCTTGTGACGCAGAAGGTCAACTACCTGCTCTCAAACCCCATAACGCTAGAGGGCGGACAGGACTATACCTCGGCTGTGAGAAGGACGCTGGGCAGAGGCTTTGAGAAGCTTTTGCAGGATGTGGCAGTAAACAGCATAAACTGCGGTATAGGCTGGCTGTATGTGTACTATGACGAGAAGGGAGAGCTTAAATTCAGGAGCATGGATCCCTGCGAGATAGTGCCGTTCTGGGCGGATGACGAATGCACGGAGCTTGAAGGCGCCGTAAGGTTCTACAAGGCATATGAATATGACGGCAGGACAAAAAAGCTCATAAAAAAGGCAGAGGTATTCGACAAAAAGGGGATAAGGCGCTATACCGAGGACAGGGGAAGGCTCATACCCGACGGCAGAGAGTGGAAAACGCCGTATTTCTACGAAAAAGGCAGGGCTCTCAGCTGGGAGAGGATACCGCTCATAGCCTTTAAGTACAACGGAGGAACGCCTCTTATAAGCAATGTAAAGTCGCTCCAGGACGGGCTTAACCTCATAATAAGCAACTTTATGAACGCCATGGAGGAGGACCCCCGTAACACCATACTTGTGCTCAGAAACTATGACGGCGAAAGCCTGGGAGAGTTCAGGCACAACTTAGCGTCATACGGCGCCGTGAAGGTGAGGACGATAGACGGCAGCGACGGCGGAGTGGACACACTGCGCATAGAGGTGAACAGCGAAAACTACAAAAGCCTTATAGACATATTCAAAAAGGCGATAATAGAAAACGGCATGGGCTATGACGCAAAGAGCGATATACTGCGCACAAGCCCCAACATGATGAATATACTCAGCATGTATTCCGACATAGACATAGACGCATCGGGCATGGAAAATGAGTATAAAAGCGCGCTTTACAAGCTCATGTGGTTTGTGAACGCCCACCTTGAAAACACGGGAGAGGGCACATTCGGTGACGAGGATATAAATATCATATTTAACAGGAACATTCTCGTGAACGAAAGCGAGCTCATAGACAACTGCATAAAGTCGCTCGATATAATAAGCAGAGAAACGGTAATATCAAAGCATCCCTGGACAAGGGACAGCAGAGAGGAAATAAGGAAGATGAACAAGGAGGAAAGCAAAAATGGAGAACACACAGATAAAGCTCAGCCCGGAGATAAGGGAGGAAATAACAAGGCTTTACACAAGGGAGATAAACAAGCTGAAGGAGGAGCACAAAAAGGAAATACAGAATATAAGGCTTGAAAACGAGCTTGAAAAGGCCATAGTACGCTCGGGCGCAAAGACGGTTAGGGCTGTGAGGGCGCTCATAGACACCGAAAAGGCGGAGCTTGACGAAAACGGCAGGCTGAGCGGTATAGACGAACAGCTTGAGGCTCTCAGAAACGGCGAGGACACAAAATATCTCTTCAAGGAAAAGGAGAAGGCGTCCTTCAGAGGCGTGAGCATAGGCAGAAGCGAAAAAAAGGAAAAGGATGTCGGGGATATGAGCTATGACGAGATATGCGCATACCTTGACGGCGGTAAAGCGTAATACAGAAAAATAAGGTGATGCGGAGGGCGGGATGAATATAGATCTATCAATAAATAAAGGAGGAAAACAAAAATGGCTAAATTTGACAGCAAGACCTTTAATCCGCAGGCATTCGGCATATATGCGGATAAAATACCTCAGCTCAAAAAAAACGAGCTCATAAAGAGTAAGGCGCTGAGAGGAAACAGCGAGATAAGACATGCCTTCAGCGCGCAGTCGGGCACGGCATACGCCATACTCCCGATGTACGGGCTTCTTGATGGCGAGGTGCTCAACTATGACGGCAATACCGACATAACGGCAACAGAGACCAACACCTACGAAAGAGGCGTTGTGGTAGTGGGCAGAGCCAAGGCGTGGCTCGAGACCGACTTTGCGGAGGATATAACGGGCGGAGCAGGCTTTATGGACAGCGTTGCGGCGCAGGTGGCAGAATATTTTGACGGCGTGGATCAGGACACTCTCCTTGCCATACTCGAGGGAATATTCTCAATGACGGGCAAGGAAAACCTTGAATTTGTGAACGGTCACACATATGACATAACAGAGGAAGAGGTGAGCACAATACAGCCCGAAACGCTCAACAAGGCGATACAGAAGGCCGGAGGCGACAACAAGAACAAGTTTACAATAGCTATAATGCACTCGGAGGTAGCTACCGCTCTTGAAAACCTCAATCTGCTCGCCTATCTCAAGCAGACCGATGCACACGGCATACAGAGAGATCTCACTCTCGCAAGCTGGAACGGCAGAACAGTGCTCATAGACGACACAATGCCCGTGAGCGAGGGCGGAGACGGCAAAAGCGTGTATACTACATATATCTTGGGCGAGGGCGCATTCGACTATGAAAACATAGGCGCCAAGGTGCCCTACGAAATGGGCAGGAACCCTGCCGTAAAGGGAGGTCAGGACACACTCTATGTAAGACAGAGAAAGTGCTTCGCTCCCTTCGGCATAAGCTATCTCAAAAAGGAGCAGGCGTCGCTTTCGCCTACGGACGAGGAGCTTAAAAACGGCGCCAACTGGAGCCTTGTGAATGACGGCGCGGAGGAACCCAAATACATAAACCACAAATCCATTCCTATTGCGAGAATAAAGTCGAAGGGCATTTTATAAATGATAAATCCCGATGACGTTAAGCTCAGACTCAGCTGTCTGGGCTATTCTCCCACTGATGAGGACAGCGAAAAAATAGAGCTGTGCATAAATGACACGGAGGAATACATACGCTGTTTCTGCAACATAGAGTCTGTGCCCTTTGAGCTTTACAACACCGCGGCGGATATGTGCTGCGGAGCCTTTTTAAAGCTCAAAGGCTCCATAGGCGAGCTGGACGGCTATGACCTCGGAGGCGCGCTCGAAAGCATAACGGAGGGCGATATATCTTTGAGCTACACCGGCTCCATAAGCCGTGACGTGCTCTTTGACGAGCTTATAAAAAGGCTTATGGACAAGGACAAAATATTGATTGGCTTCAGAAGGTTGAAATGGTGAACATAAAAAAAGATATAGAGCGCCTTTTTACTGACAGCTGTGACATATACGAGAAGGAGGAGTATACCGAAGGTAATGTGACCAAACACAGGGATGTTGAAAAATACACCGGGATAAAATGCAGGGTCTCCTACGAAACGGGGCTGTTCAGCAAGATGAATACGGGCGACATAGAGGAGGACGCCTCCCGTCTCAAACAGAATATAAAGCTATTTTTACCTATTGAAATATATGTGAAGGCGGGAAGCAAAATAGTCATAACTCATCTGGGGAAAAAATATACCTTTGTAAACAGCTCTTTAAGCGCTGTTTACAAGGGGCATACCGAAATAATACTTGACAGCATTAAGGAGTGGGCATAGATGATAAACAAAATAGTTATGGGAATAGCCGAAAGGCTGAGCGCCTGCTTTAAGGATATAAGAATATACACGGAGGAGGTCAAGCAAGGCTTTAAAACGCCTTGCTTTTCCATAATTTTGAGGGAGCTCGGCTCCGAGATATACAGGGGCAGGCGCAGAAGGATGAACGCCGAGGCGGAAATACACTATTTCAACGGCAGAAAAAGGGAAAACTACAACTCTTTGACGGCGGAGCTTATGACTGCGCTGGAATACATATATATAGACGGTTTGCCCGTAAGACCCTTGAAGATAAGCGCCAAGGCAGGAGAAGACAGACTGTATATAACGCTGAGCTTTGATATATTCTACACAACGGATGACGAGGAAAGCCCCGATATGATGGGCGAGTACTCGGAAACAACAAAAATAACAGACAGTTGAATTTGAAAGGGAGGATAACTATATGGCAGAAACTAAATTCAGCAAGAGCCAGCTTTGCACCTGCGAAAGATTTGCAAGGTACAGGGACATATTGTCCGCATTTCTTAAGGAGGACAAAAGCTACGGCATAGCGGAGACCGAAAAAATAATAAATGATTTTTTGGGCTCGGGAAAGGAGGAAAAATAATATGCTCGGAGGAGGAACATTTACGGTGCAGAACAAGGTACTGCCCGGAAGCTACATAAACATAGTGTCTGCGGACACGGGAGCAGATGTTTTCGGCGAGAGAGGCGTTACGGCGCTCGCCCTGAGCCTTGACTGGGGCGATGAAGATATAATGGAGATAACAAGAGAGGACTTTATAAAAAATTCGCAGGAATATTTTTCAAGGCCCTATACCGACACGGCGCTTAAGGACATAAGAGAAGCGTTCAAGTGCTCTTCAAGGCTCCTTATATACAAGCTCAACCAGACAAGCCAGAAGAAGGCTTCCTGCACATACTGCACAGCCAAGAAATACGGCTCCAGAGGAAACTACATAAAGCTCATATCGGCAAAAAATGCCGACAACCCCTCGCTCTATGATGTGAAGCTCACAATATATGACGATATAGTTTTTTCGCAGACCGTATCAAGCATGAAGGAGCTTGACGACAACTGCTATGTGGAGTGGAAAAGGGACGCAAGCTTAGGCGTACTGCCGGGCACATTTCTCGCCGGAGGCGTTATGGGCTACGCACAGGGCGAGGATGTGCAGAGCTTTCTGGACAAGCTGGACAGCTATACCTTCAACGCCGTTGCGCTGGTATACGATGACGAGGAGTATGAAAAGCTCCTTGTGGAATACACAAGGCGTATGCGCGATGAGACGGGAAAGAAATTCCAGTGCGTCACGGGCATATACTCCGGGGACTACGAGGGGAATGTGTGCGTGAAGGCGGCGCTCTCCGATGACGACAATTATCACATACTGGCGTGGACGGCAGGCGCTATAGGGGGCTGTGAGGTGAACAAGTCGCTCACCAACACCCTCTACAACGGAGAGTATGACATAAGGGCGGACGCCTCGCAGACGGAGCTTGAGACAAGCATAAAAAACGGCGAATTTGTTTTCCACAATGTCAACGGCGAGGTGAGAGTACTGCTCGACATCAATTCGCTTGTGAACACCACTGCGGAGAAGGGCGATGACTTTAAGGACAACCAGACGATAAGGCTCATAGACCGCATAGCCACGGACATCGCCGTTATATTCAACAGCTATTATCTGGGCAGGGTGCCCAACGATCCGGCAGGCAGAAACTCACTGTGGTGCGACATAGTGAAGCACCACGAAAAGCTTCTGGCGCTGAGGGCTCTGGACGGCTTTGACGAAAACAGCATAACCGTTGAAAGAGGCGAAAACAGAAAAAGCGTGGTAATAACGGACGTTATAACGCCTGCAAACGCCATGACACAGCTCTATATGACGGTAAGGATAAATTAAGGAGGTAAAAATATGGCAGCTATAATGAACGCAAGAGATTCCCTGAGCGCTAAGCTTGCGGAATGCTATGTGACAATAAACAACAACCGCTACAACTTTATGCAGGCTATAAATCTGGAGGCGACAATGGAGAAGAACAAGGTGCTCGTGCCCATACTCGGCAGGACCGCCAAGGGCAACAAGTCCAGCGGATGGTCGGGAAAGGGCAGAGCCAAGTTCCACTACAACACAAGCGTATTCAGAAGACTGCTGAGAGATTACAAGAACACGGGCGAGGACATTTACTTCGACATACAGATAATAAACGAGGACCCCACAAGCTCCGCAGGCAGACAGTCTGTGATACTCACCGACTGCAACCTTGACGGCGGAGTGCTCGCCAAGTTTGACGCGGAGGGCTCCTTCCTGGATGAGGAAATGACCTTCACATTTGAGGACTTCAAGATAGTGGAGGAATTTGACCGCCTTGAGGGCATGCTTTAAGGAGCTGAGGACATGACACCTAAGAGCACAACTCTTGACGGGAGCTATACGCTTATAAAAAGCACGGACACAACCTACCGCATGGATACGGAGTCCCTGACCATTCGGGGACTCTGCGGCGGCAGGGATGCCGTGAAGCAGGCAGTGTATAAGCTCCTTATGACAGAAAGGGACACCTATGTAATATATGACAAAAAATACGGCGTGAGGCTTAAGGATCTGTTCGGCGCCGACATGAGCTACGCAAGGGCAGTGATACGGCTGAGGCTTGAGGACGCGCTCAAAAATGACGAGAGGATAAAGGGCATAACGGCCTTCAGCGCGGAAGCCGATAAAAACAAGCTCAGGGTCGGGCTGGAGCTCGATACCGTATACGGCGAAATAAGCCTTGACGCCTATATATAAGGAGGGTACAAATTGTTTGAACAGAACACATATGAAAACATACTTGAAAGAGTGCTGGGCAGAGTGAGGACGGATGTTGACAAAAGGCAGGGCTCCGTCATTTACGATGCCTGCGCTCCTGCCTGCGCAGAGCTTGCACAGGCATATATAGCGCTTGAAAACGCCCTCGACGCCTCCTTTGCCGATACCGCCCCGAGGGAATACCTCATAAGACGGGCAAGGGAAACGGGCATATCGCCCTATCCTGCCACTTATTCGGTGTGCAGGGGAGTGTTTGACACGGAGATACCCATAGGCACAAGATTCAACATAGACAAGATCAATTTCTATGCCGAGGAAAAGCTCTCGGACTTTGAATACCGCATGAGATGCGAGACCTCTGGCGAGGAGGGCAACAGACACCTGGGAGATCTCGTGCCCGTGGACTATGTTGCCGGGCTCTCTCGGGCAAGGCTCACCGAGGTAATGATAGCAGGCGAGGAAGAGGAGGACACGGAGAGCTTCAGGCAGAGATATTTCGAGGCAGTGCAGAGCTCGGCCTTCGGCGGAAACAAGGCGCACTACAGACAGATAGTGAAGGAAATGGAGGGCGTTGCCATGGCCAAGGCGGAAAGAGGCGAAAGGGGCGGACTTGTGGATGTGTACATCACAACGCCCGACTTCTCACCGCC
>CANROO010000075.1 GCA_947632235.1 uncultured Clostridia bacterium
GCGCATATTTTCGCTTTCGATGCTTTTCTCGCCAAACGCCAGCTTTTCATATTCATTGTCATAGCCTGCAAAAAGTCTGTCTTTATTCTTCTTTCTTAATTCTGCCATATTTCCACCTCATTTTTTTAATGCATACGCTTCCTATGCTTTTATAATAACACATTTTGGAACAATGCGCTTTGTTGTTTACGCCGTAAAATTAATCGTTTGCGCAAATCCGTATATTATAAAGCAAAGAATTGTATGCCGAGATTGCCTTTACCGTCAATAATGCAAGCCTGACACATATAATTTGTCATATATTAAAGCATACCTTCCAGAGCCTTTTTTCTCTCCAGCATTTCGTCTATTCTCGTTATATAATCGTCAACGCTTTTGACATTGAATATTCTTTCTATTCTGTTTGTGTCTGTGTCTACTATCTTGGTGGAACCGCCTGCGCCCAGCGCTATGACCGTCTGTTTTTCCTCCATTATAGCCACATTATATATGCATTGGCACTTTTCCTTGCACCAGCCCACATTTTCAAAATTGCCTGCCATATTTTTCTGGCGGTACATATAGTAGGGGAGCATACCCATTTTTTCGGTGTATTCCCGTGATATTCCTATAAGCCTTTCCATGAGAGAGTAGTCTGCCATGTCGTAGCTTTCAAGCGTCTCCTTGAGCCTTGAGGCTCTCTTTACCGCAAGGGTATGCACCGTTATGCTCTCGGGAGAGAGCTTTTCAAGCCCCTGCATTGTCCTTGTGACTTCTTTTTCTCCCTCTCCGGGAAGTCCCAGTATTATGTCGGTGTTTATATGCTCGTGTCCTGCTTTTCTGGCAAGCTCGAACGCCTCAAAAAACTGCGCCGAGGTATGCTCTCTGCCTATGAGGCGCAGTGTGTCATCATTGAGTGTCTGCGGATTTATGGATATTCTGGATACATTGTGCTCCTTGAGTATGCGGAGCTTTTCAGGCGTCACGGTGTCGGGTCTTCCTGCCTCTGCAGTGAACTCCGCAGGTATCTTAAGGTATTTTTCAACTGCGCACAGCAGTCTTTCAAGCTGTTTTTCATTGAGCGATGTGGGCGTGCCGCCGCCTATGTAGAGGCTTTCGACCTCATTTTTTGAAACATATCCGCTTACAAAGCTCATTTCTTTTATAAGAGCGTCTATATATTCGTCTACCCTGTTTCTGTATCTTTCAAGCGGATAGGATGTGAAGGAGCAGTAGAGGCATCTTGTGGGGCAGAAGGGTATGCCTATGTATATGCTTATCTTGCCTATGCCGTTTTCGACTATATTTTTTTCCTGCTCGGCCACCCTTATCATAAGCTCCAGCTTTTCGGGGCTGACAAGATATTTCCGAGTGAATATACGCCTTATTTCGTCTGTACCGAGGCCCTCGCTCCAAGCCTCGCTCACAAGCTTTGCAGGTCTTACGCCCGTGAGTATTCCCCAGGCAAGGGGGATATTGCGCACCCTTTTCAAGGCAAGAGCGGAGCATAAGCCCAGCACTCTTTTTATCTCGCGCCTGTCGGAGCTCTCAGCTGCTTCGCTGTGCTCCGCCTTAAGCTCTCCGTCAATGTAGAGCTCTGCGTAAGCCCTGTTGTCTTCAAGCCCCGAAAGAAGCGTTATGCCGTCCTTAATATCCTCCGTCTGGGTGTATTTGTCGTTGGGATAGAAAAGCATTAGTATGGATACGATGTCGTCTATAAAGTTGTGGCCTTTTAATATATAGTACATAATGCCTTATTACGGCTAAAAAATAAAGCCGTTGTTCTCCTTTTCAAAGCCTATGCTCGTCTGCTGACCGTGCCCCGTGTATACCACGGTGTCATCGGGCAGTACAAAGAGCTTTTTCTTTATGCTTTCGGTAAGCGCGGAGGCACTGCCCGACGGGAAGTCCGTCCTGCCCACGCTCATAAAGAAAAGCGTATCTCCCGCAAAGAGGACGCCTTCTTTTTCAAAGTAAAAGCAGCCGCCTCCGGCAGTGTGTCCCGGAGTGGATATAACTCTGAATTCAAGACTGCCGAATGAAAATCTTTCGCCGTCACGCATTACCCTGTCATAGGGCACCGTAAACGGCGCGCCGAACACTGCCGAAAGGTTGTATTCGGGACTGTCCGCAACTGTTTCCTCGCCCTCGCATATTATTACGGGAGCGCCCGTGTGCTTTTTTACCTCGCTCACAGCGCCGGCATGGTCAAAGTGAGCGTGAGTCAGGCATATGGCCTTGAGCTTTATGCCTTCATCGTCTATGAATCTGCAAAGCTTCTCTGCCATGGCTCCGCAGTCTATCACTATAGCCTCATTTGTGCTTTCATCTATTGCAAAATAACAGTTCTCCCCCATGTCGGGAGATACAAAAACCTTTAATCTCATATATCTCTCCTGTTTTTGGCATACAGATTGCGGGTCAGAACAGCTTATCGCTGTCGAGCAGTATGGTTATGGGGCCGTCATTTAAAAGCTCCACATTCATATAGGCTTGGAAAACGCCCGATTCCACATTGTCATAGTTATTTTTGGCATATTCCACAAAGGCGTTGAAGCTCTGCCTTGCTTCCTCGGGTCCTGCGCCCATTGCAAAGCTCGGTCTGTTGCCCTTTCTGGCATCGGCGTATATTGTGAAGTTGGGTATGAGCAGTATGCCGCCGCCCTTATCCGATACTGAAAGGTTCATCTTGCCCTCGCTGTCCTCAAATATCCTCATGTTTTTTATTTTGTTGAACATCCACTCAAAGGTCTTTGCGTCATCGCCCGTGTTCATGCCCACAAGCACGGCAACGCCGTTTTCTATGCTTCCCACGGTTTCACCGTCCACGCTGACCCTTGCATATGCCACTCTCTGCAAAACAGCTCTCATTATGAATTCACTCTCTCAATGCTTTCTATACCTCTTATATTCTTTATCTTCTTTGCAAGTATCTCAAGGGCTTCTCTACCGCTTATCTTAAGCGAGAGGTCTATGACGGCACTGCCGTTTTTAAGGCTCCTGCCGTTCACGTTCACAACGGAAAGTCCCTCGTCTATTATCACCTTTAATATATCGAGCGTCAGTCCGTCCCTGTCGTCAGCAAGTATTCTTATATCCGCCTTGAAATATCCTCCGCCGTATGCCCTGTCTATGGTCCACTCGGCCTCGAGGAGCCTTGCTCTCTCCTCCTCGTTGAGGTTTATTATGTTTATGCAGTCCGTCCTGTGTATGGACACGCCTCTGCCTCTTGTCACAAAGCCCACTATCTCATCGCCGGGAACGGGCGAACAGCACCTTGAGAACCTCACCTCTATGTCGCCTATGCCGTGTACATAAATACCGCTTTTACTGCGCTTGTGGGAGTGCTCCTCTCCGGTCTCGGTCTCAAGCCTTGCCTTTATGGCGTCCTCCTGCTCCTTAAGAAGCTCCTGAGCGGTCTTGCTGTGCTTAAGCTCAGCCTGATATTCCTCGTTGAGCTTGTTTATGACCTGACCCTCCTTGAGTCCGCCGTGTCCAACGGCGGCGCATACGGAGTCCCAGTCCTTGAAGCTGTAGCGCGTCTGCACAGCCTCCATGCCCTTTTGAGTGAGCAGGTCGGCTATGTTCAGTCCCTTGCGCTTGGCTTCCTTTTCAAGCAGGTCTTTGCCCTTTACTATATTTTCTTCCTTATTTATCTTCTTATACCATTGGTTTATTTTGGACTTTGCCTGACTTGTCTTTACAAATTTAAGCCAGTCACGGCTGGGTCCTCTGGAGTTCTGCGATGTTACTATCTCTATCCTGTCGCCGTTTTTTATAACATAGTCGAAGTTTACTATCCTGTTGTTTACTCTTGCGCCCACCATGGTGTTGCCCACTGCTGAGTGTATGGCATAGGCAAAGTCAACGGGAGTAGAGCCCTCCGCAAGAGAAATTACCTCTCCGCTCGGGCTGAAACAGAACACATTGTCGCTGAATGCGTCGAGGTCTGTCTTTATGGTGTCCATGAACTCGTGGTTGTCGGACATATCCCTCTGCCATTCCAGTATCTGTCTGAGCCATGAGAGCTTAGCGTCCTCGGAGCTGTCCTCCACGCCCTCGGTTATGCCCTTTTTGTACTTCCAGTGCGCGGCGATGCCGTATTCGGCAGTCCTGTGCATCTCGTAGGTCCTTATCTGTATCTCGAATATCATGCCCTCGGGGCCTATGAGCGTGTTGTGAAGCGACTGATACATATTTGCCTTGGGCATGGCTATATAGTCCTTGAAGCGGTTGGGCATGGGCGTATAAGCCTCGTGTACAACGCCCAGCACGCCGTAGCAGTCCTTTACATTGTCCACAAGCACTCTCACCGCAAAGAGGTCGAATATCTGATCGAGCGACTTATTCTTGGTGTGCATTTTTTTGTAAATGCTGAAGAAGTGCTTTGGTCTGCCGTATACGGTGCAGTTCTTTATGCCTGCCTTTTCGCATTTTTCGCTTATCTCGGCTACTATTTTCTTTACATAGTCCTCTCTTTCGGACTGCTTTCTGTTTATCTTGTCCACAAGGTCATAGTATGCGTCCGGCTCCAGATACCTCAGACAGAGGTCTTCAAGCTCCGTCTTTATCTTTGAAATACCCAGCCTGTCCGCAAGGGGAGCGTAGATGTCGAGAGTTTCCTGCGCTATCTCCTTCTGCTTTTCGGGACGCATATATTTGAGGGTACGCATATTGTGCAGTCTGTCGGCCACCTTTATGAGTATCACTCTTATATCCTTTGCCATTGAAAGGAACATTTTTCTGAAGTTTTCAGCCTGAAATTCCTCCTTTGAGGAATAGGCGAATTTTTCGAGCTTCGTCACGCCGTCCACGAGCAGGGCAACATCGGAGTTGAACATATCGGATATGTCGTCAAGCGTATATTTGGTATCCTCCACAACATCGTGCAGAAGTCCTGCGGTTATGCTTTCCAGGTCAAGCTCCAGCTCCGCCAGTATCTTGGCTACCGCGAGAGGGTGGATAATATAAGGCTCTCCCGATTTTCTCTTCTGCTCGCCGTGAGCCTGCTTTGCGAGAGCGTACGCCCTTTCCACAAGAGAAAGATCCTTTGACGGATGATAGCTCTTTATTTCCTTTATGAGATCGTTGTAAAGCTCATCTACCTGCTTGGTATACTCTGCCATGCGTGCTCACCTCCCTGCAAAGCCTTTTATAACACAATTGGAATAACTTTCATTATAACTCTTTTTACAGCATTTTTCAAGCCATTTTAAGCAAAAGAAAAATTACTTAAAAAAGAATTTACACCCTGTACATATTAATCGGGGTATACCATGTTTTCCTTCTTTATATCCTTCAATACCTCGTTGTAGAATTTTTCGCATTCCCATTTTGCGTATGTGAGATTGTGGTCGAGATAGTTACCGCATTCCCTTGATGTCGCCGCAGGGACCTCGCCCTCGAAGTCCATTACGAATTTCACGGCTGAGCGTATGGGCTCCAGCACGTCTTCGCTCTCAAGGCTTCCCTTGAAAATGATGTACATACCTGTTCTACACCCCATGGGGCCCACATAAATTATACTGTCAGCCCACCTTTCATCCCCTCTTAAATATACTGCCATAAGATGCTCGAGAGTATGTATGGCCGCGGTGTCCATGCACGGCTCCGTATTGGGCACCTTGAATCTCACATCGAATGTGGTGACGACTTCGCTCCCCACATTGTCCCGTCTTGAAACATATATGCCTCTTTTAAGTCTGTCGTGGTCTATAGTAAAGCTTGCAACCTTCATTTTTTGTCCTTCCTTTCCGTATAAGCCTTTTTACTTTTTATGATATGAATACTTATGTTTAATTTTAATACAAAAGATATAAAAAAACAATAGAGAGGGGCAAAAATTGAAAACAATTAACAAAATTTTCAAACAATAGTATAGTTTTAACCAACATTTTTCCGCTCATTTGAAACATTGTTATATATTTAACACAAAAAAACTCTGTAGAGTCTTGTATTTTTATGAAAAATGTTGTATTATATTTTTAAGGTAAAATAAAATGAAGGAGGAAATAGATATGAATCTTAAAACCTTTAAGATCGGCGGTATCCATCCGCCCGAGGGCAAAGAGGCTACAGAGAAGAAGCCTATTGAGATAATAATGCCCAAAGAGGGCGCTTTGATGGTATATCCCATGAGCCAGCATATAGGCGCTCCCGCCGTTCCTATCGTCAAAAAAGGCGACAGGGTACTGCTCGGTCAGAAGATAGCCGAGGCAGAGGCGTTTATGTGTTCTCCCATCCATGCTTCCGTATCGGGCACGGTGAAGGACATAAAGCCTATGCTCACTCCGGGCGGAACGATGGCGCTTTCTGTCATTGTTGAAAACGACGGCCTTTTTGAGGAGGATCCCTCGCTCGGCAAAAACAAGGACTGGCAGAAGCTTTCAAAGGAAGAGATACTCGACAAGATAAAGAATGCGGGTATCGTAGGCTTGGGCGGAGCGGGCTTCCCCACTCACATAAAGCTCAATCCGCCTCCGACGGACAAGATAGACACAGTTATCGTCAATGCGGCAGAGTGCGAGCCCTATCTTACATCCGACCACAGAGTTATGCTTGAAAAGAGCGAAAGACTCGCCATGGGTCTTAAGATAATGCTCTCGCTTCATCCCGGCGCAAAGGGCTACATAGCTATAGAGAACAACAAGCCCGATGCCATAGAGGCAATGAGCGAGGTGTGCAGAAAGTATGACGACATCTCCGTTGTCGCCCTTCTCACAAAGTACCCTCAGGGCTCAGAGAAACAGCTCATATACGCTGTTACGGGTAGAGAGGTCAAGTCGGGCAAGCTTCCTGCCTCCGAGGGCTGTATAGTGGACAATGTAGACACCGTTCTTGCCGTTGAGAGAGCCTGCGCTCAGGACAGACCTCTTATGAGAAGGATAGTTACATTCACGGGCGATGCGGTAAAGAACCCCGGCAACTATCAGGTCAGGATAGGCATGAACATAAACGACTTCATAGAGCAGGTCGGCGGTTTTACCGAAGAGCCTGCCAAGATAATAGCCGGCGGCCCCATGATGGGCAAGGCTATGTTTTCAACGGACGTGCCCTTTGTAAAGACCTCCTCGGCTCTTTTATGTCTTACAAGGAAGTCGGCTGAGCTTCCTCCCGAGAGCAACTGCATAAGGTGCGGAAAGTGCGTGGGCGCTTGTCCTATGGGACTTATGCCCCTCACATTGAATCAGGACGCTCTTGCAGGCGATATGGCGGCGTTTGAGGCTCATGACGGACTGGACTGCATAATGTGCGGTTCATGCTCCTTCACCTGTCCCGCCAAAAGACATCTGGCACAGACGATAATCGCCTTCAGAGGCGAGGTAATGGCTTCTAAGAGAAAGAAATAAAGGAGGACGGAAATAATGAATGACAATTTAATGGTTTCTTCATCTCCTCATATCCGCTCTGATGAAACCGTTTCCGGCGTTATGAGAGATGTTGTTATTGCCCTTGTACCGGCAACGGTAATGGGTATTGTATATTTCGGCGTTACAGCCGCAATAATGGTAGCCGTTTCCATACTGGCAGCCGTTTTGTGGGAAACGCTCTACAACAAAATTGCCAAAAAGCCCAACACCATAAAGGACTTTTCGGCAGTCATCACGGGACTTCTGCTTGCACTCAATATGCCTGCTCTGTCCTTCAGCGAGCATCCTATAGCAATATTTGTTATGCCCATAGTCGGCGCAGGCTTTGCAATAGTGATCGCTAAGCAGATATTCGGCGGACTGGGTCAGAACTTCATAAACCCGGCTCTTGCGGGCAGAGCCTTTCTGGTTGCGTCATATCCCACTCTTATGACGGGTGCGGCATTCAAGGCGACCAACTTCATGGCAGAGGCCGAGACCTACGCAACTCCCCTTGCTTCAATGAAGGAGGGCGGAAGCTACGGCGCGACCTTAGTGCAGGGCCTTATAGGCAACACGGGCGGAACTATAGGCGAGACCTGCGCGATAGCGCTTATAATAGGCGGTCTCTACCTCTTATATAAGAAGGTAATATCCTGGAGGATACCCGTTTTATACATAGGTACCGTGCTTGTGTTCACATATATACTCAAGCTCTGCGGAGTAGAGGGAGCGGTAAGCAGGGACTACACCGAGATATTCTTCGGCGGACTTATGCTCGGCGCCTTCTTCATGGCTACCGACTACGCTTCATCCCCCGTTACACCTCTGGGTCAGCTCATAATGGGCTTCGGCTGCGGTTTCATAACGGTGCTCATAAGAGTGTTCGGCGGTTATCCCGAGGGCGTATCCTATTCGATACTTCTTATGAACCTCTGTGTTCCTCTTATCGACAGATGGACAACGCCCAAGAAATTCGGCTATGTAAAGCCCGTTAAAGTCAAGGAGGTGAAGTAATATGTCGAATATAGTAAAACCCGCTGCGGTACTTCTCATTATATGCGTTATTGCTTCAGCGCTTCTGGGCTATGTCAATATGATAACTGCCGCGCCCATTCAGGAGCAGTCCGACAAGGCAAAGCAGGAAAGTATGACGGCTGTGCTTCCCGATGCCGCAAGCTTCGGCGAGGAAACCGAGGTAAACGAGGGCAGTATCACCACCGTTACCCCCGCGCTCGATAATGACGGCAATACCATAGGCTATGCCGTTGCCATAAATACAAAGGGCTTCAGCGCAGGCTTAGAGCTTATGTACGGCGTTGACCTTGAAGGCACTATAACCGGTCTTTCCATAGTCAACTGCTCTAACGAAACTCCCGGACTCGGCGCAAATGCCGCAAAGGAGAGCTTCTACTCACAGTTTGCAGGCAAGAGCGGTGAGGTCAAGGTAACAAAGGACGGCGGAGAGATAGAGGCGCTCACAGGCGCGACCATCACTTCAAGAGCCGTTGCGGCAGCCGCCACGGAGGCAATAAGCTACATCACTGAAAACTATGCGGAAGGAGGGGCTGATTGATGAATCCCGTTAAGATAATCAAAAATGGTATAATTGATGAAAACCCTACCTTTGTACAGGTAATAGGTATGTGTCCCACGCTTGCCGTTACATCATCGGCTATAAACGGCGTAGGTATGGGTCTTTCCACAACAGCGGTCCTTATCTGCTCTAACTTTGTTATTTCACTTATAAGAAAGATAATACCCGACAGTGTAAGAATACCCTGTTATATAGTAGTAATAGCATCCTTCGTTACAATAGTACAGATGCTTTTGAAGGGCTTTGTGCCCACCCTTGACGCAAGTCTGGGCGTGTACATCCCCCTTATAGTTGTTAACTGCCTCATACTTGCAAGAGCAGAGGCCTATGCGGGCAAGAACGGCCCCATAGCTTCTCTTTTCGACGGTATAGGCATGGGTCTTGGATTTACGCTTGCATTGACAGTGCTCGGCGCAGTAAGAGAGCTTCTCGGCAACGGCAGCCTTTTCAACATCGCTATCCTTCCCGAGAGCTGCAAGACATTGCTCATGATACTTCCTCCGGGAGCATTCATTACTCTTGCTTTTCTTATGGTACTTGTTAATCTTGTCAGGAACAGGAAGTAGGAGGTGGACAGAGAATGAATTTATTTGTAACTTTAATGGCGGCTATATTCGTCAATAACTTTATCTTTTCCAAATTCTTAGGTATCTGTCCGTTCCTCGGCGTGTCCAAGAAGGTGGAAACTGCTGCGGGCATGGGCGTTGCTGTTATATTCGTTATAGCTCTCGCTTCTGCCGCAACATGGCTTGTTTATAACTTCGTGCTGGTTCCCATGAACCTCTCTTATTTATACAACATAGCCTTCATACTTATAATTGCATCGCTCGTTCAGTTTGTTGAGATGTTCATTAAGAAGAGCTCGCCCTCGCTCTATCAGGCGCTCGGCGTTTATCTTCCTCTTATCACCACAAACTGTGCGGTTCTCGGCGTTACAGTAACAAATATGGAAAGCAACTTCGGCTTTATCAAGTCGCTTGTAAACGGCGTAGGCGCCGCTGTAGGCTTTGCTCTTGCGATCATACTCTTTGCCGGCGTAAGAGAAAGGCTTGAAAGATGTCCTATCCCCAAGCCGTTTCAGGGCTTCCCAATCACACTCATAACTGCAGGTCTTATGTCTATCGCCTTTTTGGGCTTCTCGGGCATGCTTTGATAAGGAGGGTTTAAAATGGATATTAATGCAATTTTATTTCCCGTACTTGTTTTAGGCTGTATGGGCGTGATCTTTGGTATAGTTCTCGGCTTTGCTTCTATCATTTTCAAGGTGGAGCAGGATCCCAAGGTACCTCTTATAAGAGAGTGCCTTCCGGGCGCCAACTGCGGCGGCTGCGGATTTGCAGGCTGTGATGCTCTTGCCGAGGCAATAGCCAAGGGAGAGGCTCCCGTCAATGCCTGTCCCGTAGGCGGTGCAGGCGTAGCAGGCAAGGTAGCCGAGGTAATGGGAGTTGAGGCAGGCTCTGCCGAAAAGATGACTGCCTTTGTAAAGTGTCAGGGTGACTGCGACAAGGCAAAGTCCAGATTTGAATACTACGGCGCAGACGACTGCCGTTTTGAGGCAAGCGTTTCCGGCGGACATAAGGCGTGCGCTCACGGCTGTCTGGGTGACGGAAGCTGTGCTGCCGCCTGCGCATTCGATGCCATCCATGTTGTAAACGGCGTTGCCGTTGTGGATAAGGACAAATGCGTTGCCTGCGGAGCTTGTATAAAGGCTTGTCCCAAGAGCCTCATTGAGCTTGTTCCCTATGATAAGCTCGTGAGAGTTACATGCAACTCGCTCGATCAGGCGGCTGTAGCCATGAAGGCTTGTACAACTGCCTGCATAGGCTGCGGCAAGTGCGCTAAGGGCTGTCCGTCCGAGGCTATAGAGATGAAGGCTATAGGCAATCTCGTGCCTCCCGCAAAGATAGCCAAGATAGATTACAGCAAGTGTACTCAGTGCGGTAAGTGCGTGAGCGAATGCCCAAGAGGCGCTATAATCAAATACGAGGCTTGAATAAAATAAAAAATATCCCTCGGCTCAGCCGGGGGATATTTTTTCGGAAATGATAATTATGGGCTTTTGGTTTTGGGCAATAATGATAGTCAAAGCCGCTGCCCTCGCCTGTAGGGAGGGAGACCACAGGTCTCCCCTACATTGGAGGTAATGCAGAGTATGAAGTTTGGGGACAGCTTCCCGTTGCCGTTAAGTATGGACTGTGCGGGGACTGCTCCCCAATACGAAAAACAAACCAATTCCCTTGCCTGTAGGGGCGTGCCTCGGTTGCATGGGCGAGCAGTTTTGCGAAGCAAAACGACCAGCCATTGCACGCCCGTTTTTGTGGATTTTCAGCACAAATTATAGGCTTTTGCACACCCCCTGCCGTAGGGGCGACCTGTGGTCGCCCGCTCACAATCAACGCAGTCATAACGTTTTGGGGACAGTCCCGGCGGATATTTTTCTTATCACTGTATAAACCTTGTACACTTCTGTTAAACTCAACAAAACAAC
>CANROO010000076.1 GCA_947632235.1 uncultured Clostridia bacterium
GGCATATATGCCCTCGTCAAGCTCCCTGTAGAGTGAAAAGAATATGACCTTGGCCCTTGTCTTTTCAGCCATGAGCCTTGTTGCCTCGTCATTGTAATTGAGGACGCAGTAATCCTCCGCCGTCTGATTTTCAAACACTCTTTCCTTGGCGGCAATATAGTTTTCAAGCGTATGATGTCTGTTGAGGTGATCGGGAGTTATGTTCAATACCGCGCTCACCTTGGGTCTGAAATCTATTATAGTTTCAAGCTGAAAGCTCGAAAGCTCTGCCGCAACAGCACCCTCGGGCACTGTGTCAAGCGTTATATCCGCAAATGGATAACCTATATTGCCGACAGTGAATGTCTTTTTGAAATGCGCCTTTAATATCTCTCCCACAAGAGTTGTGGTTGTGGTCTTGCCGTTAGTGCCCGTTATTGCCGCTATGGGCGAGGCGCAAAATTCATATGCAAGCTCTATCTCGCCTATTACAGTCTTGCCAAGCTCTCTTGCCTTATTTACAAAGTCAAGATCCGTAGGAACGCCCGGGCTTAAAACAAGTATGTCTATATCCTCTATTATATCGTCGGGATTAGCGCCTAAATAAAGCTCTATACCCTTTGCCGTAAGCTCCGCCTTATTATTTTCAAAGTCTTCCGCCTTTGAAAGCTCCGCCTCTGTCTTTTTGTCCTGCAAAATGACGGACGCGCCAAGCTTTTTAAGCAGTCCCGCCGCAGATATACCGCTCATGCCGAAACCGCTGACAAGTACCTTTTTATCCTTGTATTCCATTTTATTATCCCCCTGTTAAAATATATTCCTGCACGCTGCAAAGCCTATAAGACACATAACAGCGGTAACTATCCAGAAAAGCTGTACTACCTTTATTCCCTGCATTCCGCAAAGCTCAAAATGGTGATGTATGGGCGCCATCTTGAATATTCTCTTGCCCTTAGTTGCCTTGAAATAGCCGACCTGAATGATAACAGAGAGGCTCTCGCATACATATATAAGTCCCACTATAACAAGCATAACGGGCATTTTTGTGAGAATGGCAACGCTTGCTATAAATCCGCCCAAGGCAAGCGAACCCGTATCGCCCATAAACACCTTGGCAGGATGGCAATTGAACACCAGAAAGCCCATGAGCGCGCCTATCATGGCTCCGCAGGCACAGGGAAGACCCTTAATCATAAGCCCCGCGGAAACAAAGAGGAAGAACATGGTGACAAGGACGGTAACGCCCGAAGCCAGACCGTCAAGTCCGTCAGTAAGATTTACGCTGTTGACCGTGCCGACCATTACAAAGAACAGAAACGGCGCATAGAGTATGCCGAGGTCAAGATAAAAGGACTTTGTAAACGGTATATATATATCCGTACCCTGACCCGTTTTGACTATATAAATATAGAAAATGACCGTTACTATAAGCTGGAAAATTATTTTCTGAAGGGGCTTAAGTCCCTCGTTCTGTTTCTTGACTACCTTTAAAAAATCGTCTATAAAGCCAACCGCGCCATAGCCTGCCGTGATGAGCACTACCGCTATAACATTAGGCTTGGTACCCGCAAAAAGGAGCGCAGAAACAACAAAGCCCAGAAGTATCATAACTCCGCCCATAGTGGGAGTGCCTTCCTTTTTCTTATGCGACTGAGGTCCCTCCTCCCTTATGGGCTGACCAAACTTCATTCTATGCAGCACGGGTATGACTGCGGGGCATATTATAACTGTAATTATAAATGAAAGAAGTATTGCATACACCGAGGGTAAAAATTCCTTTATCATATCTGTTCACTCCTGAGTTTTTCGATTATTTTTTCAAAGTGCATTCCTCTTGACGCTTTGACAAGGACTGCACTTCCTTTTGGTATGACGGAGGATATTTTTTTCGTAAATTCCTCCATATCCCCGAAATAGAACGCTTTTCCGCCTTTTTCAATACAAGCTCTGTACATATTTTCGGAAAGCTCGCCTATGCACACAACAAGATCTATGCCCTTTAAGGCGGCATATTCTCCCACCTCCGCATGGTATTGGGGAGCATTTTTGCCAAGCTCAAACATATCGCCGAGCACGGCACATTTTCTACCCTCGCAGGATGCAAGCACATCAAGCGATGCCTTAACGGACTGAGGATTGGCATTATATGCATCATTTATAACGGTATAGTCATCGGTATCAAATACATCCATACGCATAGCCGTGGGCTTGAACTGCTCTATACCGCGCTTAATTTCCTCGGGCGAAAGCCCAAGCTCAACGCCTGCTCTTCCAGCAAGAAGAGCATTCAACACCATATGTCTGCCCGCAACGGGTATGCTCACGGGTATTGTAATATCTCCTATATGCAAAACACAATCGGTGCCCTTAAGCCCCTTAGGCTTAACATTGTCCGCATAGAGTTCGCCCTCGCTGTCTATATGGGCAAAGCATATATTTTTGTATTTATCCGCAACGGTTATAAGCATATCGTCATCACCGTTTAATATTTTGAGGCTGTCTTCCTTCATGTGCGAAAATATTTCGCATTTGGCTTGGAGTATGCCCTCTCTGGAACCCAGATTCTCTATATGGGAAACTCCCACATTTGTTATTATGGCAATATCGGGCAGAGCTATGGAAGAAAGATATTCTATCTCGTTAAAATGGTTCATGCCCATTTCCACAACGGCGGCTTCTGTGTTTTCGTCAAATGAAAATACAGTCAGCGGAACACCTATGTCGTTGTTGTAATTGCCCTGAGTTTTGACGGTATTGTACTTTTGAGATATTACGGACGCCGTCATATCCTTTGTGGTGGTCTTGCCTACGCTGCCCGTTATGGCAACTATCTTTAAATTGCCAAGCTTTTGCCTGTAAAAACGGGCTATATCTCCAAGAGCAAGCCTTGTGTCCTTAACTCTGACAAGGGGAATGGCATATTCTTCATTTTCTCTTTCGGTGAGCACTGCCGTCGCTCCTCCTTCGCACGCCTTATCTATGAAGTCGTGACCGTCAAATTTTTCGCCTTTGAGCGGAACATAAAGACAATTTTCACCTATCTGTCTGGAATCCCTTGATATAGAATTTATGACCTTGTCCTCTCCTATAAGCTCTCCGCCCGTGGCTTTGGCTATTTCACTAAGTAAAAGTTTCATTTTTTTTATTCTCCCAGAATTTCCTTTGCGGCTTCTTTGTCGTCAAAGTGTATCGTCTTATCCTTAAGTATCTGATAGTTTTCGTGACCCTTGCCCGCAATGATAATGCTGTCGCCCTTCTCGGCAATGCTTATTGCCCTCTTAATTGCGCTGTAGCGGTCTGCTATCATTTCATACTTGTCCGTAACGGGCTTTATTCCTACCTCTATTTCCTTTAATATTGCCTCGGGATCCTCGGAACGGGGATTATCCGATGTAACTATTGCAATATCCGAAAGTCTTGCGGTTATCTCGCCCATTATGGGGCGTTTTTTTCTATCCCTGTCGCCGCCGCAGCCGAACACTGTTATAACCCTGCCCTTTGTAAATTCTCTGACGGCTTTTATGATGTTTTCAAGTCCGTCGGGAGTGTGGGCATAGTCCACTATCACATTAAACCCCTTGCTATTGGGTATATTTTCTATCCTGCCGGGAACTGCCTTTATATTTGCAAGTCCGTTCTTTATATCTTCCGTACTAAGACCCATTGCAAGAGCCGTACCTATTGCGCCGAGAGCATTATACACGCTGAAACGCCCCGGCACCATAAGCTCAAACAAAACTTTTTCGCCCTTTATATTGACAGTAAAACGAACTCTGTCCATAAAATATTCAATATTTTCGGCTCTTAGATCGGACGGCTTATCTATGCTGAAGGTTATGAGCTTACAGGTGGCATTTTCCGTAATCTTATCAGACCATTCATCGTCAACATTTATTATGCCGTACTCGCACATTCTAAAAAGCTTTGCCTTGGCATTGCAATAGTTTTCCATTGTCTTGTGGAAGTCAAGATGATCCTGAGTGAGATTTGTGAAAACTCCTGCTTTAAAGCGTATGCCTTCTACCTTTTTGAGTTCCAGAGAGTGCGAAGATACTTCCATAATAACATCGTCGCAGCCCTCGTCCGACATTAGCCTGAGCATCTGATTAAGCTCTATGGTATCGGGAGTAGTGCTTGTGGCAAAGTCTATATCTCTCTTTTTGCCGTCTATTCTTATCTCGACCGTACCTATAACGGCTGTCTTACGCTTTACGCTGTTTAATATGGATTCTATAAAATATGTCGTGCTGGTCTTTCCGTTTGTACCCGTAACGCCTATCATATTAAGCTCCTCGGACGGACTGCCATAGAAATTGGCAGCCATGACGGCAAGCGCTTCTCTTGCGCTTTTTACCGTGTACACCGTCATATCCTCGGGTATATCGTCAATTTCGTGCTCCGTTATGACTGCCCTTGCGCCTTTTTCGTAAGCGGAGGGAATAAACTTGTGTCCATCAACGCTCATGCCCACCATGGCAACAAACAAAACGCCCTTTCCCGCTTTTCTGGAATCTATGGTCAAAGATGTTATTTCTTCGTCTGTATTTCCGTTTATAAGTTTGCCTTCCGTGCCTTTAAGTATATCGCAAAGTTTCAAAATAACACTCCCTTTTATATCTGTACATTTTATATCACTATACATTATACTACATTTTTGACGGAATGTATATATGTTTTTTGAGTTTAAATATATATAATGTCAATTATTGTTCCCTACATCGGTATAGAGTATTATTTTGCTGCCGCTGTTTATATCCGTACCCTCGGGCGGAAACTGCGACAACACATTTTCTCCCTCGCCCACTATCTCTACCGTAAGTTTTGCCTTGAACGCCTCATTCTTAGCCTGAGCAACACTCATTCCCACATAAAGCGGAACACTGACGGGAGCAACGCCGTCTGTTTCAAGTTCCTCTGCGCTGTACTGCGGTTCTATACCCAAATAAGGCAGAGCATTTGACAAAAGCTCCTTCATGACGGGTCCTGCAACCTGTCCTCCGTAATATATGCCGTTTGGCTCGTCTATGAGCACTATGGCTATTATCCGCGGGGCTTCGGCAGGAGCAAAGGCACAGAAACTGGATATGTATTTTCCGCTCTTTCTGGGAAGCTTTTCGCTTGTGGCAGTCTTGCCGCCTATTCTGTAGCCCGGTATATAAGTCTTGTTGCCCGTACCGACGGACACAACGCTTTCAAGTATTTTACGCATTCTTTCGGAGGTGTCGGGGGATATGGGATTGCCCGCATCCTTATATTCAAAGGCTCTCACCTTATTTCCTTCTTTATCCCTGAGTTCAAGAGCAAGGTGCGGAGTGACCAGCCTGCCTCCGTTTATTGCGGATGAAACGGCTCTCACAAGCTGAAGAGGCGTTATCTGAAAGCTCTGCCCGAAGCTCATCGTGGCAAGCTCCACGGGACCTATTTTATCCTTGCTGTGCATTATTCCCACGGCTTCGCCGGGAAGATCTATACCGGTTTTTTTATCAAAGCCGAATTTCAGCATGTAGTCATAAAATCTGTCGCCTCCGAGCGAAGCGGCAATATCCATAAAGACGGGATTACAGCTGTTCTGAACGCCCTGAACGAAGCTTTCGGAGCCGTGGCTTCTGGGACTTCTCCAGCATTTTATATAGCGTCCACCGACGGTTCTTCCTCCACCGCAGTTAAAGCTTGTTTCCTCACTCACAACGCCCTCTTCAAGCCCTGCAGAGGATGTTATTACCTTGAATGTGGAACCAGGCTCATAGGTATCGTTTATGTTGAAATTTCTCCACATTTTATTGAGCGCATCGTTTTTTTCTTTCTGCGACATACTTTCCCATTCCGAAGCAAGCTCTTCATTGTTTATGGTAAAGGGCGAATTGAGATCAAAAGAAGGATAACACGCCATGGCTAAAATTTCGCCGTTTTGGGGATCCATCATAATGACCGAGCCTTTATTTGCGTTTTTGCCTCTGACGGCTTTTTCTATTGTCTGCTCGGCATATTGCTGTAAATTTACATCAAGGCTTGTGACCAGACTGAAACCCGACTCGGGTGCTTCTCTGTTCTGCTCGCTGTTCTTTATTTCATGACCGCTGCCGTCGGTCTGTGTTTTTATTTTTCCCTTTTTTCCCTTCAAATAATCCTCATATCTGGATTCAAGACCTATTATGCCCTGATTGTCCTTGCCGACAAAGCCTATGACCTGAGCCGCAAGGCTGTTATAGGGATATATCCTCTGTATATCCTCGTCTATCATAACGCCTTTGAGCTTAAGAGCGGCTATTTCCTCGGCTGTTTCTTTGTCCACCTTTGTCTTTATACGCATTAACGCAACTCTTTTGTTTATCTTTTCAAGCGTTTTTTCATAGTCAAGCTCCAATTTTTCGGAAAGTATGGCTGCAACCTTTTCCGGCTCTTCAACCTGGGCATGTATCACACTTACCGACGAAACAGTCCGTGTGGTGGCAAGCGCCACACCGTTTCTGTCCAGAATATCGCCTCTTTCGGGCGTGATAAGCCTATCTCTGGTCTGCTGTTCATATGCTGTTTTCTGCAGAGCGGGAGCCATAAAAAACTGTATGTAAAAGAGCCTTACAATAAGCAAAAGAATGCTGAGTATATATATGGAGCACACAAGCACGGCTCTGCGTCTTGCTCCAAGCGACACCTTACCCTTCATTAAGTCCTCCGTCCCAAGGCTTTGACCTTGATTCAAAAAATAAGATATTACAGTGGTTTACACTATAATATCTTATTTATAAAAGCGGAAAACTATTACTATCTGGCTCTTATTTTGATCGTCATACCGCTTTCGACTCTTACATTTGCCTCGGGCATCTGAACATAGACCGTGGGACCAGAGCTTTCGCTCGGCTCATCGGATTGCGTATTATCCTCTTCTTCATTTTCGGATTTGCTGCTATCTTCGGTCTTCTGAGTTGTAGCCTCGGTAACGATGTCGTCAAGCGTTTCGTAATCAAAGCCTTCGTCTGTTTCCTCGGTAACATCCACCTTAAATCCCGCGGACTCGAGCATCTGCTGAGCATCGCCGACGCTTAAGCCCACAACCTTGGGTATAGGCACAAGCTTTGTCTTGCCCTTAGCCGCAATGGTAAGCAGTATCTTTTCGGGCTTTTCTTCCAGATTGGTTCCGCCTGCGGGCGACTGGCTTATGACAGTATCTCCCGAACCGAGTATCTGGAAATCAATACCCTCGTTTATAAGACTGTTTACTGTTTCTTTGAGATTTGAATCGGTGTAGTTCTTTACCGTATATGATGTATCGGTTTGCTTAGTGTTATCTCCCTCTTCATAATCGGGAGGAATTGCCTCGTAATCTATTATTTTTTCAAATATCTGCTTAAGCACAGGCACGGGAGTTGCCGCTCCGCCCACATCGCTGTAATCTTTGGGCTTATGGAGCACAACAGTAACCATAATATCGGGATTTTCAACCGAATGATAGCCTATGAATGAAAGCACATACTTCTGAGCGCTACGAGGCGACTGCTGAGCTGTACCCGTCTTGCCGCCGAAGCTGTAGCCCATTATCTGTGCCTTTTTGGCAGTACCTTCCGTAAATGTTTCTTCAAGCGCCTGCCTTACTTTATCGGAGGTCTCCTGTGATATTACCTGTCTTACTACCTGGGGTTGTCTTTCTTCTATTATATTGCCGTCGGCATCCTGTATACTGCTGACGATATAGGGCTGCATGAGTTTACCGCCGTTTATGACTGCCGCAAGGGCATTTGTCGCCTGTATGGCAGTGCAATTGAAGCCCTGACCGAACGAGTTGGTGGCCTTCTCAACGCTGTGAAGATTGTCGATAGTATTGAGAAGATTTGAAGCGCTTACCTCACCCGGAAGGTCTATACCCGTCTTTTCGCCGAAGCCGAAATCGTGCTGATATTTAAGATAGGTTTCGGCTGACATTTTTGAAATAATATCCATCATACCCACATTGCACGACTGAGCAAGCACGCCCGTAACATCGAGAGTGCCGTGACCGCTTGTGGCATTGCAGGGTATTTCTTCATCGGCAATTTTTTTGTAGCCTCCGCACACAAATGTATCGTTCATTGTGATAAGACCCTCTTCAAGAGCCATTGCCACAACTATGGGCTTGTATATGGAGCCGGGCTCGAAGGTCTCCGTTATATTGTAGTTTTTCCATGTGCTGTTGAGAACATTGTTTCTGTCCTCCTCGTCCATTTCGTCAAATTCTTCCTTAAATTCCTCGTCCTCAAGGCTTGAAAGCTCCATGGGATTATTGAGGTTGAAGGTGGGATACTGCGACATGGCGTATATTTCACCCGTCTGAGGATTGGTTATGATTGCGGATGCGTATTCGGGTTCATAGGCATCATAAGCCTCCCTGCACGCTTCATCGGCATAGTTCTGAAGATGGGCGTCTATGGTCGTTACTATTTTGTCGCCCTTAACGGGATTTTCCCTCTGGGTAACAATGGAGCCGTCAGCCTCATATGTTCTGAAAGTCCTGCCGGGAATGCCCAGCATATATGTATTGTAATATTTTTCAAGTCCCCATGAGGCATCGCCTCTTACAAAGCCTATTACCTGAGCGGCAAGGCTGTTGTAGGGATAGGAGCGCTTTGTATCCTGCTCGCCGTAAAGCCAGCTGTAGCCCCATGAATTTATTGTCTTTCCGGTTTCGTAGGGCACATCCTTGGCAATGACGAGATAGTGTCTGTTCTCTGCGGGATTGCCCTCGGAATCAAGCGCAACATAGCTTTCGAGCGTTTCCTTGCTTATGCCCAGAAGCTCCGAAGCCTTTTCGAAGCTTTCATCCTTTGAAAAAGTGGGAGGAGTATAGTCCTTTCCCTTCTGCAAAGCCTCGCTTTCCTTCTGCGCTGCCTTTTCTCTTTCGCCCTTGTCCACCTCTACAACGAGAAGAGGGTCAAGTATAACATCAAAAACAGTCTCGCCCACTGCGAGAGTTTCGCCGTTTCTGTCTACGATGTCGCCTCTGTTGGGGGCGATCACCTTATTCTGTATCTTATTTATCTGCTGATTTATGGCTGTTGTCTCAAGCTCGGAACGGTTGAGCTTTATCATAAACACGCGAAAATATCCTAAAAACCCTATTGCAAGAACAAATAGGATCAGTAGGATAGTAAGTCTGGAAAAAAATATGCTGTTTTTCTTCGGCTGTTTTCTTCTACCGCCGGGCTCGGGGATATTATTCATAATATCAGTCCTTTGTATATAAAAGCCCTAAGGCTGTAATCTGCGTGAGAGCTGTCTGCGCAGGGGCACAGATCAGCTCCGTATATATAAACTATTCAAGAAGGTTCTTTATAAACTGCCATATGCTCTTTTCATCGCTGTCTATATGCGCATCGTACTGCACTGTATAGCTTTCGTTAGGCACGTTTACTTCTGTTATCTGATAAGCCTGAGGTCTTTGAAGACCGAGCTTTTCAGCCTCTCTTGCAATTTTATTCAGATCCACATTTTCATCGAGAGAAGTCTTTAAAAACTGATTCTGCTCCTGTATCTCGGCAAGCTCAGCCTGCTTTGAAGCTATCTGCTCTCTGTAATAGCTGTTGTTTGCATTTGATATGAGCACGGCAATAAGAAGTGCGGCAACAGCTATGACAGTAACTATAAGTCTTGGCATATATATCAATTCACTTCCCTTTTTGCTCGCACGCTTAACTTTTTTGTGTTGTTTCTTTTCCACGGGAAATGCGCGGTAATCCTCTGCAACAGAGCTGTTGTTATAAGCCGAATAGGGATTGCCGTAATAGCCGTAGCGTGAGGAAGTCCTGTCGGAATGTCCTACTGCAGTATATATACTTCTGTTCACCGTACCGTCGGTATAGTAATATCTGTATTTGTTGGATGTGGTATACGCTCTTGTGCCCGCTCTTGAAACAGTGTTATGATGTTGTCTTTGCGGTTGTCTGTAACCTGCTTTTGAATTTCTCATGCAGATTCCCCTTTCGCGCCGATAGGCTAAAGCTTCTCGGCAATTCTTAGCTTGGCGCTGTGCGCGCGTCTGTTTTCCTCATTTTCTTCCTTGCCCGGAACTATGGGCTTTCTCGTTATCACCTTAAGCTGAGGTTTTTTACCGCATACGCATACGGGAAAATCTCTCGGACAGGTGCAGGGATCCTCAAGATTCCTGAATACATTTTTTATTATCCTGTCCTCCAGGGAGTGGAAGGTGATGACACATATTCTTCCTCCGGGCTTTAAAAGGTCCGTCATATCCCTTATAGTATCCTCAAGTATGCCCAGCTCGTTATTTACTTCTATCCTTATAGCCTGGAAGGTACGCTTCGCAGGATGCGGTCCCTCCGAACGGGCTCCCTTGGGTATTGCCTTCTTTATTATGGAAACAAGCTCAAATGTTGTTTCCACAGGCTTCAGTTTTCTTTCATTTATAATAAACTCTGCAATTCTTTTTGCCCAGCGTTCCTCGCCGTAATCTCTTATTATGCGGGTAAGCTCGGCTTGAGTGTACTCATTCACCACCATATAAGCAGACAGAGGCGCTGACTGATCCATTCTCATATCGAGAGGAGCATTGTGGTTATGGGAAAAACCCCTGTCTGCTTCATTAAGCTGGTGGGAGGACACACCTAAATCAAGTAAAAATCCATCAAATTTGTCTATTCCCAGCTCATGGGCTATATTCCTGATATTTGAGAAATTATCCTTTACATATTTTACATTGGTATAGTCCTTAAGTCTTTGACCTGCAGCCTCTATCGCGTCTGCGTCCCTGTCTATACCTACCAATGTGCCCTCCTCGCCTATAAGAGAGGCTATGCGGAAGGAATGACCGCCGCCGCCCAAAGTACAGTCCGCATAGACACCGCCTTTTTTAATGTTAAGGCCGTCTATACATTCGTTGAGCAGTACCGGTATATGTTCAAAGTTCATTTTCTCATATCCTTATTTTCTTTTTAAATACCAAATTCACTGAGGGCTTCAAGACTTTCATCATCAAAGCTGTAAGAGGAGTTGTATTCCTCCCACTTTGTCTTGTCCCATATTTCAACTATATCGCCGTTGCCTGTGCTGACGATCTCCTTAGTGATGCCTGCGTGCTCTCTGAGCTTTAAAGGAAGCATTATTCTTCCGTTGCCGTCGGGCTCGCATTCAAAGGCGGAAGCAAGCTTAAATCTTTTGTATGCCATGGCTTTGCGGTTAGTGGTTGGCAGCGAATTAAGCTTTTCTACAAGG
>CANROO010000077.1 GCA_947632235.1 uncultured Clostridia bacterium
AGCCAACAAGCGGGGACTGTCCCTAAAGTGAGCAACAAGTTGCCTTAAACAGTGATGTGTAAGCTTTAAATCTAGCTAAAAATAAATAAGCAGAGGGACTGTCCCCAATCCCTAAAAACAAAAGTATATGAAGGTAATGGGGACAGTCCCGCAGCATATAAAGCTTGTTGTTATATACGGCTTTTACAGTATTGTTCAAGACAACAAAACAGTCAATTTTCGGGACAGTCCCCGCCTAGTCGCTAAGGTACGGCAATCTGTTCTGTTAAACAGCTCCCCGTCTAGTCGTTAGCGCGGGGCTGCATATACCTAGCCAACAAGCGGGGACTGTCCCTAAAGTGAGCAACAAGTTGCCTTAAACAGTGATGTGTAAGCTTTAAATCTAGCTCAAAAATAAATAAGCAGAGGGACTGTCCCCAATCCCTAAAAACAAAGGTATATGAAGGTAATGGGGACAGTCCCGCAGAATATAAAGCTTGTTGTTATATACGGCTTTTACAGTATTGTTCAAGACAACAAAACAGTCAATTTTCGTTCAGCACTTTTGGCTTCGCCAAAAGCAATGCCTAACGGCATTGGCGGATAAATCTTCCGCTGCAATGACAGTCCCCGCCTAGTCGTTAGCCTCCCGCTTTCTTTAAGGTTGGAGAATATCCTCCCCTCCCACGGGCAAGGGTGCGAGGACATATTTTTTAACAAGCCCGCTTAGGGGGGTACGGTTCCCGTATCCCCGATTTTTTAAGTATTTCAAAATTACAATAAGCGCACATTTTTGGAAGGAAACTTTGAAATACTTAAAACACACATAAAAAAAATTTATTCGGAAAGGCAGTGATGTTATGTTTGTAATGCCCGCTATGGATGTACTGCTGCAGCAGATATGCAACGGCTTACTCCTTGGCTCGCTGTTTGCTCTTGTTGCCGTGGGCTACACAATGGTTTACGGTATATTAAGACTTATCAACTTTGCGCATTGCGATATATTTATGATGGCGATGTACATAGCGTTTTTCACCGTTGCGGCGGATTTCAGATGGTGGATAATAAGCTTTGTGATAGTAGTTGCGCTCACGGCTGTGCTGGGAATGGGCGTAGAGAAGGTGGCTTATGCCACGCTGAGGCGACAGAACGCGCCTAAAATATCCATGCTCATTTCGGCTATAGGCGCATCGTATCTGCTTGAAAATCTGGCGACCGTTATATTCACGGGAAAGCCCAAGAACTTCCCGCAGATACCGTTTTTTGTAGATATGATGCAGATAGGTACGGTAAGGCTCCAAAGGCTTGCCATAATAGTACCTATCACAACGGTAGTCATTATGGCTGTGCTTTTGCTCATAATAAACAAGACAAAGGCGGGCATGGCTATGAGAGCCGTATCAAAGGACCTTGAAACAGCCAAGCTCATGGGTATAAATGTAAACGGCACAATATCCGTCACATTTGCCATAGGCTCCGCAATTGCGGCAGTCGGCGCTATACTCTGGGGACTCAAATATCCTCAGATTTCACCGCTCGTCGGCGTTATGCCGGGTCTTAAGTGCTTCATAGCCGCAGTCATAGGCGGTATAGGCAATGTCAAGGGCGCGGTTATAGGCGGTATAATACTGGGCTTTGTGGAGGTTATGGCTGTCACATTCTTCCCGTCGGTATCGGCTTACAAGGATATTTTTTCGTTTGTGATACTCATTGGCATACTGTTGTTCAGACCTAACGGTCTCATCGGCGAGAAGATCGCCGAGAAGGTCTGAGGAGGTGAACGGCATGAAAACAATGAACAAAAGAAACCTCATACTCAATATAGTTGTCATAGCCGCTCTCATAGGCTTTATAATATGGGCGGAGGAGAGCAGAAGCTTCGGCGCTTACAATCAGAGAATATTCAAAACCTGCTGTATTTACGCCATATGCGCTCTTTCTATGAATATGGTGAACGGCTTTACGGGTCTTTTCTCCCTCGGACAGCCCGGCTTTATGGCAATAGGCGCTTATGTCACGGCGTTTCTCACCGTTTCGGCGCAGGATAAAATTTCCATATACAAGATAGTGCCAATTTCGGAGGGTATGGCTAATCTTCATCTGCCGTTTTTTGCAGCCCTTATACTGGGCGGAATAATAGCGGCTGTGTTTGCCTTTCTCATAGGCTTCCCCGTTCTCAGGCTCAGAGGCGACTACCTTGCCATAGCCACACTTGGATTTTCGGAGATAATAAGGATATTCATAACAAATGCTCAGGGCATAACAAACGGACCCACGGGCATAAACAGAATACCCAATACATATATGAACCTCTATGTTGTCTGCGGTATACTTGCGCTCATAATGATATTTATACTTGCAATGATGAAAACAAGCTACGGCAGGGCATTGCTTGCTATACGCGAGGACGAGGTTGCGGCGGAGGCAATGGGTATAAATCTTTTCAAGCATAAAATGCTCGCCTTTGTGCTGAGCGGATTTTTCGCAGGCATAGGCGGAGGACTTCTCGCCTCTCTCGTAGGCGCAATAGGTCCCGATCAGTTCAAATTTACCGTGGCTTACGAAATACTTCTTATGGTAGTGCTCGGCGGACAGGGTTCGGTATCGGGCTGTGTTGCAGGCGCGTTTGTAGTCAGGATAGCACTTGAAAAGCTCAGATTTCTGGACGAACCCATCGACTTTGGCTTCATACAGTACAAGGGCATAGGCGGTATGAGAATGGTAGTGTTCTCCGTGCTCCTCATGCTCGTCATCATACTCTGGAGAAAGGGTATATTCGGCAGCAAGGAATTCAGCTGGGACAGATTTTTCGGTTTCTTTGCCAAATTCAAAAAATCTCCCAAAAAGGAGGTAATTGAATAATGGCGGCTTTACTTGAAACAAGAGATGTAACAATAAGATTCGGCGGTCTGGTTGCCGTAAACCTTCTGAACATAAGCGTTGACAAGGGCGACATAGTGGCAATAATAGGACCCAACGGCGCAGGAAAGACAACGGCGTTCAACCTTATTACGGGCGTTTATAAGCCTACCGAGGGCGACATTCTTTTAAACGGCGAGAAAATAAACGGCAAGCGTCCCGATGAGATAGCAAAGATGGGTATTGCGCGTACCTTCCAGAATATCCGTCTTTTCAAGGAGCTTACAGTGCTTGAAAATGTGCTCATAGCAACTCATCTGAATGTAAAGACGGGGCTTTTCTCGGCTGTTCTGAAGCTCCCCCACGCAAGGAAGGAAGAAAAGGAAATGCGCAAATTTGCGGAATTTCTGCTTGAAGAAACGGGACTTTTACAATTCAAGGACGAGATAGCTTCAAATCTTCCCTACGGCTTGCAGAGGCGTCTTGAAATAGCAAGAGCGCTTGCCACAAAGCCCAGGCTTCTGCTTCTGGACGAACCCGCAGCAGGCATGAACCCCAAAGAGAGCGAGGATCTCACGGAGTTCATAAGGGAAATAAGGGATAAATTCGGGCTTACAGTACTGCTCATAGAACACCATATGCAGCTTGTCATGGACATTTCCGACAAGATATATGTTCTGGAATACGGCAGAACAATAGCAAAGGGCGTGCCTGCCGAAATACAGGCAAACCCTGCCGTTATAAAGGCATATCTTGGAGAGGAGGACGACAAAGATGCTTGAAATAAAAGACCTTAGAGTTAAATACGGCGGAATTACCGCCCTTAACGGAATTTCAATGCAGGTTCCCGACGGCAAAATAATAACGCTCGTAGGCGCAAACGGCGCAGGCAAGTCCACAACTCTCCGCTCCATCACAAAGCTTGTCACTCCCGTGAGCGGTTCCATAACATACGAGGGAAAAGAGCTTACAGCTATGAACACGCAGGACATAGTGAAGCTGGGCATAACTCTCGTGCCCGAGGGCAGAAGGGTGTTTGCCGATATGACGGTGGACGAGAACCTTATGATAGGCGCTTATCTGAGAAAGGACAAGGAAAGGTTCAAGGACGATATAGCCTTCATACACGAAATGTTCCCCATACTCAAGGAGAGAGCAAAACAGCTTGCAGGCACTCTTTCGGGCGGCGAACAGCAGATGCTCGCAGTCGGCAGGGCGCTCATGAGCGATCCCCGCGTGATGATGATGGACGAACCCTCGCTTGGACTTGCGCCCCTTGTAGTGAAGGATATATTCAGCATTATACAAAAGGTAAATAAAGAAAAGGGCGTTACAATACTGCTGATAGAGCAGAACGCCAATGTAGCCCTCAAAATAGCCGACTACGGCTATGTCATGGAAACAGGCACCATAGGCCTTGAAGGCACCGGCGAGGAACTCCTTTCAAATAAGAGAGTGAAGGAAATGTACCTCGGTAAAAGTAAATGATGGAATGAAAAAAGCGGAGCCGCGGCTCCGCTTTTTTATGTCAATATTTTTACTGCACTGCATTATCCTATTTTCTCAACGCTGAGTGTTACCTTTTCGCCGTTTATATTCCATTCCTTGCTTATGTCGGACCTGCCTGCGCATATGTCGTTTGCAAGTACATCGGTAGAAATGGCTTCCTTATTATTGGAGAAGATACCGGCTATTTTTTCGTTGCCGTCATGATATACCTTTATCCTGTCGAGCACCTCAAATCCTGCGTCCTTTCTCATTGTCTGTATCTTGGACACAAGCTCTCTCACAAAGCCTTCCTCTATAAGCTCATCGGTAAGGCTTGTGCTGAGCACTACCGTGGCATACTTGTCGCTTTCGGCAACATAGCCGTCTGCCTGAGCGGTCTCCGTGAGTACATCCTCCTCGGCAAGCTCTATATCCGTGCCTTCGACATTGAATTTTATAACGCCGTTTGTCTTAAGCTCCGACATGAGCTCGTTGCCGTCGGCATTTCTGAGATACTCGCCTATGGCGGGCACGAGCTTGCCGTAGCGTCTGCCGAGCGTTCTGAGCTGTGGCTTGAAGCTGTAGCTTGTGAACCTTGAAGCATCGTCCACAAATTCTATGTTCTTTACATTCAGCTCATCAAGTATGATGTCGTAATATTCGGGGTCGAGCTTTCTGTCGGACTGAACATACATATCGCCTATGGGCTGTCTGTTCTTTATGCCCGATGTATTTCTTGCGGCTCTGCCTGCAACAACTATGGAAAGCACAAGCTCCATATTGACCTCGAGCTTGTCGTCTATCATGCTCTCATCGCAGACGGGGAAGTCGCAGAGATGCACCGACTTGGGCGCAGACTTGTCAAGGCCCGCTACGAGGTTCTGATAAATGCTCTCTGCCATAAACGGCGTGAAGGGCGCCGAAAGCTTAGCCATGCTCGTGAGCACGGTGTAAAGCGTCATATATGCGTTTATCTTGTCCTGCTCCATGCCCTTTGCCCAGAATCTCTCTCTGGAGCGTCTTACATACCAGTTTGAAAGCTCGTCCACGAAGTCCGCCATAGCTCTTGCGGCCTCTGTTATCTTGTATTCGTCAAGCGACTTGTCCACAAATTTGATGAGCGAATTGAGCTTTGAAAGCACCCATTTGTCCATAGGCGCAAGCTTTGAATAGTCAAGAGTGTACTTAAGCGGATTAAAATCGTCTATATTTGCATAGAGCACATAGAAGGCATAGGTATTCCAGAGAGTACCCATGAATTTTCTCTGATACTCGTTTACAGCCTTGTCGTCAAATCTGTTGGGGAGCCAAGGCGCGGAGTTGGCATAGAAGTACCATCTTACGGCATCGGCGCCCTGATTGTCGAGCACGCTCCACGGATCCACTACATTTCCGAGGTGCTTTGACATCTTTCTGCCCTCTCTGTCCTGTACGTGACCGAGCACTATTACATTCTTGTAGGGGCTCTTGTCAAATATAAGCGTGGATATAGCCATGAGTGTGTAGAACCAGCCTCTTGTCTGGTCTATAGCCTCCGATATAAAGTCGGCGGGATAGTTTTCATCGAATATCTCCTTGTTTTCGAAGGGATAGTGCCACTGCGCGAAGGGCATTGAACCCGAATCGAACCAGCAGTCGATGACCTCGCTTACTCTGTGCATCTTGCCGCCGCATTCGGGACAGTTGAGTTCAACTGCGTCAATATACGGCTTGTGAAGCTCTATGTCCTCGGGGCAGTTGTCGCTCATGCTCTTTAATTCCTCTATGGAGCCTATGGCATGTCTGTGACCGCACTTACATTCCCATATGGGCAGGGGAGTGCCCCAGTATCTCTCTCTTGAAAGTCCCCAGTCTATTACATTTTCGAGGAAGTTTCCGAAGCGTCCCGTCTTTATATTCTCGG
Organism: uncultured Clostridia bacterium; assembly: GCA_947632235.1. Lineage (GTDB taxonomy): Bacteria > Bacillota > Clostridia > Lachnospirales > CAG-274 > Gallispira. The sequence goes on from CANROO010000077.1 coordinate 6,230, forward strand.
GCATCCAGTTTACGGTGTTGTTGTTCTTTAAAAGGTTGTCCCTTACCTTAGTCATCTCTATGAACCAGGTATCTCTTGCGTAGTAAAGAAGCGGAGTGTCGCATCTCCAGCAGAAGGGATAGTCGTGCTCGAAGGGGATGGCTGCGTAGAGCTTTCCGCTGTCCTCAAGGCGCTTTAATATCTCCTTGTCGCCGTCCTTTACGAATACTCCGGCAAGGCCCTCCACCTCGTCCGTGAAACAGCCCTGATCGTTTACAAGCTGAACGAAGGGCAGGTCGAAGCGTCTGCCCACACGCGCATCGTCCTCACCGAAGGCAGGCGCGATGTGTACTATACCCGTACCGTCTGTAAGAGTTACATAGTCGTCCTCTGTCACGAAGAAGGCCTTTTTGTCGGGCTTGGCGTAGGGGAACAACGGCTCGTAGTCCATTCCCACAAGGTCCTGACCCGTGTATGTTTCCATTACCTCGTATTCCTTTACTATGTCGTCAAGCAGGGCCTCCGCCATTATATATATATGACCGTCCGAAGCCTTTACCTTTGAATAGTTCTCTCTCTTGTTTACGCAAAGCGCAACGTTTGAGGGCAGTGTCCAAGGGGTAGTCGTCCATGCAAGGAAGTATGTGTTGTCCTCGCCTATGACCTTGAATCTGGCTATACATGAGGTCTCTTTTACATTCTTATAGCCCTGTGCGACCTCGTGCGATGAAAGCGCGGTACCGCAGCGAGGACAGTAGGGCACTATCTTGTGTCCCTTGTAGAGAAGTCCCTTGTCCCATATCTTCTTTATTGCCCACCATACGGATTCGATATAGTCGTTGTGATATGTGACATAGGGGTTGTCCATGTCAGCCCAGAAGCCGACCCTGTCGCTCATCTCTCTCCAGAGGCTCTCGTATGTGAACACTGAGTCTTTGCACTTCTTTATAAAGGGCTCAACGCAGTAGTCCTCTATCTGAGGCTTACCGCTTATGCCGAGTTGTTTCTCGACCTCCAGTTCAACCGGGAGACCGTGAGTATCCCAGCCTGCTTTTCTGAGCACCTTATAGCCCTTCATTGTCTTGTAACGGGGGATAAGGTCCTTTATAACTCTTGTCAGAATATGGCCTATATGAGGCTTGCCGTTGGCTGTGGGAGGTCCGTCATAGAAGGTGAAAACGGGGCAGTTCTCCCTTGCCTTTACCGATTCCGAAAAAATATCGTTTTCTTTCCAGAAGCTCAGTATCTCCTTTTCTCTCTCAACAAAGTTGAGATCGGTACTTACCTTTTCATACATAGGTAAATTCTCCTTTCAAAGCTTTAAAAAATAAAAAAACCGCTTCGCCCGACAGGACGCAGCAGCGTGGTACCACCTGAATTGACACGGTATTTCCGTGTCCTCTCATTGAGCCCTTAACGCGGACAAATCGTCATAGCCTACTTGCTCTGCTTTCGGTATGCCACAGAAAGGGTGATGTTCACAGCCGTCTGCTCCGCCGGGCTTCCACCATGCCCCGGCTCTCTTTAGGGTCGAAACGGCGCTACTGTCCCTTCTATAGTGTTTATTTATAGAAATCTCTATTATTATAATATCTTTTGAGGTATTTGTAAAGTATTAAATTTAAAAATTTACAGAAATTTACTTTTCGTCATTTTTTCTGTAAGCGCAGTTTTTTTCGCAGCCCTCGCAGCCGCAGGCACAGCCTCCGTTTTTCCTCTGCCTGAGATAGCTTCTGAGCGCAATAAGGACCAGAATGAATATTATACCGCCTACTATTATGTCGCCCATAACATCACCCCCATATATATTATGCTGCCGATTTGAAACCGACAGCATAATAAACACTTTATCTTCTGACAATTTCGAGCTTAATGCCCGTTTTTACTTCCCCGCTTATCTCAGACTGCGTGAAAGCGGGTATGCACACCACATCTATACCGTTAGGCGCAACATAGCCTCTGGCTATGGCCACAGCCTTTACCGCCTGATTGACGGCGCCTGCGCCTATTGTCTGTATCTCCACATCATCGTTGTTTCTCAATATCGCCGCGATAGCGCCTGCCACAGACTTGGGCTGTGACACTGCCGAGACCTTTAACATTTCCATAGCAATAACCTCCTTTAAGGCTATTGTGTCCCGTGAAAGGCGCATATATACTTATTATATTTTCTTGAACTGGTTTATGGCGCTGGCGATCGCTCTTATGGAGCTCTTTGCGGTATTTGAGCTTATGCCCACGGCAAAGCGGGGCTTCTTGTTGCAGTCATACACCTGAACATAGGATATGGCCTTCGATTTATTGCCGAATGACAGCGAGTGCTGCGAATAATCGGAAATATCGAAGTGAACATTAAACTTATCCATTATGGCCTTGCAGAAGGCGTCTACAATACCGTTGCCCTCACCGCTAATGTGCATATTTTCGCCTCTGTACATTATCTCGCAGTCAAGCTCCACAAAGTCTGCCGAGCTGTGCTCCGTGTAATATACTACGGAAAGCGGTTCCTTCACATAGTAGGTGTCCATGAAGAGATCGTATATTTCTTCCTTTGAAAGCTCTCTGTCCTTGTCAACGGAGGCCTGCGTTACCTTGGGACCGAAGTCCTGCTGCATGAGCTTGGGTATGTGCAGACCGTAGTTTGTTTCAAGCACATATGCAACTCCGCCCTTGCCCGACTGCGAATTTATCCTTATTATAGGGTCATAATTCCTGCCAACATCGAGCGGATCTATAGGCAGATAGGGCACCTCCCACCTGTCGGGATGCTCTATCATCTTTGCCATGCCTTTTTTTATGGCGTCCTGGTGAGAGCCCGAAAAGGCTGTGTAAACCAGGTCTCCGGCATAGGGGTGCCTCGGGTGAACATCAAGTCCCGTAGACTCCTCGTATATGCTTATAGCCTCGTTCATATTGCTGAAGTCAAGCCCGGGATCTACGCCCTGCGAGAACATATTGAGCGCCATTACCATAATATCGGCGTTTCCGGTCCTTTCGCCGTTGCCGAAAAGCGTGCCCTCAACTCTGTCCGCGCCTGCCATGATTCCCAGCTCGCTTGCGGCCACGGCACAGCCTCTGTCGTTGTGCGGATGAATGCTTATAACTATGTTTTCCCTGTTCTTTATGTTACGGCAGACATACTCTATCTGGTCGGCATATACATTGGGCGTTGCCATTTCAACGGTGTTGGGAAGGTTAAGTATGACCTTCTTTTCGGGAGTAGGCTCCCACACGTCTATAACGGCGTCCGAAATCTCCACGGCATAGTCAAGCTCCGTGCCCGAAAAGCTTTCGGGAGAGTATTCAAACAGAAATCTGTCCCTGCCGTACTGCTCCGCAAGGTCATACACAAGCTTTGCGCCGTCTACGGCAAGCTGTTTTATTTCGTCTTTTGACTTTGCGAATACCACCTCTCTCTGGAGAGTGGATGTGGAGTTGTAAAGATGCACTATAGCCCTGTGTACGCCCTCGAGCGCCTCGTATGTCTTCCTTATTATATGCTCTCTTGCCTGCGTGAGCACCTGTATGGTAACATCCTCGGGTATGAGGTCCTGCTCTATAAGGGTACGGCAGAACATATACTCGGTGTCGCTTGCCGCAGGGAAGCCTACCTCTATTTCCTTAAATCCGAGGTCTACCAGATACTTGAAGAAGTTTATCTTCTGCGTCAGATTCATGGGCTTTTCGAGCGCCTGATTGCCGTCTCTTAAGTCAACACTGCACCATATGGGCGCCTTTTCGATCACCTTGTTCGGCCACTGCCTGTCGGGCAGATCAACGGGCGGAAACTGCTTGTAACGATTGAAATTCATAATTTTTTTCTCCTTTCAGATAATCCCTTTTTTACTGTGCCCTTATCAATAAAGGAGCATTCTGCAATAAAAAAAGCCTCTGTCTGCAAGAGACGAAGGCTGAAAATACTCCGTGGTACCACTCTAATTCATTGCCGGGGCAATGCACTCTTTCCGGGTACAGGTATTACCGATACCCTGCTCCTCTATCGGTGAGCCTCCGTCTGCACCTACTTTAATAAATTTCAGCACAGCCACTCAAAGGCGAGTTCGGCTGTATGGAAATATCGGCTCGCACCGTCCGCCGACTCTCTTAAAATTCCGCCGCAGCTTACTGCTCCTTATCATAGTGTTACCCTATTGATGTAAATATAATAACATAATGCGAAAATAATGTCAAGTAGTTTTTGCGTGCGTAAGTGTTAAATTATTGAAAACAAAAATACAGAGATGAAAAAGCGCCCCTTCGGACGCCCTTGTCATCATGCCATTTTTTTCAATTTTTCTTGGAGAGCCTCCTGAAGCACGGCGGAGAAGTTGATATTTGCCGCCTCTGCTCTTGTGTTCAGCCATGCGGGAATGGTGCAGTTTTTTCTGACTGCCTTTTCTCCGTACTTTTCGGCATAACTGTCCATATCCAGAACTATAAGATTGACAAAACCGTTTTTATATTCATCTGCCTTGACCTTGCTTTGAGCGCTTGCCGAGGGTATTTCTTCACCGTCCTCAAGAGATGTCAGCACCCAACCGCTGGCAGCATCAATGGCTCTTTCCAAAGCCTCGGCAAAATCCTTGCCTTCGGTAACACAGCCCTTCAGATCCGGTACGACAACGGTAAAAACGCCGTCTTCATCGGGATAGAAACAAGCAGGATAAACCAATTTCATATTAAAACCTCCGTTTCGTTGATATACAGTCATCAAAAGACAGGGCATTTATTCTATGCCTGCCTGTTTTAGTATTGATTTTGCGGTATTGAGTTTAAAATCCGTATTGTGGCGAGGGACAGTGACC
>CANROO010000078.1 GCA_947632235.1 uncultured Clostridia bacterium
TAACTCTGGAATTCATAAAAACGGTACAGCGCGAGCCCAGATCAATGGGGCTCTTGGCAAAGAGCGCCACCCTTGCAAACTCCTGAACGCTTAAGCTGAGGCTTTTTGCAAATGTCTCTATGAACGAACCGCAGCCTGCGGAGCAGGCCTCGTTTAAGAGCACGCTGTCTATAACTCCGTCCTTTATCCTTATACACTTCATATCCTGACCGCCTATGTCAAGTATGAAGTCCACATCGGGATCGAAAAACGCAGCCGCCTTGTAGTGCGCTACAGTTTCTATCTCTCCCAAGTCTACCATGAGAGCCTCTTTTATAAGTCCCTCGCCGTAGCCCGTAACGCAGGCCTTCTTTATCTCCACGCCCTCGGGCATGATCTTGTAGATATGCTTAAGAGCGGATATTATGAGCTTAAGAGGGTTGCCCTCGTTGCCTGCATAGAATGAATACAAAAGCTCGCCGTCCTCGCTCACAAGCGCAAGCTTGGATGTGGTGGAGCCCGAATCTATGCCCAAGAAGGCATTGCCCCTGTATTTTTCAAGCTCGCCTTTTTTAACGACCGCTTTTTTATGTCTTTCCTTAAAGGACTCATATTCCTCCTGTGATGCAAAGAAAGGATCTAGCCTGTTTATTTCCATTGTGAGATGCTTTTCACCGCTTAAGTTGGCTATGAGAGTATCAAAATCAAAGCTGTCCTCGGGCTTTGAAGAAAGTGCTGAGCCCATGGCGGCAAAGAGGTGAGAGTTATCCACCTCTATGACCTCGTCATCCGAAAGAGCGAGCACATCTATAAACCTTGCCTTAAGCTCCGTGAGGAAATGCAGGGGACCGCCAAGAAAGGCTACCCTGCCCTTTATGGGCTTACCGCAGGCAAGTCCGCTTATGGTCTGATTGACAACAGCCTGAAAAATGGAAACTGCCAGATCCGACTTTGCGGCGCCCTCGTTTATAAGGGGCTGTATATCAGTCTTTGCAAAAACTCCGCAGCGCGCGGCTATGGGATAAATAACGCTGAAGCTCTTGGCATATTCGTTAAGTCCCGAAGCATCTGTCTGCAGAAGAGAGGCCATCTGGTCTATGAAGGAGCCCGTGCCTCCCGCGCATATGCCGTTCATCCTCTGCTCTATACCGCCTGTGAAATATATTATCTTGGCATCCTCACCGCCTATCTCTATAGCCACATCGGTATTTGGCGCAACGGTATCTATGGCGTTGCTTACAGCCACTACCTCCTGTATGAAGGGGATGCCTATCCACTCGGCTATGGAAAGTCCTCCGCTTCCCGTTATCATAGCGGAAAAGCTGATATTGCCGAGCTTGTCCTTCGCCTCGCGTATGAGCGAGAGAAGAGTCTCCTGTATATTGGAGCGGTGGCGTCTGTAGTCTTTAAATATTATATTGTTATTTTCGTCAAGGACAACAAGCTTTATAGTGGTTGAGCCTATGTCAACACCTGTCTTATATTTTGCCATTGAAAAAAACTCCTTTTATATGACTGTAAATTAAAGCCTGAAAAGTGATCACAATAATTATACTACATAAAGACAAAAAATTCAACATTAAAACTATTCCAGACAAACAGTATGCTCAGTCCTCATATCTGAAATATCTGAAATACGCCTTTTCGTCCTTATCGGTATCTCCGCCCAGGGCGTATATTCCCGTAAGAGTGCCCGTGTGGCGCTTTCTGTCCTCGGGCACGCCTTCATCGCAGAGGAAGGTACAGCCTTTAAGGCCGGCGGCGCACTGCATATTTTTGCCGTCAAGGCTGTAATAAAATGCTCTGGTCTGTCCCTTTGACACTACCTTAAGATCAATGCGCCTTGCGCTTATATCCCTTATGAGTGTTATTCTCTCCTCGCCCCTGTTCCTGTTTATGACAAGCTCAAGACCTTCCCTGCAAAGGCCGAAGCGTATATAGCTGACTGTGGAATAATAGCAGACAAGGCCTGCGCTCTGTCCCTCCTCGGAGGGTTCAAAGAGCATCTCTGTATCGGCTGTGAAGCTGAGCTCCTGCTCGCGCCTTAAAAGTATGTTCTTGGCTGAGACCTCGTACATATGTCCCTTCTGTGCCCTTATGACAAGGCAGTTGTTCTCGAACGAAACGGCTGACATATCGGGATTTCTTACCCACTCCCAGTCGAGAGAAAGCTTTTCCTCGGAAAAGTCGTAATATGTATTTTTATCGTATTCACACACGGGTAAATCCGGTATATCCTGTTCAATACTCGGAGAGCTGTCGTTTATGATAAACCAGCCGTCCTCCGTCCAATGCACGGGATCGAGAGCCGTTTCCCTGCCTATGGTGGTATATTTGCCTCCGTTTGGTCTTCCGCAGAGATATGTACACCACCACTCGCCGTTCTGAGTTTTGACAAGCTTGCCGTGACCGCTGCGCTGTATGGGCGCATCGGGATCAAGCTGGCGGAGAACGGGATTGTATGGACATTCCTCATAGGGACCGTATAAATTTCTGCTTCTGGCTATATTTATTCCGTGGCCATAGCCCGTTCCGCCCTCGGCCACAACGGCGTAATAAAAGCCGTCCTTTTTAAATATATGCGGACCCTCGGGACATCTTTCTCCCGTTCCTGCCCACACCTGTTTTATTTCTCCCGTTATTTCGGTGCAGTCATCGCTCAGGGGTACAAGCGTCACGGCAGGCGCAATTACCATGTAATGCCTGCCGTCATCGTCTATGAAGTGCGATGGGTCTATGTCGTCAACGGGCAGCACAACAGGCTTGCTGTAGGGTCCCTCGGGCTTATCCGAGAACATAACAAGCTGTGAGCGCATGGGGCTTACTGATGCGTCCTGCGAATTATGCCTGAGAGTTGCAAATATATAAAATTTGCCGTCATGGTAAGATATATCGGGCGCCCATATGCCTCTTGAATCGAGTGTTTCGCTCAGATCAAGCCAAGCCGGGTCATTTATTGCATGCCCTATTATTTCCCAGTGTACCAGATCCTTTGAATGTGAAATGGGTATGGCAGGGAAATACTGAAAGCTGGAATTTACCTTATAATAGTCCTCTCCCACTCTTATGACAGAGGGGTCGGGGAAAAAGCCTCTGTGTACGGGGTTATTGTATTTCATGATTGCCTCCGTTTTATAATATTTCGATTTTTATATTATGCCACTATTATAAAATTAAGTCAATATCATTTCGCAAGAAAATTATATTTTTATGGCGGTCAGCGCAAAAAAGAGACGCTTTTGCGCCCCTTGTGTCAATGCTTTTTAAGCTCAGCCATTATTTTGTCGTAATTTTCGGGCTTATGCGGAAAGGTGCAGAGAGTGCAGTCCTTTATGCTTTTGCCGTTTCTTTGTATGAAGGACGGACTGCCGGGGCAGTCGGTGCGGACATAAAACGGGCAGTAGCAGAAAAGGCAGTTGAAATTTTCAACGCCCTTATGGCAGGGGAAATATTCGCAGTCCCTGTTTTCAAAAAATCTGCTGCTGTTTTTCATACAAAGGCCCCCTCCGAAGTGTCTATGCAATCTGTGAGCTTGCCGTTCCTGTCGTAAAAATAGACCCTTACCGAGGCCTCATTCTGAGGTATACCGCTTATCACCTGATAGGTGGCGCTTGTCATAAGTATGTCAAGGGCTATGGACCTTCTTTCGGCTTTTTTGAGCGCTCCGCCCTGTATCCTGAAAATAGTGTAATCGGGATTATATGTTATTTCGTCTATGGCGCTGTATTTTGACTTGAGCTTTTCGGCATTGTCAGATATTCTCTTCTTAAGGCTTTCAACAAAGCTCTCGTAGTTATCAAGCGTCATAACGGCAGTGACAAAGCCCGTCACATCATCTATGTTTATATCGTAGGCGCCCAGACCCTTGAGCTGAGCGGTAATATCTCTTTTCTTGTCGTTATTGCCGAAATATTCGGGTGATATGACCATTTTTATCATGGTATCAGCTCCTTTTAACACAACTATGCAAGGCTAAAAACCTCTCCCTTTAGTATAACCCAAAGGGAGAGGTTTTGCAATAACTTACATTATTAAATTTGAATTTTCAAACTGTCTTACGAGAAGGTCATGGTCGAAGGCAGCCAAACGCATCGTGTTTTTGATATTGTCTATGGAAAGAACAAAGGCATCATATTCAAGCTGTGTTATCTTGCCGAGCTTGAGCTGCACATCCTTTACGCCGAGCTGTGACTCAAGGCTTGCAAGCTGAGCCTCATTTTCCTTGTATGTTCTTTCCGACTCCCTTATCTGATCGTAGATAGTAGTCATAGAATTTCTTAAGGCTGTTTTGGCATCAGCAAGAGTTCTTGTAGACTTCTCGTATGTGGTCTCTATGGTGCTTCTTGTGCTCACTCTGTCGCTGTAGTTTACATAGGTATCAAGAGAATACTTATTGAGATCCACAGCATCCTGAGCGGACTTGACCGTCTGATTTGAGGAAAGAGCCTTATCTATTTCGTTGTCAAGGTTGACCTCCTCCATGTCCTTAAACTCCAATTCGTCCACAACGAGGTCATACTCCTGATTGAGAGGCTTGCCCATGAGCTGATTAAGACTTCTGTAAGCCGAGGATATCTGAGTTTCTATGGCTGACTTATCCGAGACAAGGTCATCATAAGTCCTCTTATACTCATTGTATTCAACCGTGCTGAGCTTGCCCAGATTATTCATTACCTCGTATACCTTGAGCTGTCTTTCCTGCAGGGCTATCTGCTTATCATAGAGTACGAGACTCTTTTCTGCCTTGTCAATGCCGTAGAAAAGATTTCTTACATTGTAATCTATCTTTTCCTTTGCAATTTCCTTGTTTGCGCTGTATGTTGAAAGCGCCATGGCGATCTGCCTTATGCTTACCGAAAGATTGTGCACCGTTTCATAGTCGGCAGGCACGAGCAAATTGCCGTAAGCATCTTCCTTGCCCACCATATCATAATTTTCGGTAACGGTCTGTCTGTTGTCCTCCGTAACCTCTATGGTGTCGTCAAGATCCTTTATATCCCTTGAATATGAAATTGCATTGTTTACCGCTTCTTCTATGGTAAGCTCCTTTTTTTCGCTTGTTTGAGAATAGCTTTCGCCTACAGAATTGGAGCCGAGTATAACTCTTCCGTCTTCTGCCTTCTCGGGCATCTTTACTGCCGCATTAACACCGTACGGCATGAGCATAACTGCCGCCATTGCAAGGCTTACGATGCTTTTACTGCTCATCTTCATTTTTATTTTCCCCTTTCTTAAGAGATTTTTCTTCCTTCTTTGCCCTTTTCTTCGCTTCGCGCACAGCTATTTTTCTTTCGTCCTTGTCGGACACTCTGCGCTTATGCGCCTTGTTCCTTCTCAACTTATTCTTGACGGAATTAATGCCCGAATAAAGCAGAGGTATGAACAAAAGCGTTATAAGAGTACCTATTGTAAGACCGAATACTATAACTATACCCAAGCTCTGGTTTGTTTCCATACCCGAGCCAATGGCAAGCGCTACGGGAAGCATACCTATAACGGTAGTAAGAGTAGTCATAAGTATGGGTCTCAGTCTATCGCGTCCCGCCTCGGCAAGAGCTTCGTTTACGCCCATTTCCTCATTTTCCTCCAGGAGTTGGTTGGTATGGTCTACAAGCACGATACCGTTATTAACTACCATACCTACGAGCATTATAAGTCCCATATAAGCCGAAGCAGTGAGGCTGTTGCCCGTGACAAGAAGTCCCAATATACCGCCTGTGATAGACATAGGCATAGAGAACATTATGATGAAAGGATATACAAACGACTCAAACTGAGAAGCCATAACCATGTATACCAGAAGTATGGCTACAACTATACAGGTAAAGAGATCCGAGAATGTATCCTGCATCATTTCCATCAATCCGCCGAACTCATATGTATAGCCCTCGGGGAATACATAGTTGTCAAGCACCTGCTGAACCTGCTCTCTCTGAGCGGCTCCGTCAAGTCCCTTTATCTCACCCGTAAGCTCTATGTATTTCTGCTGATTTTCACGCCTTATTGAAAGTGCGCTCTCACCCATTTCAACGGACGCAACCTCCGTAAGAGGTACGGAAACACCCATAGGAGATGTGATTGTGAGGTTATTAAGATCCTTCATGTACTCTATATCTTCATCGGGGTACATTATTCTTACATCTATTTCGGTTCCCCTTGTCTTATACTCCGTGGCAACGGAACCCGAATTTGCGGAGCTTATGGCAGACGCTATAGTACTGGTGTTGAGTCCGTACTGAGCCGCCTTAGCCCTGTTTATAACAATACTCGCCTCTGTTGAAGCATCATCGAGAGAGGACTCGACATTTTCTGCATTGGGTATCTTTTCAAAATCTTCAAGAAGATCGTTGCTTATTTCTCTTAATGTGTCGGTATCGTCACCCTTTATCTGAACATTGAAGCCGCTGCCCGCAAGAGAGCCCATGGACATACCGCCATCGCTTACCTCTATCTCACAGCCCGCTATATTTTGGAGCTTGCTTTCGATGTCGTCTGCAATTTCCTCGCTGGAGCGCTTTCTGTCTTCCTTATCGCCCACATCATAGTAAAGAGTTACGCTTGTGCCTGTGCTGAGTCCCATCATACCTCCGCCTACCATGGCATACATGGTTTCCGTCTCCGGAACATCGCCTATTCTTTCGAGGAGCTTATTAAGATACTCTTCGCTTGTTTCATAGTCGGTTCCGTTGGGAAGTGTGGCAGTAACGCTTACTGCGCCCTCATCGGTGCTCGCCATAAGGTCGGAGCCTACAAGCGGTACGCACATGAGAGAAGCAATAAATACCGCGATTATGGCAACAACACTTCTTATTCTATGGTTAAGGCACATAGTGATAAGCTTTGCATAGCCTCTGTCGAGCTTGTCGAGAAGAGCGCCCATACCGTTATCCAGCTTATCTATAACAGCGCTGAGCCTTCCTCCGCCCTTCTTATTTTCCTCATGGCGCATAAGAACAGCCGAAGCCATAGGCACAAATGTAAGCGCAGTAACAAGAGAAGCTACAAGAGCAAAGCAGACCGTATATGAAATTTCCTTCATAATATCGCCCATTGTGCCGGGCATGAATGTAAGAGGAAGGAAAACGGCTACCGTTGTGAGAGTTGAAGCCGTGATAGCCATAGAAACCTCGGCAGAGCCTTTATGCGCCGCATCAAAGGCGCTTAGACCCTCGGACTTTTTCTTGAATATATTTTCAAGCACAACGACCGAGTTATCCACCAGCATACCTATGGCAATAACTACGCCTCCCAGCGACATCATATTAAGCGACATACCGTTAAGGTACATAAGAGCAAAGGTCGCAAATATGGATGTGGGGATAGATACGCCTATGATAAGCGACATTCTGACACTTCTCAATATTATAAGAAGAACGAATATGGCTATGAAAGCCGCCTGGAATGCCGTGCTTACCATATTGTTGATGCCGAGCTCTATGTAGTCCGCCGTATTTGTGAGCATTGTAAGCTCAAAATCGGGGTACTGCTTCTTTACCTGCTCCATAGTTCTCTGAATATTGTGGCTGACGGTAACTATGTTTGCATCGCTCTGCTTTGCAAGGGAATACAAACAACCGTCCCTGCCGTTTATAAGGGAGCGGGAATTTTTATCCTTTTCCATTTCCTTGACCTCGGCAACATCCTTTATCATTATGTTGCTGCCTGTCTTGGTGGTTATAAATGTATTTTTTATATCCTCAACCGAGCTGAACTCTCCCACGGTTCTAAGCGAAATATCCGTTGAGCCCTGCTTAAGCGAACCCGAGGGCAGGTTTTTATTTTCGGCTGCAAGAGCTGCCGAAATGGCGTTCATTGTGACGCCGTAATTCTGCATCTTGTTCTGGTCAACTATTATTCTGACCTCGGTATCCGTACCGCCGCTTAACGATACGGAAGAAACGCCGTCTATTTTTTCAAACATTGACGAAACATTGTCATCAAGAAGGTTATAAAGTGTATCTACATCATATTTACTGCTTGTGACACCCACCATAATGCTCTGAGCATTCATATCCATCTTCATTATAGATGGATCGTTGGCATCATCGGGGAGCATTGCGTTGACTCTTTCAAGTCTGTCACGCATATCATTTATAGCATCGTCTATATCGGTGCCGTCCACAAACTGCACAGCAACCATAGAAGAACCCGACGACGACTGCGATGTGATTGTGTCTACACCCGTTATGGTGGCAAGCTGTTCCTCAATGGGCTTGGTGACAAGCTCTTCCATTTCCTCCGGAGCAGCGCCAGTGTAATTGCACATTACAAGGGCAACGGGGAGGTCAATATTGGGAGTCATTGCAAGCTCAAGGTTATTGTAAGCTATGGTACCGCCCAGAAGAACTACGAGGGTACACATTATTACCGTAACTTTTCTTTTAATACAAGTCTTTATCATTTTTTAGCCTCCTTGCCTTCGGCAGGAGCCTCTGTTGTCTGCTCATTTTCCGCGGGCGCTATGGTCTCCACTCCGTTATCCGCCACTATATTAAGCTCATCGCCGTCTGCAAGATAGGTCTGACCCTTTACGACAACCTTATCATTTATCGTAATTCCCGATGTAAGCTCTATTGTATCGCCTGTATCTATGCCTGTTGTAACAACTACTTTCTTTGCCTTGTTGCCGTCTGCCACAAATACATAATATCCTTCTTCCATATCGTCAAGGACTGCATCTCTGGGAACTACAACGGCATTGTTGCTCGTTGACTTGGCAAAGTATACCTCTGCAAACATACCAGCTTTAAGCGTTCCCGTTGAATTGGGTATGCTTACCTTTACTGTGTATGTGCCGTCTGCATTTGCTCCCGGAGGAATCCCGGTTATTGTACCCGAAAATGTGTTATTATCCGAAAGTGTAGGCACTACTATGGTAACGGCATCGCCTGTATTTACATTTGCGGCTATCTGCTCTGAAACATTGACCTTTACATTGAGAGAGGAAAGGTCAACTATCTGATAGCCCACGCCTGCAGCCATGGCGCCCGTTGTAACATTCTTTGAAAGCACGGTACCCGAAATAGGGCTTGATACCGTACAGTAAGCTATCTGCTGCTTTGCGGTATCTACCGCTACGCTTGCCGATTTCTGAGAAGCCATAGCGGTATTAAGTCCATCGTTTGCCCTTCTGGTATTCTCCGCTGTGGATTCCTTTGAAAGTATAGCGTAGGAGTTCTTTGCCTGCGCAAGTCCGTCCTCTGCGCTCTTTACGCCGAGCTCCGCCTTAGACTTTGCATTCTGCGCAGTAGTAAGAGCATTTTCAGCCTGCTCGAAGGCTATCCTTGTATTATTGAGAGCGTCCTCTGAAAGTCCGCCTACATCATATAACTGCTGATTTATGTCATAGTCGCTCTTTGCCTTGTCGTAAGCCGTCTGAGCATTTGTGACGGCTACCTCGGCATCGCTGACTGATTTTTTGCTGTTTTCAAGATTGGTCTCGGCATTTGTGACAGCATTCTGTGCGCTTTCAAGCTGAGTTTTCATGGTCGCGCCGTTAGCTGTAGCTACGGCTGTCTTTGCCGACTGCACGCCCGCATTTGCCGAATTGAGCGCTGCCTGAGCCGACTTTAACGCATTCTGATAATCGGTATCGTCAATACGGTATAAAACCGCGCCCGCAGACACCTTATCGCCCACTTCATAATATGTAGCCTCTACGGTACCCTGTACCTTTGCGGACACATCAACGGTTTCCGCCGCCTGTATTGTGCCCGAATACATATATTCATCCTTCAATGTGTTGAGCGTGGGATTTGCTATCTCAACGCTTGTTGCCTCTGCCTTCTCCTCGGGCTCGGGCATATCCTTCTTTCCTCCGCAGCCTGCAAGCATAGCCATACAAATAACGGCTGCGGTAACTCTCAGATACTTTTTCATAATAACCTCCTTATTCATTACAATAATCTTATTAATTATACTATTTACCTATTACATAAAAATTAACTCTGCATTAAGAAATGATTAAATTTACAGAAGCTTTTTAAGAATGGCTATAAAGCTTTCCCTTTCCTCCTCGGTGAGACTGCCGTAAAGCTCCTGCTCCACATCTCTTGCGCTTTCCTTCATGGCATCGCATATTTGTTTGCCCTTACGGGTCATCTTAAGGATCTGGTTCCTGCCGTCGGTCTTGCTCTGTTCCTTATAGATAAGATCGTTTTTTATCATAGTTTTTATTATACTTGATATGGAGGATTCCTTAACGCCAAGCTCATTGCTGAGGTTTTTCTGATTGAGCTTGCCCTCGTCTATAAGCTCTATCATTATAAGTATGGCTCCCTGCTGAATGGAAACGGAAAGCTGTTTTAGCTTCTCGTTGCAGGTATGGTTGCACTTGTGCGCCACCTTATAGAGCAAAGGAGTAATACCCATATCAATTGTATATGAGTCCACCTGTATTCACCTCCCAAGGCAAAACTTAGAATTCTAACCTTTTTCGATTTTACTCCTATTTTATCGCTTTGTCAATAGTGTTTTTATATATTAATAAAAATTTAATCTATGGGGGTGAAAACGGAGCTTCCTATATAGCAGAGGGTTCATTTTTTATATACTGCGCAAAAAAAATCAAGCCCGTTTAGGACTTGATTTTTTTAATTATTGTTTAAATTAATAATACTTCCCTTTATAAATGCTTTAATTATTTTTTAAGAAGCTTTTTATTATAATTTATGAGACAGCCGTCAAGTATTATCTGTCTTTCGTTGTCTGTAAGCTCGCCCATTTCAAGCGTAAATTCCTTCATGCTGTCGGGGCGCACAACGAACGCCTTGAACTTGTCCGCCTTATTCTTTATGCCGTTTATGACATCGGGTATGAATATGAAATCGCCGTTTTCAAAGGGAAGCTCTCCCTTATATATGAACGGGAGCATACCCCAGTTTATAAGGTTGGAGCGGTATCTCTTTGTGGCGTATTCATTGGCTATGTTTGCCCAGCCTCCGAGGACCTTCTGGCAGGAGGCTGCCTGTTCTCTTGCGGAGCCGTCACCGGGCTTTACGGCAAATATGGTACTGCCTATGC
>CANROO010000079.1 GCA_947632235.1 uncultured Clostridia bacterium
CTTGGCTTCCCTTTTTCTGTGTGTCAATAAACACCTTATTGTATGTATTTTTGCGGGCGAGCAATGCTCGCCCCTACGAGTGATCAATTCACATTTTGGTTTGTAGGGGCATGCCTCGGCTGCATGGGCGAGCAGTTTTGAACATTTTGGGGACAGTCCCTGTTCAGGGACAGTCCCCGCTTGTTGGTTATGTATCGGCTTGCTCTATGGCAGCTATAGTGCAGTTCATTCTTGTTGGCTCCATATCGGCTGCCCCACGGTAACTCCTGTGCGGGGACTGTCCCGAACGTGGCTGATTGTTATCCTAAGTTATAATGCACTAAGTATATATAGTGAAAAAATAAGTATCTGCCGGGACTGTCCCCAATACCTTTTTCATCAGCTTTTTTAAGAAACTGCTCCATTATTGTAAAGCTCTGCTCCGCCCTTGGCTGCACGGGCGAGCAATGCTCGCCCCTACAGACCACTACATTAACCGAGCACTTGTAGGGGCGACCTGTGGTCGCCCGCAAAAAAGGGATGCCTCATGGCATCCCTTAATTATTCATTATTTCCTGCTATTCAATTAGTTGCAGATAGTTAATTCTGTAGCCTTATCGAATACATGGATTCTATTTACATCGAGAGCAACCTTAACAGTGTCGCCAACCTTAGCTGTGCTTCTGGAGTCAACTCTTGCAGTCACATTCTGGCCTGCGATAACGAGGAAGAGGTTAGTCTCAGCGCCGAGAAGCTCTGTTACTTCTACATCTGCGCTTACGATACTGTCGGCAGAAGTGCTTAAGAATATATCCTCATCGTGAACATCCTCGGGTCTGATACCGATGATAACTTCCTTGCCTACATAGCCGCCATCGATGAGAGCCTTAGTCTTGTTCTCGGGAAGCTTGATTGAGTACTCGCCGAAGTTAACGGTAACGTCTGAGCCGTTCTTAGCAACAGATGCGTTGATGAAGTTCATCTGAGGTGAGCCGATGAAGCCTGCAACGAAGAGGTTCTGGGGCTTGTTGTAAAGGTTCTGAGGAGTATCTACCTGCTGGATGATACCGTCCTTAAGAACAACGATACGGGTACCGAGCGTCATAGCCTCTGTCTGGTCATGTGTAACGTAGATGAATGTAGTCTGGAGCTTCTGATGAAGCTTGGAGATCTCGCTTCTCATCTGAACTCTCAGCTTGGCATCGAGGTTTGAAAGAGGCTCATCCATAAGGAATACCTTGGGTGAACGAACTATGGCACGACCCATAGCAACTCTCTGTCTCTGACCGCCCGAAAGAGCCTTGGGCTTTCTGTCAAGAAGATGGTCGATGTCGAGGATCTTTGCAGCCTCTCTGACCTTCTTGTCTATCTCAGCCTTGGGAACCTTCCTCAGCTTAAGAGCAAATGCCATGTTGTCATAAACTGTCATGTGAGGATAAAGAGCATAGTTCTGGAAAACCATTGCTATATCTCTGTTCTTGGGGTCTACAGTGTTGCACAGCTTGTCGCCGATCCAAAGCTCGCCGCTTGAAATATCCTCAAGACCTGCTATCATTCTGAGTGTGGTAGACTTACCGCAGCCCGAAGGACCAACGAAGATGATGAATTCCTTGTCCGCAATGTCAAGGCTGAAGTTCTTAACTGCCACAAAGCCGTTGGGATACTTCTTAACGATGTTTTTTAATTTCAATTCTGCCATTATTTTATTCCTCCTTAACTAATGGACTAAACCGCACACCTGAAAAGGGTACAAATCCGCTTATCTTGTTTAATATGATAACTTATTTCAAAAATCTTTTCTATATCATATTTACACAAATAAACAATTCGGTTTTTATGCAAATCGCCTTTTTTACTGATTTTTGGACCGTTCATTTATAAAAACCTTTGAATTTTAAAACAAAATTAACACTTTCTGTACCGTCTTATAGGTAATTATTAACAAAATAATAACAAAAAAGTAAACTTTAACAAACAATCACTTTTGATAAAGGCGTTTTTTTGTACACAAATACAGCTATTTTGGGAATTTTTATTAATTTTACAGTTTTTTTGGCACAAAATACTTAGATTTTTAAGTATTTTGCATAAAGCGACCTTTTAAGCGGACGCAGAAAAAAATCACTTTTTCATTCTTCCTCTTTTTATAAGCTCCTTATGTATCTTTTCAAGGGCGGAGCTGTGCCTGCGCTGACAATGCCTTTTGCTCAGCTCGAAGGGCAGATTGAAGGGTATCTGCTCCCAGGAGAGGTTTTTTTCGTATCTTGCACGCAGAATGTGCTGCTCCACATAGCTGAGCCCGTCTATTATATCGTCCAGAAGGAGCTTGCTTTCTATGTAGGATTTCATCATTTTGTTCAGTCTTTCGAGCCTGCCCCTGCATACACCCATGTTTTTTTCAAGCACTCTTTCGGCGCTTGTTTCTGTTCCGTCATTATATAAAGATCTGATATCCGACAAATTACGGCACATTTTTTTCATTTTTTCAAGCTCGCTGCGCTCGAGAGAGAGTATGTAACCGCTGCTTCCCCAGGCGTAGAGCATATTTTTTATTTCATTTATCTCCTTTTTATCCATATATTCACTCCCAACCGCTATTTTTACCTATATAAATATAATACCACTAGAACATATGTTTGTCAATATATAGAACAAATTTTTGTATAAAAATTTTGGAAGGGAGGAGTGGCATAAAATTTTTAGGGCCTGCTCTGCTCTGCCCCCTTCAGCAGACCTTCTGCATTAATATGGAAGATATTTTCAAGCGCGCTGTCGCTTAAGCCCTCAAAAAGCACGGCTTCAACATACATTTTGGGGTTGGTTATGGGAAAATCCGTAGCGAACAATATTTTTTCGCTGCCGGCATTTTTAACAAGCGTTTTAAGCATACCGAAGCGGAAAAGTCCGGTACCGCTGAGGTCTAAATAATAATTATCGTATTTTTTTAATAATTCTATATGCTTATTATAGTGCTCCTTCTGGTGGGGGTGGGCGGCCACGAAGGTTATATTTTTAAACCGCCTTACGGCCTCCTCTAGATTATCCATATCCACCTTCATGTCGGTGTGAACGCTCACTATCATGCCGAGCCTTTCTATCTCCCTGTAAATCTCGTGCATGGCCTTGTCATAATACAGGCTCCAGCCGTTGTAATAGGGCACAAGCTCGCCCACGAGCCTCACGCCGTTTTGATACATAAAATCAAGCTCCTCTATGGACTCACGCACATAATGCGGATGAATATGTATTCCGGGCGTGTAAAAACCGCCCCACTTAGCCTTTATCTCGAGAGCCTCCCTGTTGAGCCTTTTTATTCCCTCAAAATCTTCGGTCTTATATATGACGGAACCGCAGATGTGATCTATGCCCGCGTTTTTAATAATTTTCATAAAATTATCGCCCGTGACCGTGTTTTCATAAAAACAGGAATTATTTTCAGCCGATATAAAAGGGTGTGTGTGAAAGTCGATTATCTTCATATTTAATGCCTCCTCATCGTTATTAAGGGTCTTAACAATATTTTAACAGAAACAGGCGGTGAAGTAAATATTTATGGTTGATAATTTTGTAAATAAATGGTATAATACTATAAACGGTTCAAAAATGGCTTTAAAAGGAGAATATCTATGGATTTTATACAGGAGATCGCCCGTGCGCTGGCGGAGGTCACGGAGCTTGACACGGACGATATAGCTCAAAGCATCGAGATACCCAAGGCGGACATGGGCGACTATGCCTTCCCCTGCTTCAGGCTTGCAAAGACAATGCGTAAGGCTCCGCCCCTCATTGCGCAGGAGATAGCGGAAAAAATAAAAAAACCCGAATTTTTATCGGATATAAGGGTAGTGAATGCCTACATCAATTTTTATGTAGACAAGACATTTTTTGTGAAGAGCGTTCTCGGCGATGTGTGCGAAAAGGGCGGAAAATATATCAATTCCGACCTTGGCAGCGGCAAAACTATTGTCATCGATTATTCATCGCCCAACATTGCTAAGCCCTTTCATATAGGTCATCTGCGCTCCACCGCCATAGGAAACAGCCTCAACAGGATATACAAGGCGCTGGGCTTCAATGTTGTGGGCATAAATCACCTGGGCGACTGGGGAACACAGTTCGGCAAGCTTATTGTGGCATATAAAAAATGGGGCGACAAGGAGGCTGTCGAAAGGGACGACATAAAGGAGCTTTCAAGAATATATGTCAAGTTCCATGAGGAAGCGGAAAAGGATCCCTCGCTTGACAATGAGGCAAGAAGCTGGCTTGTGAGGATGCAGGAGGGCGATGAGGAGGCGCTCAGTCTCTGGAAATGGTTCTGCGACATAAGCATGAAGGAATTCAACAGGATATACGACAGGCTGGGCATAACATTTGACAGCTACGCAGGCGAGAGCTTTTATAATGATAAAATGGCCGCAGTCGTGGACGAGCTGAAGGAAAAGGATCTGCTCACGGCAAGCCGCGGCGCTCAGATCGTTGACCTTGAAGAATATAATATGCCTCCCTGCCTCATATTGAGAAGTGACGGCGGTACGCTCTATCCCACGAGGGATATTTCGGCAGCGATATACAGAAAGAATACCTATGATTTCTACAAATGTATTTATGTTACCGCCCTTGATCAGAATCTGCACTTTGCGCAGTGGTTCAAGGTGATAGAGCTCATGGGCTACGACTGGGCGAAGGATCTTGTACACACTCCCTTCGGGCTTGTGAGCCTGGGTGACGGGAAGCTGAGCACCAGGAAGGGTCATGTTGTGCTCATGGAGGACATACTGAATATGTCTGTCGAGAAAACAAGGCAGATAATAGAGGAAAAAAATCCCGGCCTTGAAAACAAGGAAAGGGTTGCCGAGGATGTAGGCATAGGCGCTATCATATTTGACGACCTCTTCAACAGCAGGATAAAAAATGTTGTATTTGACTTTGACAGAATGCTTAATTTTGACGGCGAAACGGGACCCTATGCGCAGTACACTCATGCAAGGGCCTGCAGTATAATTGAAAAGAGCGGAGCGGACAAGCCTGCAAGGGATGTTGACTACAGTCTGCTAAGCGATGAAGCGAGCTTTAATGTGTGCAGGGTGATAAAGGAATTTCCCGAAAAGCTTGCAGAAGCGGCCGACAAGAACGAGCCCTATATTGTGGCTAGGCAGATAATAGAGCTTTGCAAGGCGTTCAATAAATTTTATAATGAAAACAACATAATGCAGAGCGAGGAGGCCACAAAGAAGGCAAGGCTAAACATTGTTTTTGCTGTGAGAGATGTGCTTAAAGAGGGACTTTACCTTCTGGGACTTAAGGCTCCCGAGAAAATGTAGAACATATTTAACAATATAGTACACAGAAATCGACAGGATTTTTGTGTACTATTTTTTTGTTTTGTTGTTTGAAAGAGGAGGGTTTTGTGTTATACTGGTAATAAGATAAACGGAAAATGTTTCACGTGAAACAATAGGGAGAACGCAGGCAAGGGCTGGGTTAATATTTTATATAGGTATTGGGGACAGTCCCTGTGCTTTGCATATGTTTTATGCTTTGTAAAACTAACACATCATGGCTCATGGATGCAAATTTGTTTTTTTAGGGACAGTCCCCGCACCAACGTTACATTTTGACTGTACGAAGGCTGTTTACACTAACTTGATGTAGGGGCGAGCATTGCTCGCCCGTTCGGGGTCAGGGACTGCAGCCTATTAATGTCTTATTTTGCACTGCCTTCATGTAGGGATGGGGACTACAAACCTCTTAATGTCTTGTTTAGCGTTGCCTTCATGTAGGGGCGAGCATTGGTCGCCCGCCTCAAAACCTACATCAAAAAAGCGTGTGTAAATAAATTTCCCCTGCAAATGTTTCACGTGAAACAATGACTTTAAACGAAAGGAAGTCGGTCAAATGGGCAGAGTTATAGCAGTAGCAAATCAGAAGGGCGGTGTGGGCAAGACCACAACCGTCATCAATCTGGGCGCTTATCTTGCCGAGATGGGCAAAAGAGTGCTTGTGATAGATTCCGACCCTCAGGGCAACACCACCACGGGACTCGGTATCGACAAAAACAATGTGAACGCCACATTTTACGATGTGCTCACAGGTAATGCGGAATTTGCCGAGGCCGTGGAGAGCACATCATTTGATGATTTCAGCATTGATGTTCTGGCAACGGATATACAGCTTTCGGGCGCTGAGATAGAGCTTATAGGCTTTGACAGGAGGGAGTACATACTAAGCGACATTGTAAACGGCAGTGAGCTGAGGGAAAAATATGACTACACCCTCATTGACTGTCCGCCCTCTCTCAATATTCTCACACTCAACGCCATGACCTGCGCGGATTCCATTCTCATTCCACTGCAGTGCGAATTTCTTGCGCTTGAGGGTCTGAGCCAGTTTCTGCACACATATAATTTGGTGAAGGAAAGGCTCAATCCCAATGTTGAGATAGAAGGAATTGTTTTCACCATGTATGATGCAAGAACCAATCTTTCAATGCAGGTGGTGGAGGAGGTCACAAATTATCTCGGTGAGGATCTTTTCAAGTGTATAGTGCCGAGGAGTGTAAGGCTGAGCGAGGCTCCGAGCCACGGTCTGCCCATCAATCTCTACGACAGAAAAAACAAGGGCGCCGATGCTTACGAGCTTCTGGCAGAGGGAATAATAGCAAAGGAGGAAAATTAAATGGCAGTACAGAAAAAAGGACTGGGCAAGGGTCTCAACGCCCTGATGTCCACAAACGATGTTGAAACATCGGCAAACAGGGTGCATGAGGTGGACATTAACAAAATAACGCCCAACAAAAATCAGCCCAGACATAGCTTCGATGATGAAAGCCTTTCGGAGCTTTCGGAGTCAATAAAGGAAGTGGGAATTATTCAGCCTATCGTTGTCAAGAAAATTGACGATTACTATGAGATAATAGCAGGCGAAAGGCGCTGGAGAGCAGCAAGAATTGCAGGACTCAGGAAGGTTCCCGTTTTGGTCAGAGATCTTGACGAGCTTAAGTCGCTCGAGGCGGCGCTTATTGAGAACATACAGCGAGAGGACCTCAATCCCATTGAGGAGGCTATGACTTATAACAGATTTTCGGAGGAATTTAACCTCACTCAGGAGGAGATAGCGCGCAAGGTGGGCAAGAGCCGTTCAGCCGTTGCCAATGCCATGCGTCTTATGAACCTGGACAGCAGGGTAAAGACCTTTGTAAAAGAGGGCAGGCTTTCAAGCGGTCACGCAAGAGCGCTTCTGGCTGTTGAAAACAACAATATTCAGTTTGAGCTGGCTGACAGGATTATAGACTACGGCCTGAGCGTAAGACAGACAGAGGAGCTTGTAAAGAAGGCGAGCGAGCCTCAGTATACATACGAGGTCGAAAAGGATCCGCCAAAGAAGGCGAGCGTTGAAAATCCCGAGGCCGCAAGGGAATGCCTCAGGCTTTCAAACGAGCTTAAAAGCATATTCGGCACAAAGGTAAACATAAAAAACAATAAGAACAAGGGAAGCGGAAAGATAGAGATAGAATATTCCTCCGCCGATGACCTGGACAGAATAATAGGACTTATAAAGGAAAGAATGGTTTGAAAATGTTTCACGTGAAACAATGGTGGTATTATGTATAAAATTATAGCCTGCGATCTGGACGGCACTCTGCTTGACGACAACAAAAAAATAAGTCAAAAAAACATTGACGCTATAAAGAGCGCCATAGAAATGGGATGTAAGTTCGTCATTTCAAGCGGACGCTCAAATATGAGTGTGGATCACTTCAACAGATTTTTCGGCTTTGACAAGATAAAAAACTATGCCATGGCTTACAACGGAGCCTATGTATACAGAACAGACACCGATGAGGTGCTTTTTGAATATCCCGTGCCCCCGAGCGAGGCACAGGAGGCTATCAGGCTCTGCCGAGAGTTTGACATTGATGTTGTGACCTACAGGGACCGTATGCTGTGGCAGGACAGAGAGAGCGAGCTTATAACGCAGTATGCCGACAGAAATATGATAGAGCGTACAACCGTATATAATATAGAAGAAATCGCTCAAAAGCCCGTTTCAAAGGTCATAGCTCTGGGAAAAAATAAGGAGCTCAAAAGGCTTGAAAAGGCGGTTTTTGCCACGGGACTTGGCAAGAGGCTCACTACCTGCTTTTCGGCTGACATTCTCTTTGAGTTCAATCCTCTGGGCATTGACAAGGGCACGGGACTTTGTGAACTGGCTAAAATACTCAATATAGATATTAAGGACACCATCGCCATAGGCGATAACTACAACGACCTGCCCATGATAGAGCGCGCAGGTCTGGGCGTTTGCTGTAAAAACGGCGAGGACGGCGTTAAGGCGCTTTCCGATTATGTCACTTGCAATGATAATAACAACAGCGCCGTGGCTGAGGTGATAGAAAAATTTGTGCTTTCTCCTAAGGCGGAAAAATATATGTAAAAAAATGCAAATTACCCCTTGAAATTTCCGCCGTCTGTGATATAATAAATACATTAAAATCACTGCCTTTGGCAAAGGACTTTTGCCCTTAAACGGGCAGGAGAATGAAATTTTAAGTCCCATAGGCAGATGTCTTGGGACTTTAATATTTTAGGAGGTCAATAAAATGATAGACATTAAGTTTTTGAGGGAAAATCCCGAAGCCGTTAAGGAAAACATAAAGAAAAAATTTCAGGATCACAAGCTGGAGCTTGTGGACAAGGTGATAAAGCTTGACAGGGAGGCAAGAGCGGCTCAGCAGGAGGCAGACGAGCTGAGAGCAGAGAGAAAGCGCCTTTCAAAGCAGATAGGAGCGCTCATGGCTCAAGGCAAGAAGGACGAGGCCGAGGCTGTGAAGGCTGAGGTAGGCGCGCAGGGCGACAGGCTTGCAGAGCTTGAGGAGAAGGAAAAAACTCTCCAGAAGGACATCACCGAAATAATGATGACAATTCCCAACATCATCGACCCCAGCGTTCCCATTGGTAAGGACGACAGCGAAAATGTAGAGGTGCAGAGATACGGTGATCCCGTTGTGCCCGATTTTGAAATTCCCTATCACACGGATATAATGAAGCGTTTTAACGGCATTGACCTCGATTCCGCAGGCAAGGTGGCAGGCAACGGCTTCTACTATCTCATAGGCGATATTGCGAGGCTCCACTCCGCAGTTACGGCTTATGCAAGAGATTTCATGATAGACAGAGGCTTTACCTACTGCATACCGCCCTATATGATAAGAAGCAACGTTGTTACGGGCGTTATGTCCTTTGCTGAAATGGACTCCATGATGTATAAAATAGAAGGCGAGGACCTTTTCCTCATAGGCACCAGCGAGCACTCTATGATAGGAAAATTTATAGATACGATCTTGAAGGACGAGGACCTTCCTCAGACGCTCACGAGCTTTTCGCCCTGCTTCAGAAAGGAAAAGGGCGCTCACGGCATAGAGGAGAGAGGCGTTTACAGGATTCATCAGTTTGAAAAGCAGGAAATGATAGTCGTATGTCAGCCCGAGGACAGCCCCATGTGGTTCGATAAGCTCTGGCAGAACACTGTCGATTTCTTCAGAACTCTTGATATTCCCGTCAGAACTCTTGAATGCTGTTCGGGAGATCTTGCGGATCTCAAGGTTAAGTCCGTGGATGTGGAGGCTTGGTCGCCCAGACAGAAGAAATATTTTGAGGTGGGAAGCTGTTCAAACCTCGGCGATGCTCAGGCCAGAAGGCTCAAAATAAGGGTTCACGGCGAGAAGGGCAAGTATTTTGCGCATACTCTCAACAACACCTGCGTTGCTCCGCCCAGAATGCTTATCGCCTTCCTTGAAAACAATCTCAATGCCGACGGCTCCGTCAATATTCCAGTGGCTCTTCGTCCCTACATGGGCGGAAAGATAAAGCTTCTGCCCGAAAATTAAAGGAGAATTGCCATGAGCAGAATGGACGAGCTTATAAAGGAAATAAATCATCTCGCGCACAAGGCTAAAACTATAGGCCTCACGAGCGATGAGGAAGCAAAAAGAGCCGAACTCAGAAAGGAATATATTTCGCTTTTCAGAGAGGGCTTCAAAAAAAATTATCTCGACAATATGTATTATGTCGATGAAAAGGGCAACGAAGAAAAAATTGAAAAGAAAAAAGGAGGTAATGACATGAAAAAGGAAACTGTTGATTTTATAACAGCTAAGTCAAAGGAGCTTCTAACCATCCCCAACGCCTGCAGGGAGGTAAAGGCGGCTGCCGAGGAATGGCTCAAAAACGCAGAAAACGACATCGAAAACAAGACGAAGGAGTATATCGCCGCTCTCGAGGAGGAGATAGCTTCTATAGAGGGCTCCATAGCCTTTGCAAGCTCTGATATGGGCAAGAAAATATTGGGCGAGGGAGCGGAGCCGTTTTTGAAGGACGCTCTTGCAAGAAAGGAACGCGGTGAAAAATACTGCGGCTGCCCTGCCTGCTCCTGCGTTGAGAGTATCATTAAAATGAAGGATAAGCTTTAAGAAAGGGACGCGAAAGCGTCTCTTTTTTTTTTGCTTTAAAAAGCAAAAGTAAATTTTTCATTTTTACTTTTTGAAAAGTAAATAAAATTTTTTATCTTTCTTTTTTTCGCAAAAAAAAGAAACAAAAAAAGCGTGGGGCGTTCCGATTCGCCCCACACCCCTAACGGCTTTTGCGCCCCATCGATTGGTGGAATTAATACCGCGCAAAAGAGTCATTACAGTGCGAGCTATTCGTTGCCTAAACTTCGTTCAGACCGACGGCTCGCACGAGCAGACATCCAATATAATATATTTATGTTTTGCACTATTTTTCAATGCAGCCTCTACCCTTGCCTGTAGGGGCGAGCATTTTGTCAAGTAGCACATGGTTTACAAATTGTACAAGCACATCCTTTACACTTTTGCTATTGTTCAGTATCATTATTTTC
>CANROO010000080.1 GCA_947632235.1 uncultured Clostridia bacterium
CGCAAGGATCTGTATCATGGGGTTTATGAAGGTGGTGGTCTTACCGGAACCTGTAGAACCTATTATTATGCTGTGCATGGGGCTTGCTATATTAATTTTGAGTCCTGCGCTCTTTTCGTAAAATGCTCTTACGGGCACGCCGTCCTTCTTGGAATCGGCAAGCCTTGAAAAGTTGATAGCAGGGAAGTTTGAGTCCCTCTCCTTGGAGGTCATGAAGCGCGAATCCTCAAGACCTGCATTTACGGCCTTTACCTTGCGGGAGTTCATTATCCTGTTGGCGCTCTTTGCGCTGTGGTTACCGAATATAAAATAAGCTATGACAAGGCAGACCAGCAAAAATGCTCCCGTGAGATATGTGGAGAGCTTTGCAAAAACAGAGAAGTCCAGAAGCAGCATATAGTTGTTGGTCTCTATAGCCTTGGCGGAGTTTTGCAGAACGCTCGTAACGACCGCGCCGAGGACGGTTGACAATACTGCCGCAATGATTAAATAAATCACCAGCTTTTTAGCCTTTTCCTTGATTTTTTCTTTCATTTATTCATCTTCCTTTCTATGTTTTTATTGCATTGATATTAAAATACTTATATAAAAGCTTTGCCTTCAAAGCGCTTATATAAATATTCCATATTTATGAATTTGCAGCCTGCACAAGACAAGCTTATGCAGGCGAAATTCACAAATAACAAATTATTGAGTAGCAGTTGAGATCCATTCTGTAAGAGGACCTACACCGACTCTGAGAGCAACTATAAGCACGAATATAAGAATGAAGCCTATAATAGCATTCTTAAGGTGCTGCTTAGCTTTCTCTCTTTCCTGGGGCTCCTCAGCCTTTGCAAGCTTTGCGCCGAGGAATACACAGTAGATAGCGCCGATGGCAACAACTACAGCGATAAGCGGATTTAACGCGCTGTTAAGAAGGCCGATAATTGGACTTGTGATGTCATTCATAGCCTCCGATGCC
The DNA here is from genome assembly GCA_947632235.1 of uncultured Clostridia bacterium. Classification (GTDB taxonomy): domain Bacteria; phylum Bacillota; class Clostridia; order Lachnospirales; family CAG-274; genus Gallispira. The sequence continues at coordinate 965 of CANROO010000080.1, forward strand.
TCAGCGGCACCCTTTGCAGTTGTGCTTTCAAGTAAGAACCAATTCATAGTTATTCTCCTTTCTTAATTTTTTGGCTTTTTTGCCTTATATTTATGTAAAGTCATAAGAATGACCTACAAACTGTTTATTTGCCCAATGTGGGCGTATCTATTTCCTTCTCCTTGGATATGAACGGAGTGGGTTTGACTCTCTCCACGGGAGGCTTATTCTGCATAGCCCTGGACATATCCACAAGCTCATCAAGGCTTAAGCGCCTTACAAAAGGATTGCGTTCCTCCTCCTGAACAGCCTCGGATATTTTTGTCTTGGGAGCAGCAGTCTCCTCCTTATGGTTGAAGGTATCGGGTATTTTGTAGTCAAGACCCTGCTCTCTTTTTTCCCTTTCACCCTTAAGGCTGGATATATGTTCCTCCCACTTGGCTCTGTTGTCTGCCATATTAGTTAGCCTCCCTTATCTTATCTGAATATTTCTTCCTATATATACGGAATACAGCTTTATTCCGGCGATGAACACTGCTGCAAGCGGTATGACAAGCAAATATGCCCATGTGTATTTCTTTTTGAGATTTATGATATAGGCGTTTGTATTGCCTGCGCTGTCCGATGCCGTTATTTTGTAAAGCCCGGCTTCGGTCACCTCCGCCGTGCTCTCGTAGGGCATACCGCCCTTATATATCTGCACAACGGTGTCATCGCTGTCCTTTATGATTCTGAATTTATTGCGGGCGATACCGCCGGGACCTACGTTTTCAAACCTCAGCACGGGGGACTCGGTGTCCCTTGTGAAGTTCAAGGTATAGTCGGGCAGAACGCCTGAAGGATTCTTAAAAAGTATTCTGTAATTTCCGTCATTAACTGCCTTAAAAAATCTTGTGTCAACATTCTGCTTCTGACCGTCAAGCATTACGGAGGATATGGTGTAATCCTGGGGCGGATTAATGAAGCTGAGCTTATTCTGCGCCTTGTCTATTATAAGAAAGCTGTAGAGTGCAATATCGGCAATGTTGAAATATGAATCATCCACTACAATATCGGCGTTGTCCATGGCTTCATCGGAAAAGCCCTGAAGCTCGCTCTCGGTGTATCTTTCGTCATCCAGATCCGCCGAATCATACACGAAGCTCAGTACATAATAGCCCGGATCCGAAAATGTCTTTCCGCTGGCATATTTTATCTCCTCGCCGTCCTTATAGACAGTTATGTCCATTCTGTCATCTGCAGGCGTAAGAAGCTTGACGGGCTTATCCGTAACGGCATAATTGGGTATGGGCGAATAAAAGGTGTATAGCTCTCTCAGGGAAAGAGCATAAAGACCCTTTTCCGCCGAATATGCCTGTGTAAAGGCGGACTTATTGTAGAAATTTTCATCCTCGGAGAGCTCTCCCGAGGGCTGGCGCATAATAAAGCTTATGCTTCCGGTGTCCTTTCCGTTACTAATGGTGAGAGTATAATTTCCGTCACCGTATATAAATCCACCCGAAACTATATCGCAGTTTTCACCGTCCTTTGTGAGGCTGACATAAGTATAGTCGTTATAAGTGAATTTTATGACATTCTCGACTATCCTGCCAAGCTGCTGTGAGCTTGTGACATAGTTTCTTTCATCCAGATAATATCTGTAATCGCCCGTGTCCTCAATATATGTCTCTGTGAGCTTTTTTTCTTCCGCAAAGGCATTGACTGCCGAAAGAAGCGAAAACAGTGCGATACATATAAAAGCTATAATTTTTTTCATTTTATCACCGCATCCAGACTGTTTATAAGGTCTATATCCTCGCTCATGACGGCATATTCGTAAATTTCGCTGTCGAGCAGTATGTTGACTCTGGCGCCCTCAACGGCGGCGGCAACCTCGCCCCCTATGTTTTCGGAGCAGACTATTGCGCCTATCACGCCCTCTCTGAGGTCGGAAATGAGGGTATCTCTGCTTTTGTAACGCTCTATCTCGGCGCCCTCGGGAACGGAGATATACCTTGTATATTCAAAGTCATCGGGTATGCCGAGCTTCACTCCGTCAAGGTCTGTAGACATCCTGTATTCATCACGGCTGACAACGCAGGCTGTTTCGTGCATTATGGCCTTGCTCTTCCACATACCGTATTCGAGAGTTTCGCCCATGGCAACGGCGCCTATTTTAACATCGTAATCGCCCGATGCTATAGCATCTCTGTCGACCACGGTCACATTGACCTTATCTGCGCCGTAATAGTCCTGTATGGCCGATGTGAGCTCACTGCAGTCCAAGCCCTGCATGCAGGCAAGCGTTATGCTGTCGTCACCAGAGCAGCCGCACAAAAGCATTGACGCTAAAAGCACGCACAATATTTTTTTCATAATATATCCCCTATTCAAACATACTTCTGAGCTTTTGTGACGCCACTATCCTGATAGAGGTCCTCTCAGTGGGCGTGGTTATAACGAACGCCTGACCTCTTCCGCTTGTCACTATCTCTTCCTGCTCGGTCTCGTTTATGGCTCCCGCCTTTTCGTAGAGCTTGCACAAATCGTGCATATCGTTGGGCGCAAGAGCAAATATGAATGAATACTGGCAGGCATTTATAATGGCGGTAGACTTTCTCGCTATTTCCTCCGTACCCACGAAGTCCTTTATGTTCTGAGTGATTATTATCTGCATACCGTTGTACTTACGTATACGCTTAGCCAGCTGGAACATAAAGTCAAGAGCTATGGGATACTTGGGATCAATGAATACATGCGCCTCGTCTATAACAACGATTATCTTTCTGCTTGCATTGTATTTGGTGTTGTAGTCCCTGTTCTTTATTATTTCATTGTCAAGCCACTTCAGTATAAGAAGCATCTGCGCATTTGCGACTGTGTTGTTCTTGTTGGCAAGAAGCGACTGGAAGTTGAACACCGTGAAGTTTTCCTTGACATCAAGCGTTGAATAACCGTTCCAGAGGTTCGCGTTTCTGCCTCCCGTGGCAAACTTTGAAATATAGTTTATAAGTATTCTTAAGTTATTCTTGCTGTATTCGCCCGTAGCAGACTGATAGTCTATAAGAAGGGTATCATACAGATCATCGAATATGGGATAGTCCTCGGGCTTAAGCTTTGTGAGGTCCGTCATCTCGTCAATGCCCTTTGACTCATATACTCTTACAAGCACGTTATTGAGGTATTCAAGAGCATCCGCATCTATGCCCGGAAGTATCTGCTTGAAATACTCCTCAAGGAACTGGAGATGAACGGAGAAGCTTACGCTTGCGGACTCTTCATCGCTTATCATTTCATCATCGCTGAGGCAGGTGACGATGTGGAAGGGATTTATCCTTCCCTGTGTAGCCGAGCCCACATCTATCAGGTTGCCGTGGAGATGATGCGCAAGTCCCGTGTACTCGTTCTCGGGGTCGAGAATGAATATCTTGCTGTTCTCTGCCGAAAGATTTGAAAGCATCATCTTTGTGGCAAAGGACTTACCGCTTCCCGACTTGCCTATAACTACCATGTTGCTGTTGACTCTCTCGTCATCTCTGCGGAAGAAGTCCACAAACACGGGCATACCGCCCGAATTGCCTATGTTTATACCGCCTATATCGGAGATATGACCGTAAATAAACGGGAAGGCCGCCGCAATTGACGAGGAATGTATTGCCCTGCCCTTCTTTATGCATGGGTCAAGGGCGGATACCTGCGAACCCACAAAGGTATCGAACTGTCTGAACATCATATCCGTCACTCTGAACGACTGCTCGGAAAGAAGTCTTCTGACCTTTCTCTTTATATTGTTGGCGCTCGTTACCTTTGCCATGTCGGGGTTGAGCCTGCGCATGGATTCGTCATAGTCGTATACTGTTACATATATATTTACATCATAGAGAGTCTCATTTTCACCCTGAAGGAGCACAAGCAGCTCCTGCAGTGTGGATATATGGTTCTCTATCTCGAGAAGCTTACTGTCCTTGGAGGTAACGCCTCCCTGACCTCTAAGCTCCATGAGGGAACGGTCGATGTTCCTTACTGCCTTGAAGCGGTCAATGGGGTGAAGCTTCATAACGACCCTTGTATCGGGAATGTTGAAAAGCTGTGAGCCCCAGGCATTGCCTACCGTTGTGGGATAGTTTATAACTCTGAAATTATGAGTTACAAGGTCGTCTATCTTGGTAGTTCTTGCGGTGAACGAGACCTCGTGAGGAAGTATCCATTCATAATATTCGTCCTCGCTCAATTCGTCCGCCTCTCTCTCGTCAAAGTCGGTCGCAAAATTGTATTTTAAGAATATTGCAAGCTCCTTTGTGTTGAGTACCTTTACATCTATTCCGCCCTGTTTGAGCTGATCGGCTATCATTCCCGTTGTTTCGCCTACATTTACGGGAGTGGTGTCGAATACGCAGATATAATGGAAGGAATCATAGACCTTATCTTCAGTATTTATAATATCAATATTTTCGATACGGTCGTATATTATCTCAAGACGAGCCCTGAGCTCATCCTCCTCTATAACTCCGTTTATGAAGGACTCGCTTATTTCGTCCACCTTTTTATACTCTCTTTCGATATACTCGTCATAGAGCAGGGGACGGTCTATCTTGACGATGGAAAGCGACTGATCCTCCATTGACACATTCCTTATGGCTGCGCCGAATACTCTGTCTATCATAAAGTCCTGTCTGGTCTGAGTGAGGAATCTGAATTCCACGGGAGAGACCTCTATGACCTTACAGCAGTAGTCGCTGCCGTAGTGGATAATGCCGTCCTTTATGGATGTGAAGGCTATAAGATCCGGCACGCCGAATTTAGACTTCTTGGCCTTTGTCTTCTTATTTTTCTTTTTTGATTTGGCAGGCGTTTCAGCCTCTTCGGCCTCCTCCTCCCAGTCATCGCTTTCTTCCGTATTGAGCTTTTCGTCAACGGCATATTCGGAGGACACATGATTGGGCCTTGAATAATGCTTTATGATATGACCTATGAAAACATAGTTCTTATCCTCGTCTACGGATACAAGAAGTATGACAAATACAACTATTGTAATGGTAAGAAGCACAAGCTTGAACGGCAGATTTGAGCAAAGAACAAGGATAGCGAGCGTGAAGCCTATTGCGGCCACTATGAAATCCGCTATTGATACGCCTTTGAAAAGCTCAAAGCTGACCTTTGTCTTTTTGGGTATTATTCTCAACTCTGCTCACCTCCTCCGTTATTATTGGTTCTTCTTCCGGTCGTTCTTATATTATACCGGCTTGCATTAGAAAGCATTTCTCTGCTTGAAGGCTGTCTGGCGGTGTGTCTGTTTGCCACAGAAGCCGCATGCGCCTGCATGCTTGCCTGCTGGGACATTCTCTCTGCCAGAGTGGCTCTTGACTCCTCCTGTGTAGGACCTTCTCCGTAATACATCGGGTCGTCTGCGCTCCAGTGACCGGGAGCATGAGCGGAATCTGCATACAGTCTGTAGTTGTTATAATCCGTCATGATCCTCTGCCTCTGTTCATGCGATGTGGCGCCTACAAACGCCGTCCTGTATACGGCGGTGTTCCTGTAAGAAGCATTGTCATCTACATTGAAGAAATTATTATAGAATTCCTGCTCAGCCGGCGTATTGGGTATATGAGCAGAGGATTCGCTGTAATAATTTGTCATGTAAGCCTGCTGTTCCCTTGCATTTGAAATAGCGCTGAATTCCGCTCTGTGAGTGTCGTCCAGGCTCGCGGCAAAGGTCTGTGCATCTGTATGTATGACAGGTGTATTTATTTCGTTTGCCCTGCTTGTTATTCTGTCCGCAACGCCTCTGTCCATTGTGCCCGACATATTGAAGGCATCCGCACCCGAGGGACCGGACGGAGCCGAAGGCGTGACATCTATGGTCGGAGGAGCACTTATGCCTCCTGCCTCTCTTACATCGGCGGGGATAGAAGAATATATTTCGTTTACAGCTTCCGCTAAATGGCTTCTCTGTTCATGTGTAGCCGTAGCGTCAAATTCAGCTGCAACATCATTATAATAGCTTGCAAGCTCTGCCATCTGTCCGCGCTGTTCAACTGTATAATCCGAGGACTCAGCTCTCTGCGAAAGCTGCTGAGCCATCTGACGCATAGTGCCGGAGAAGCCTGCCTCGCTCTGATTAGGCGTCTGATACATGGGCGGAGGAGCACTTATGCCTCCTGCCTGCCTTATATCGGCCGGTGTAGAGTTGTATCTTTCGCTTACGGCTGCTACTACCTGATTTCTCTGAGCATGTGTTGACATAGAGTCAAATTCATCTGCCGCGGCAGTGTAATAGCTTGCAAGCTCTACCATCTGACCGCGCTGCTCGGGAGTATAGTCATTGGAAGCAGCCCTCTCCGAAAGCTGCTGAGCCGTCTGACGCATAGTACCTGCAAAGTTTGTTTCACTTTGCGAGGGGATATTATATGCAGGCGGTCTTTCGCCGTTATGCTCCTTGACATATGTGTTATAGTCTGCAAGTATAGCTTTTCTGCCCTCGTGGTCGGCATTTGTATAATTGGAAATGATCCTTTCGTCTCCGCACTTGGTTATTTCGCTCAAAGCATCAACTTCCTTAGCGGAAAGACCGACCGAATCGGGATGCTCCTTAGCAAAGCTTGCCGCACTGCTTTCAAAATCTGCGGCGCTCTTGAGAACCTTCTGCCTTGCTTCATCGGAGCCTGCGCCTGCGAAGCTTTCGGCAAAGTCGGCATAGCTCTTAGCCATCTTGTGAGCATGCTCGCGCTCTCCGTCTGTCTTGGCCGCCGCCTCGTACATCTTCCAGGCGTTGCTCTTGCCCTTGAGAGCATTGTACTGTGTATTTCTGTCGTTTGTGAACGCCTCTTTGTGGCTGTTATACATGGCGGTTCTTTCTTCATGAGTATCGGTGTTGATATAAGCCGCCTGGAATTCCTTGAGGCTCTGTACTCTGGCATTTGCGGCATTCCACTTGGCGGAACCCTGCTTGTGGCCGTCTCGGATAGCCTCAGCCTCCTTGATGTTGGCATCGAGGTTGGAAACATTGCGCTCTTCTTCATCGTTACCCATTGACATATGCTTGAACGAAGGACTTTCGGCAAGAAGCTTATCCCTTTCTTCGGGTGAGCCGTAGCTCAGCTTAAGCTTATCCTTGTTGAAGGCCTCGATCTGTGAATTATATTTATTCCACTGCTCGCTTCCCTTATCAAAGCTGTCTCTGAGCTGTGTAGCCTTCTTTATACGCCTGTCAACGGTCTCCATGGCATTCTGATATTTATTGACACCGCCTATGACACCGCCTGCAAGAGCATCGTCTATATCCCTGATGCCCTGCCTGATCTGACCGCCGGTAAGCTTTTTGAAGCCTTCCCTTATACCCTTTGTGCCGGAAAGCTTACCGCCCTGTCTGTCAACAAAATCAACATCGTCCTTAGCATCGCTGTCGCTGTTGATGAAGGCTTCTCTTTCGGAATGGGTAGACATGCTTTCAAGCGTAACGCTCTTGTTGATAAGGTCGTTGTACTTGGCATCTGCCTTCTTCCAAGCGTCCGTACCCTCGGTGAGACTGTCTCTGACAGCCTTTGCGTTTGCCGCCTTGTCCTTGAGGTTCTTAAGAGCCTTTGCTTCGCCCTTTGAATTGCCCTCATGCGCCTTGATATCATCCTTGTTGATATCCATAAACGCCTGTCTCTCGGTATGGCTGTTAAGAGAATTGAAGTTATCTCTCAAGCCCTTGAGTCTTTTATATTCGTCATTGCGCTTATTCCACTCTGCGCTGCCCTTTTCAAACTTATCTCTGTTTGCCTTGGCAACTCTGGCTCTTGTGTCAAGATTGATGGACGCCTGATTTTCAGCCATATTGTTGGCCTCGCCGCTGCGGAACTTATCCTGATCGACCTTAAGAGCGTTCAAGCCGTTCTTGGCCTTGAATTCGTCCATAAATTTCTTTCTTTCGTCATGCGTCTGGAGCTTCTTGAAGTCTCTCAGAGTCTGTCTGCCCGACTTGGCGGAAGCCTCGAGAGCGGCCCTTCTGTCGCCCCTGTTGGTGGTACGCGCAATATTGCTGTTTTTATTGTTAAGCTCTTTTATCTGCCTATGGAAAGCAAGCTCCTCCTTGCTTGCGCTGTCGCCCTTGAAGCCCATCTCACGGCTCTGCTTTTCTCTCTTGCCCTCTGCCTGAGCGGCCTTGCTCTTTTTGTGCATTTCGGACAAGCCCTTGTAAGCGCCGTAGGCAGCCATTGCTCCGCCGTATAATGACTTGGCGCCCGCAACTGCCTGACTTGGCATGCTCATTGCCTCGTTTGTGGCGGATGCCGCATCCTGATCCATTATACCCGTTATGGCAACGCCAACGGAATGAACGGAGATTATACAGCCCAGCATAAATATGAGCTTTATTATAACATCGAGAGCGACATTCGAAACATAGCCCACAATATCCGAATTGGGATTGCCTGCATCTACGAAGGTCACCGATGCGCTTGTATCTGAGCCTATGACTACGCCCAGAATTATCATCATTATATTCAGCGCAACTATCATGCCCACGCCCATACAAAGCCTGCCTATGAAGGTCCTGCGCCATTTGTTGTAGCGCTCGCCGTCATCAAGAGGCATTGTCGCAACAAAGAACGGAGAAACTATATACAGCACCATAAGCTCCATTACACGCCTTATGAATACTGCCGCTATCTGGATAAGGAATATTATAAGTCCCAGACAGCCTACAAAGCCTACAAAAAGGTCTACATCCCTTGCGTTCAGCGTGACGCCCTGATTTTTCATAAAGTCTTGGACATCAGCCAGTTTGTACCAGAACATGGACGATTCATTCAGCTTATTTGTCAGCAGCTGTGCCGCTCCCTTCTTCTGCTCCTCAATGGCTGTCCTGACAGTCATCATATAAAGGCTGTCGGCGATAGAGTTAGAACCTGTGTTTGCCGATGACGCATTGAACAGAGCGTTCATTATGACCGAAGAAAGCTGTAAAAGTCCGTAGCACAGCGCAGGCATGATAAGGAATGATATGCTCGCCGTAAAGAACTGTGTGAGCACCCTTCCTATGCTCCTTCTGCTGTCGAAGTTGAAATCAAATGTAGAGCGCACTACTGCCACAATGGTAAATATGAAGCAAAGAGTGAGGCTCAGCGCCGTGATGTACCAAAACGCCTTATTGACTGCCGGAAGGTCCATAAGCAGATCGAGTATGTTGCCCGAGCCGGATTCAATATTGACGGTCTTGATACCCGCAAATGAATATATCATCTGTTCTATGGCGTAGACTATGGACAAGAGAAAGGCGTAAAGCCTGTAGAGCAAAAGCGCAAGAAATTCCCTTATCATATCTACTATATACTTTAAGAAGGTATCCCATACTACGGAAAACACGGGAGAGATAACATTTGTAAAAAGCCATGTGAGAGCCTTTGTTATACCGCCCATTATCCAGTTTGCAATTTTATCGAATATTCCCAAAAATACGACTTCGTTCATATTAACACGCTCTCTTGATAAATACTGTTACTGCTATTACTTACCGTTTCCTCCGCCCTTGTTTCCGCCCTTATTGCCGTTTGCACTGCCCTTGCCCATCATTCTGGCGGCGGAATTCAGACCGGAGGTGGCCTTATTATAGAAATTGCTGACGATGCTGAAGGCCTCGGACGGACCCATTATATTAGCATCGGAAATTATCCTGTTTACTATATCGCCGAGCTTTTCAAAGCCCAGTGAAAGTATTATTACCGCATATATCCTTGTGAGATAATTGAGTACACTGTTTCCGCCTATGCCTATGAGGTCTGTCTTTAAGAACATAGGCAGTATAAGAAGATAGATCTTAAGCGAAAACAATATTCCTATGGCGCTGAAGCAGTTGCCTATGAAAAAGTCCTTCCACCGCTCGAAGC
>CANROO010000081.1 GCA_947632235.1 uncultured Clostridia bacterium
GCTCTTGACATTCGCATTTTTTAGCAGTTTATCTCTGTTGTTTGCCTCTGTGGACTGTCCGTCTGCAAGTACCGCCAGACGTTCCGTTTTGCCGGATTTCAACTCGACCGACAGTTCTTGATGCGGCAGCAGTGCCGCCATTCCAAATTTGGTTATGGTCGGGAAAATTCCCTGCATGGAACTTACATCAACCTTGCTCTGCGTTTCACGTTGCAGCTGTTCCGCAAGTTGGGCGGCGACCTCATACCGCATGGCATCGGAAATGATGACATATACCTTAGAATTTGAGAACGCGGCAACCCTGCTGCGGTAAAAATCCGTCTGCTGCGGTACTTCAAGGATCCGTCCGTACTCGCGCAAATCATCCGCACAGGCATCTGACCAGTTGTTGCCAAGCTGACCGAGGAACCAATTCGCATATAAGCCCTCGACTTTCTTCATTACCGATGCAAACAGATCTGACAGTTCCGCATGGTAGGTCTTGAGGCTTTCCGAATAACTCTTGTGGAACAGGCGGTAGTAAGTATCCATGATATAATAGGTGGACGTATATTCCTCCCATACCTTTTTCGGCTCGACCGTATGAAATCCGTCTGAGTGTGTTTTATAAAACGCCTGCATATTGGACACCTGGAGGATGCCGTCATAGAAGTTTTTCACTTCATCATACCACACGCATGTGCGGCGCTTTTCGACCGTTCGGTTGATAATATCTACATCGATAATATGATCGCCGATTTCCTTCATCAGCTTTACAAGAATAACTTCATTGATGCAGGGGAACACCTCGGTATCAACAAGGTCATCCACCGTCAGCTTCATAAATCTTTGTGGCAGTCTCTCTGCTGACTCCACAAACTCTGCGATTTCATGAAGCGCCCATTCATCGTCACTGTGCAGCCAGTCCGAAATAAAGTCATAGCAATACGCCTGATGTGCCGCGGAAATAAAGCTGTCCAGTCCGACAAGGAACTCCTGCCGCATAGTCCTGGTAGAAGCCGTAAGCAGAATATGCGCGGCAAGTCTACCGAGATTTGCCTCTTCCTCGCGGTAGCCTGTGCCTTGCGCAACCATACGCCAGAACGCCTCGTCAATTTTATAATTTACGAAGTCCCGATAAACGCTGTTATCCTCAGCAGACAGACCGCCCTTTAGAACGGCTTTGATTATAAGGTTCGGCTTTGCATCCTTCAAACCGGCAAGCGCGGCCATAATCGCCGCCTGAAGCTGCGCGGGCGTGGTTGGGATGCTTGTCTGCATTGTAATCCACCTGCGGCGCTCCTTGGCGTTGAAAAATTTACGGTATAGCTTGAACATATTGCGGAGTCCCGGCGTTTGCGGGATACTCATCTCATCCATCCACATAGAAACGAGATCGGCGCGGAACTCCTCGCTGTAAAGTTCGATATCAAGCAGCCAGTTATCCTCGAGCGATTCATAAGCAATCGGGCAATACACAAGGTAGTTACCGGCAGTATCATCGGCACAGAGCAGCTTTTTTACGGAGAAGTAGTTCGTACCCGTAAGTACCGCGATTTTTGTGTCCGTCAGCGCAATCTCCGAGAGCATATCCTCAAACTCCCTGTCCTCATCGTGCCAGACGATGATACGGCGTTTGTAAAACTCCGGCAAGGGCGCCGCAAACCGGCGGCTCAAGTCCTGCGTTATTTTATCAAAATCCATACCGGTACCTTCCTTTACTTAATTTTTGCCAGCACGTCCTTAAAGATTTCATAGTTGTGCTTGACACCATCATCCAGGTCGATGCGGATCATCTGATCCGCAAGGTGATGGATTTTTTCTTCATACTCCCTAAGCTCCGCGGCCTGTGCTTGGAGGATAGAGAGCCGCTTATTCAGCTTTACGCGTTCGGACGTGGACGCGCCGTTTATACGTTCTTCCAAATCAGCGATCGCCGTGCGGTAACGGCTCTGCTGCTCGTGAACATAGTCCGTGCGGATACGGGCGATCGTATCCGGCTGATAGCGGTGCATATACACAAGGCACTTGAAGCCGTTCTTCTTGCCGCTGTCAAAGAGCCAGTAGATAGGGCGTTTCTGATAAATTTTGCAATGGTCGGCATAAAAGTCATTCATGAAGTAGCTGCGAATGACCTCACGCGGCGTTCCCCTGCCGCCGAGCGTATCGGCGATAAACTTCAGGTTCTCCTCAAGCGTTTTCTCACCGAACACCATTTCTATAAACATCACAAACAACCCAACAATATCATCGCTAAAGTATTCGTCATCACAGATCGGGATAATATTATCCGCATCTACAGGATAGCATGAAAAGGGTGGTTTTTCGATGTTTTTCAGGTAATAAAATTGTCTGCTTAAATCACCCATGCTGTATTCTCTCAATTCCTCAAAGGAATAGTTCCCTAATTCATCAAACGTTCCATTATATTTATCGAAAATCTTATCCCAATCTCCTCCCGCATATATCAATCCTTCTTTTTCAAGCGAATACCGTCCAAACATACAGCCCACAGCATAGGAGATAAGGCTTTTGATATCCCGCTGCAGATCCGCTTTGCGGACAGTTACGTCTTTATCCTCGACCTCCGGCGTAAGCTCGTCCTGCAAGCCGTAGATGTCGATGAAAATGCGGTTGAGTTCTTCCTCGTTGGCTTTTAACTGATTGAAGCGGTTTTCGCACTCTTGCTCCCACTTATCAAAATGCCAAGAAATAAGCCCGAAATTTTCCGCTTGCTCATGCTTCTTCTGCGTGGAAGGAACAAGCGGGTGTCGTGCGAAGTCCCATGATGTTTCAAATGCGTCCCAGTCGGTGCGGGATATATATACATTATCCGTAGCAAGTTTCCCTACTTGGTCTTTTATTCCAAAAACAACTGGTAAGCTTTTTATGTTCCCTGCTTGATAATTCAAGGTTGGATTAAGCATTTTAAGAATATAATTACACACATTAGATGATAAAAATGCCAGCAAATAATTATAATTATCTTCGCTTGTGAAAAGAGTAGAACCAGCAACATCAAATAAAGAACCGCACGGTCTTTGCCTCACTCCGAAATTTGCCGAGCTAATAAAAGTCCACGTTATACCTTTCTTAAAATAATAATTCATCCCTCCATTTTCTCTATGCCCAGACATAGTGTTCATTTTTTCCCTGCCCTGCTGGTCAAACCAAAGTACCTCTTGTAAGTTACCATACCATAGGCGGTAATCACCACCTTTATTGTATGGAAACCATTTTCCATTACTATTATATAATTCAGAAATATCACATAATGAAAAATCAATTTGTGGATACACAATTTCCCACCATTGGCGAACGAAAATTTCATTCTTGCCTGTACCCATTCCAATTTTAACTTCAGCCAATTCGCAAATGAGTTTTTCACGGCTGAACACATTAATTATCGAGTCCTTTACCCAATACGCCACCGGCGAGCCGGGGATTTTGGAGAAGTTAGAAGCGCTAGCTTCGTAATAAAAACCACAATGGTGGTTATTTATTGCTTCAAGAGTTTTAATCCGCTGAACCTCCATTCCACCTCTGAAATCAGTTAATCTCAGATAACAGCCCTTTTTATCTATATGACTGTTGCTTAATACAAAAGTACATACAGGAACAGTTGCTTCTTCAAAAGCGGAATACTCAAATTGGATAAGCGTTTCTATAGTTTTACATTCGCATAAAAGCTTTCTCAATTTTTCATATGACTGTATAAACATCCAAACATACGGCGAGAAAAAACCGAGTTTTCCTTCGGGTTTTGCCATTTCGGAACATTTTACTATAAATACTGAAAAAAAGTCTGATTTATAGTCAGCATAGTTATTTTTTATATATGTATTCAGAGTAGGATTCATATTTCCCGCACCCATATACGGCGGATTTGTGCACACCACGTCATACTTTTGCGCAAAAGCCTCAGCCACGCGCAAAACGGGCAATACTTTGTATATAACCTCATCCTTATAGATGCTGATGTCGTCAAAAATTTCGTCAATGCGATTATATACGGCTTCAAAGTCGATCGGTGTAACGCTTATTATCGAGCCGTATTGCGATGCGTCGTGCATATCGCGCATAATTGTTTCAAGCTCCGATTTCATTTTTTCGTCGCCGTTTGCTATGTAATCGATCGTATCGTTTGTAATTTCGTTGCTTTCCTCAATTTTATATAAATTCGGTCTGATTCCGCGGTCGAGGAAACGGCGGTCATATCCGCGCGCTTTCATCATTACGGCAAAATAAGCGAGCTGCGCCGCGCGTCCGTCAATATCCAGTCCGTAGAGATTATTCCGTACTATGCTTCTCGCCGCGTCGCGCTGTGTCCAGCCCATAGTCTCATAAATCTGCATAAGCACGTCAAATGCGTACACCAAAATATGCCCGCTGCCCATGCACGGGTCGATAAATTTTATATCCTCCGGGGACATTTTTTTATATGCTGTTCTTAATGTCCTCAGCTGCATATCTGTTTCCCGATCTTGTTCCGCTTCGTCTAAATAATACTTCCATGACGAGTGTAGTCTGTTATTATCTTCCCAGTGACCTATGTCATGATCATCCTGTGCCATATTCCGCTCGATCCATAGTCTGCCGAGCGAGTTTTCCACCATATAACGCACAATCCAGTCGGGCGTGAAAAGCTGTGTCGCCGCGGGAATGTTCTCCTTTGTGATTTTGATGTTCTTCTTAAGATCGGCGAACACCTTGTCCTTCGGCTCGGTGTTGTAATATTGATAAAGCCAGCCGATTATCTGCACCTGGTCCGTCCAGTCATCCTCGGGGATCAGTTCAATCATTTGCTGAACAGCACTGCCTTCACGCAGGAGATAATCCGGCAAAAGCAGCTCGGTGTAGTCCTCGATACGCTGGAACATACCCGGCAGGATGTTATTCAGCGCATTGCACTGCACAATAAGGAGGTACTTAAACAATTCTTCCTCTTTATTGGCGTTCTTCAGTTCATAGACCTTGTCCATATCGAGGCCGTCCAAATCGAGGTGTATTGCCTCGGACAAAATCTGCGGCTTAAACTCGCCCTCGTCATTGGTAAATACACGCACGTGGGAGGGAAGATAGCCGTTGACCTCCATGAAACGGAGCGCGGCAAAACGGTTGAACCATGTATATGCGACTTCCTCCATAACCTGTTCGTACCCATGTTCATTGACCTTGCGGATGAGAGCCTGGCGTTGCTTTTTTTCGGTATCGGAAAGAAGACGTCCGTTCACGCTGTCCGCATCCGTGTCAGCCTTTTCGTCCGCTATGATTCCATATTGCAAAGCTTTCTGGGAGACGCGCTCGATCAGCTCGCGCCTTGCCCAGACAGCATATTTCTTTATCGCATTCTTGTCCATAGGTTCCTCCTTTAGTTGAGCCTGATACCGTCGCAGCCGTTCAGAAGCTGCTTCATATGCGTGCGTACCTTCTCCACATAAGTGTCAACGTCTTCCTCAGATTCCAAAGTTTTTGCGGGGAAAATTGCCTGTCTGTGAACAGTCTTGATGATTCTCTTCTGCGCGGGAGCCGGTGCCTGCCCTTCCGTAACAGGCGGGGCAACAGCGGGCGGTTTCTGTAAAAACTCGATCCGGTCGCAAGTCTCGTCCTTGTACTGCCACATCGGAGGTACAAGACCGTCCAGCAGCGCCAGAACTTTGGTTTCGGCTATCTGCTCCTTCTTCTGCGCAAAGAAGGTATCCGCCTTGTTGGAGACGGCCCTTGCGGTTGTATTGTCACCTGCGGTTGTATGAATTTCCGCCATGCACTGACGGACGATTTCAAGAAGCTCCGCGCGTTTTTCTTCAAGCATCGCGCCATGCTTCTCGCGCACGGTTGCCATAAGCCCGTTCAGTTCAGGAATGCGGGCATAGTTAAAACTGCCACTGGTCGGTATCATCGTAATAAGGCGGATTGTATTGAGTGCCTTATTCGCTTCTTCGTTCTTTGCGATATAGTCCAAATCGACACGCAGGTCGGATTCATACTTCACGGCGGAGTCGAAAAGCGTCACCTGATTTTTGAAGAAACTCTCAACATTCTGCATCTTGTCTTTCAGATCATAGAGGTTATCTTCTTTCTTGATAATACGGTCGATAAGAGCCGTATTATCCCTTTGCTGCGAGAGAACGTCCTTCATTGTATCAACCGCAGATGATACCAGTACCTTGTCCGGATATTTATGCTCTTCATAGCGGGCAAGCAGATTTTCGTAATGCTTTTGCTCATCGGAGAATTTATCCACGATATGAGCAATCAGACCGTCCTCGTCCTCCGGTACGTCCATTTCATCGAAATAGTCACGAAGGAACTCCCTGACTTCCCGAATTTTCTGAATTGATACGACCTGCCTCTTTGAAATGGAGGTTCTGCCGATCTCGCTCTTTTTGCGGAGCATATCCGGCAGTTTTGGGTCATTCGGCTGAATAGTGGCTCCGCCGTATTTTATAGTGACCTTCTGATCGTGGATCAGCTGTGCCACAACAGCAGCGATGTCGATTTCCTTCCAACCGTAAGGAATTGCTTGGTAACGGCTCTGCACATCCGCCATTGAAGTCGGCAGGTTGCGCGTGTGCTGCATCTCAAGATACTCCTCGACCTTTGCGGCAGCGTCATCGTTCGGATGACCTGTGCCGGGGATCGTAATTTGGGTACCGGTCAGAATAGTTGTAATGTCCGCATCTGTTTCCGCATTCTTGCGAATAAGATTCAGATCGCTGTATACATGTATAACAAGGTATTCCAAAGCCTGGTCGAGCTTGCGCTTGGCATCGCCGCTCTTGATTTCGATATTCTCTCCGTCGACATAGAACTCAGCGGTCTCTATGGCTTTTTTCAGCTCCTCCGCAGCCGTAATTTCAAATTTGCCCGCTTCGTCCTGGTGGTCGCGAATAATGTCCTGCACGGACTTCGGGAGCTGTGCCACGTTACGCTGCTTTACATATTTGCGAATTTTCATCGCATTTTCCAGCGACTCATAATAAGGCGTGTCGGAAAGCACAACTACTGCCTGCCCGGAGGATTCCGCCAGTAGACGAAGCTCAGACTTCTCCGCGGTATCCGTGGCAACAGTAAGAATACGAAGGCGCATACCGCCTGTTGCCGCGCCGACCGTCATGGTATCTACCATTTGGTCAAAGGCAAAGTCATATTTGCCATATCTGTATTTCTTGGTTGTGTATATGTCGCCAAAAATCATGTGACCGATGCGCTCCACGATCGAAGCGGTATCCACGGTCGTGTTCCTGTATATCTCACGCTGAATATCCTGCTCCTCATCGGTGAGGAAATTGTAAACCTCGCCCGAACGGCCGATGTAGTTTTGGCTCATCAGTCGGTCAAGGCTGCCGCGCACCTGCTCACGCATGGTAATTTTGTCGAGGCGGATGTCGTCAGCCATTAGGATTACAATGTTGTCGAGGTTTGCCTTTACATCATCGACATAGCGGACGAGGTAAAGGAGTTTCAGTACATCCACATCCTGCGACTCTATTCCATTGCTGTCCGCCGCCGCGCGTTCGCAGCGTTCAATGACACGGCGGATCGAACCGTCAAGGAAAGTATGTACGGTATCATAGAATAGGTAGAACGGAGCAAGTGCATACTCATCCTTATTCTCAATTTTCTGTGCAGCCTCCTGAAATCCGGAAAGCATGGAACGTTCGCCGCCAGAGAGGTGTTTGCCGGAATTGCCGTGCTTACGGATTTCGGCGAATACCTTTTGCATCAAAATGAACTGATACGGCACGAACGGGAAGTTCCGCGCAAATTCGCCCGCACTGTTGTATCCCTTGATGTCGAGAATGGCATCGGTAAAGCTGAAGAGATTACGCAGTACGGAGTCGTTTTCTGTATATACCTGCTCCAGGTTTTTCTCTGCTTCCGGTGTCTTCAGAAGAATACGTTTCTGAATAACTTCATCCGCAGAAGCGGAAGAAAGGGACAGCCTTGTCTTAAAGCGCGCCTGGATACGAGAGAATTCATTCTCACGGGCTTTGATGATTTCATCGATAGCCTCCTGTCCTGTGCAGACTACCCACACCTTGCCTTCACATTCACTGCCGATTTTCTCGACAAGAGACTGAAGGTTGATAAGAAGATCAGTATCGCCGCCTACATACTGTCCGACCTCATCAATCATAAACAGGAGACGGAAGTTTGCAGGTTGGGAATTAACATATTCTTTGATTTCGGAAACAAGCTGCGCAATAGAGGTCTCCACAGTCTCAGTTCCGTTAAACCAGTTCTTTGCTGCGCTTTCACTCATTCCGAGAACCTGCTGCAGCGTCTCCACAACATCATCCTCAAAAAACGCAAAGGCATCGCGGGATTCAAGCCAAGATGCACCGTTCTTCTCTTCAAATACGCGGCGGAACTCATCGGTCTTGCCCTTCTTGGCAATGAACTGCTCCAGCTTTGCGACCTTCAGATTTTCTCCATAGAATCCGAGGTAGTTATAGAACATTTTTGCAAACACACGAAGTACAGCTGTCTTGTCCTTATTGATAGAGCCTTCAATATCAATATTGAACAGAATTGTATCGGTTTTGCCTTTGGTAGCGTTATCAATCAGCATGAAAGTTGCAGGATCATCAGCGAACTTCTTACGGAAACACTCGACTGTACGCTCTCCCTGGACTTCCTTATTCTCCAGAAGATAGGACAGCATTTTCAGAAAGTGAGATTTACCGCTTCCAAAGAAACCGGAAATCCAAACACCAATATCAGCCGTTTTTGCCTGAAAGGAGTCACCGTAATTGATAAAGAAAGTAATAAAGTGCCTCTTCAGCTCTCTCGTGATGACATATTCATTCAGTTCCTGCATGAGGACATCGCTTGCGTCCTGGTCGACCTTAACGACACCGTTAATTTTACGGTTTATGTCCTCCCGGAACATTTTTTCAATTTTCATAATTTGGTTCCTCCTTACACGATGTTAAATGCCCTGTAATACGGATTGGGCTTTAGCTTATCAAACAGCTTCACATAGCGACCATCGAACGTACCGGGATACATTACCAAAACCGGAACATCCGAAAAGTGTGGCTGCATAGCGTCAAGCAGGGAGTGGACACGGATAAACGGGAAGGCCTCTCCGACACCTGTAATCAGTATCACATCGCCCGGTTCATGCGGTTCATACTGCATTTTTCCGATGAACGCTGCATTATTAGCCACGCGAGTCATCTGATCCAAAATGAACTGCTTTCCTTTTTTCTCCTCCTGTGAAGGAATTCTATCAGTGATGCGTTTGTCATCGCAGATAGAGAGAAACACCTTGTAGAGGTTATACTCAATGAGACGGCACGATAGACTCTGGTCGGTCACCAGCTTTTCTGTAAAGTGCCGAACTGCCATCTCATCTTTCGGGTCATAGCAGAATATGCGTATATTGACCTCGTTGGACAGCCCTTTTCCCTCAAGAAACTCTCGGCTTTGTATCAGTTCTCGAAGTGAATCAAGACGTTCATTAACATCACTCATTTTCTAATTCTCCTCACATAAAACAATTAAATGCCGGAAGTGCAATCTCCTGTCCAGCTTCGCGGATAGCGTTTTCAAGCAGTGGACTAATTAGCACAGGATTTAGATGATTTGCATCTGTGCTGTCAAGATACTCATTCTCTACCAGCACTTTTGTCAGCACCTGCCTGACTTTGGCAATGGTTGACTCACTCCATGTAGCAACCCAATCATCTTGCTCCTGCAGGCGCAGCAAAAATACATTCACATCCATTTTACTAAATGTATTGTCCA
The DNA here is from genome assembly GCA_947632235.1 of uncultured Clostridia bacterium. Lineage (GTDB taxonomy): Bacteria > Bacillota > Clostridia > Lachnospirales > CAG-274 > Gallispira. The sequence goes on from CANROO010000081.1 coordinate 9,736, forward strand.
ATTTTCTGTACTTATCACCAATAACCGTAAGCATAAAATCCCATACCAAGCGATATTGCCGCATCATAGCATACAAACAGACCTGTTTCGCTATATAGCCGGGCTGTGTGGCTATAGCGGCAATGAGCGTATTATCCTCCATAGATTCAAGTCTTTTAATACAGGTAAGAGCCATTCTGCGGACGGATTTTTCTGTCGGGTACTGAAACAAATTCTCAGAAACGATCCTTTCCACCACTGCGTCTTTATCCAGCCCTTCATTCATCAGCTTTGCCGTTGTACGCATTTCATAGAATAGGAACTGCTCTCTGGTAATAACGGCGCTATATGGACTGGCATCCTTCAATGCTTTGTTGTTTTTCTGTGACATTATTTACCTCCAAGCTGTGTCTGTTCCATAGCAGATTTCTTTTCATTCCTTCCGGAACAGGCATGTTTTCTATTATCTCGTTAATATTACAAGTTTAGTACCTCGCAGATTTTCATTTTTTCAAGCTTTGCAAGGGAACTACTAATACCATTAGCAACTATATTCGCCGCTTAGGAGCATACATAAAAATTATGAACGCACATATCACTCCTACAGTTTATTTTTGTACCCTGGTTTTGAGAAACAAACATTTGTCATATTGTATCATATTTAGTGTCAAAAATCAATAATTTTTGTGCTATTTTATATACAAAAAATAGCCACCTCCAAAGTGATGTTCATATATTCGTCTCTTGCCTCAAGCACGATTATGCGTCAAGGGTTGATTTATGATGAACACACAAGAAGGCGTTAATCATACATTCAGTATTGACCCCAAATTGACCCCAACCTAAT
>CANROO010000082.1 GCA_947632235.1 uncultured Clostridia bacterium
TATTTATCACCTCACCTTATTATACCACAAAATGAAGAAAAAGCCTAGTTTTTTCTAGACTTTTTCGACAAGCTGAGGGAAAGCGTATTGCTTTCCCGTTTTTGTTCACGCATATAAAACACATCCGTATTATTTTATTGCGTGGGGGTGGACTTTGACCCTTTCTTCTTTATAGGCATACACACAAGCATGCTCACATTTTCTCCGAAGGCATTCACCAGTATTTCGGATATATCCCCGTTCAGCTCGTAATTATTCTTTTCTATATAATCTTTTACCTTTTTAAAATATTCCAGCTTCGCCTTACTCAGGCTTTTTTCGCTGTATATGTTTTCTGCGGATATTTCCAAGGCTCCGTACAGACATTGTATTGACGGATAGTACTCTATATATCTGTTTCCCTTCACAATATCCGTCATGCCGAATTTTTCAATATCCATTTCCTTCACAGCCCAGCCCGTGTGCGCCGTAAACCTTTTGTTCAGCAATTCGTCCTTGTTATATATATTCACAAGCTGTACCTCGGGCGCCTGATACATAAAGTAATTTATTGTCTTTAGCCTTTCCTTTTCGTTAAGTATTTCATCGCCTATACTGAATGTTACATAGCAGAGGGCAGGGCACTTCATTATCACAAAGTTGTCCTTAAGCACCTGCACCGTGTTCATGAGCTGAACATTGTCCTTAAGCCAATGTCTCAGCCTTTTAAGCCTTTCTATTTGGCTGTCTATTTCGTCCAGCTTTTCGGTGCATATGTTTGTAATATCAGCGCTTTTGCTGTTGAGCATAGCCCTTATCTCGTCATGAGAAAAACCGCACTTTATATAAAGCCTTATCATTGCGGCTTTGTCTATATCGTAACTTTCATACCATCTGTAATTGGATTTATCCCTTTTGGGTTTCAGAAAACCGCTCTGCTCATATCTTCTTACCGTGTTTGTTGTAACGCCGAGCAATTTTGCGAGGTCATTTGTAAGGTATCGCATAATACCCCTCTTTTGAATTTTGTATTCTAATGCTATTTTAACATATTTTGCTTAGTTTTGTAATATGTTTTTATAAGTTTTTTATAAAATAATTCTAACCCTGACCCTGTGTCATAGTTGACATTGACATAATGTCATAGCTTAAAATCAAATTATCAATAGGGATCATATTCAATATTTATTGCATGGGGCATTGTGGGATATTTATTGTTATGTATTCCGATTGCTGCGTACAGTAACTAAATAAAAAAAGGAGGACTGATTTAATGAATTATCAGAAAAAACGCAGGCTGTTAAGTGTTGTTTCAATGCTTTTGTCTGTAGTAATGCTGGTAGGTCTCATTCCGTCTGCAGCCTTTGCGGAAGCCTATTCCGATACAAGCGGAGCATGGGCCATCACAAACGACGGCGATCCCAATGACCACAGCAGCGGCAACGGTGAAGCCGTGTTCGGCGATACGGGCTTTACCTATCACAGCATCGGCACACAGCTTGACAAGGGTTCAAGCGGCGGCAAGGATTATGTGCGTTCCAACAATTCAAACGGCTCAGCGTCCGATGGCATTGTAAACACCACAAATTCAAAGGTATCTTGGTGTGATTACACTGCTCCAGCAGACGGCACACTCACCGTTTATGTCGGCAATGCAGCCACAAAGACAGGCTATGTTTCAACTGCCGACAAGAACATAGGCACTTATGTTCCGGGCGGCAGCGACAACTACGATGCAGAAGGCTTCAAGGTTACTCAGGGCAAGAGCTGGGCAACTCTTGATATAGAGGTTGAAAAGGGCGTAAAATACTTTGTAAACCTCACAGGCTCCAAGATGCTTTGCTACGGCATCGACTTCGTGCCCTACAGAGAGGTAAAGGGCAGTATAACGGATTCAACGGGCGAATTCAAGGAGCAGAGCTACACTATCAAATTTACGGAAAAGAACACAAGAAAGGTGACCAAGGTAGAAATAACGGGCACCTCCTATTCCGTATTCTTAAAGCCCGGCGAATACACCATAGGCTTTGACGGAACACTTGCCCAGTCCTTCGCATTTTCAAATGCTTCAAGAAACATCACGGTTTCTGCGGGAGAGGGCGCGCAGGCAGGTGACCTTACGGTAGAAAAGAGCCTTTCCTACAATATTTCGGGCGATATACTCGGTCTTCCCGAGGACTATGACACAGCCGATCTGAGGCTTGTTTTCGTTCCCGAGGACACTGCAAACTACGATAATGTAGAAGCCGAAATAAATAAACCCGAGGCGACCGAAACGGAAACTTCATCCGAAGCAGAATCAGAGACAGCTTCCGAAACGACATCGGAATCGGCTTCCGAAACGCCTTCCGAGCCTTCCTCGGAGGAAACACCCGATGTACTTGCAGAGGCAGTCGGCACAGACGGCATCAATTTTGTTGCAGGTGTAGATACTCTTAATTACAGCAAGGCAGGCTTCAAGCTCGAATCGGGCTCCGTTTCGGCAGAAAGAGATTCCAACATAGTTTATACTTCTATAGACGGTTCTTCAATAAAGGCTTCCGATGTAGGCAAGAGCTATGTTTATGCCTTCACCATAACGGGCATACCCTCAGCCGATACGGAGATCACCGCAACGCCTTATGTAATAGGTCTTGACGGCAATACGGTATATTATAAGCCCATTACCTGTTCTTTCGCTTCGCTTTCGGGCAAAGCCGAGCAGGTGCCTGAGGCAAAGACTGTTTCCGCTAAGCCCATGGCTATAGCAGAGACGGACGGCGGTTCGGACAGTACGGCAGACGGTACGGATGCCGATGTTGAGGGTCTCAGATATTCTGCGCTTCTTATGACGGGCGTTAAGTATACTCTCGTTGTTTACGGCGCAAAGGACTATAAGCTCAAAAACGAGGTCACCGCAAAGTATGACACTCAGGAGCCCGTAGATCAGCCCGTAGAGTTCATACCTGTGGAAACCTATGCAGTAAGCGGCGGCTTCCTCGGTCTCACTCAGGTAAGAGGCGAGTACGAAAAGCTTACCGATGTTTCGGGAGAGCTTACATTTGAAAATGTTGACGATGGTTATACATATAAGGGAACAATAGCGGACGGCAAGTACACCGCTTCCCTCAGAGACGGTTCCTACAAGGCTTCTCTTGTTTCCGATAAATATTCTACATCAACTCATGTAACTGTCAGCGGCGCAGCTTCTCAGAGAGATCTTCTCCTTAAGGACATAAGCGCAAAGACTGTTGAATACAAGGCAGAACTTCTTGTAGGTCAGGATAAGGAATACAAATCGGTTCAGTCTGCCGTTGACGCTGCAACAGCTATGACAAGATCAAACGGCGAAAGAGTAACAATAAAGCTTGATCCCGGCGTATACCGCGAGCAGGTCGTTATAAATACGCCCAACATCACAATAGAAAGCAACGGCGGTTCAAGAGATGATACCAAGATTACTTGGTACTATGGCATAGGCTATAAGTATTACAGCTGTGTAAACAGCTATTATGATCCTTATGCGGACTATGATAAGTTTGAAAAGGGCAATGCTGTAAGCTATTGGGGTTCCGCAGTCATAACAAATGCTGCAGCAACGGGCTTCAGAGCACAGAATGTTACCTTTGAAAATTCCTTCAATAAGTATATGACGGATGAGGAAATGACAGACGGCGTTGAGCCTAACGGTCTTGAATCCATAAATGTACAGAGGAAAGAAAATACGGATGTAGATACAAGAGCAGCTACGGAAAGAGCTGCGGCTCTTGTAAACTATGCCGACAAGATAGAGTTCAAGGACTGCTCATTCTTAGGAAGCCAGGATACACTCTACACCACAAACAGAAACGGACATATGTCATACTACAAGAACTGCTACATAGAGGGTCAGACAGACTTTATCTACGGCAACGGCGATGTAATATTTGATGCTTGTGAGATCAATTTCTGCGGTTATGACGGAACGGAAGCGGCAGGCTATCTCACCGCTAACTCAAATTCACAGGCATATAACACCAAGTTCGGTTATATATTCAGAAGCTGTTATGTGTCCTACAATGCAGAGCGCGACACAACTCCGGGTTATTTCGGCAGAATGTGGGGCGACAGCGCAAAGGTAGCGTTCATCAATACTCAGCTTCAGGAGCCGGATATGATAGTGGCCGAGGGCTGGACGGAAATGTTAAAGAATCAGCCTACATCTCCCAATATGACGCTTGTAGAATACAACACCACATATAACGGCGAAAAGGTAGACACCACCAAGAGAGTGGCAGGCGTAAAGGACAGCATAGATCCCGCCGAGTATTCCGTTGAAACAGCATTTACGGCAAACGGCTGGACGCCTTACTTCTACACTCCCGAGACCGCTTCAAAGGTAGAATTTATAAATAAGCCTGCCTTTACATCAAATGGCGACCTCAATATCCCCAATCCGGGTATGAAGATAACTACAAATTATGATATAAATGTCAATAACGATGCTTCTATAATATCATACTATGCCGTTGATACAGATGCAGATATGACAAGCCTTGAAACAATACTCAAGAGCGCAACTCTTCTTAAGAGCTGTTCGGCGGCTGCCGTAAATACTTTCCAGATACCTATGGAGTGCGCAGGCAAGTATATTATGGCAGTAGTAACGCCCATGTCTGTATCGGGCTTAAAGGGCGATCCCGAGTATGTTATTGAAAAGCAGGCGCCCGTAAGCGACACCTGGTACGATCCCGACAACCCCGAGAGCATAGCTCCCGGTTCGGGTATAAATATCTATCTCATGGGCGACTCCACCGTTCAGGATTACACAGGCAGAAGCGAAGGCGCATGGGGCGAATTTTTACAGGATTTCTTCATTGATGAAGACCATGTAAAGGTATTAAACCACGCCATAGGCGGAAGAAGTGTAAGAAACTTCCTCAACGAGGGCAGATTTGACAAGATACTCGAAACCATAAAGGAAGGCGACTATCTCTTTATACAGTTCGGTCATAACGACTGCGCAAATGAAGAAAATTATTATGCCGACAGATTTGTTCCCCTGTTCACAAAGGACACTCCCGAGGCAAATAAGCAGGCGAACTTCCCGACAATACAGCCTACAGATGACTTAAAGAAGGACGGCAAGTTCACATGGGACTGCGGAGCAACATACAAGGGCTTCATTCAGTACTACATTGACAAGGCTCTTGAAAAGGGCGCCGTACCCGTAGTGGTATCACCCGTATCAAGGCTTTACTATCAGTCAGACGGTACTATAAGAACTCACCACGATGCAGGCACAAAATATGCCCCCACAGCAGGTTATGCAACAAGCAATGACGCTTATGTAAGAGCATGCAAGGAAATAGCCGATGCAAATGCAGACAAGGGCGTATTGTACTTCGATAACTTCGCAGCCACAAAGGCACTCTATGAGGAAGCATATAAGGCTTGCGGAAGCAATGTAAACGGCTACGCTCTCATGTCGGGCGGCACGGACTCCACTCACAACAATAAGACGGGCGGCGTTATACTCGCAGGTCTTGTGGCAAAGTGGATACAGGATGCAGACATTGCTCCTTCAAAGTATGTTGTACAGCCCGAGACCGTTTACGGCGAGAATCCCGACGGCAAGTATATATTCGAGATAAAGAACGGCAAGTTCACGGCAAGGAATGTAAAGTATGAGGAGGTTCCATACTGGTCTCAGGTAGGTCAGGAGCTCTTCGATTCGCTTTCGGGAAGCGTTAAGAATGTAACTCTCAACTTTGCTTCAGATGAGGCTCTAAAGCTCTATGTTACGGATGCCGAAACAACATTTACAGACGGCGTATATTCGGGTATATATAAGAATGAATCGGGTCAGAGATACAATGTAAATGTATATAGCGCAGGTATTCAGTATTACAATAATGATATAAGATACGGCACAAAGGCAAATGCCGGCAAGGCTATATTCTCCTTTGATGCTGCAGAACCCGGCATTTACACCGTCAATGTAACGGCAAACACGGGTGACGGCACAGCAACGCTCTATAAGGACAGCGCGCTCTCGGAAAGCGTTGCGTCTTCGGCAGTAAGCAATTCCGCTCCCGGTTCAATAGTCTACACCAAGACGGCAGAGGGTTCCGAAACGCTTTACTTTGCGGCTTCCGTTTCAAACAACCTGTATCTCTCCGAGATGACGATCTCAAAGGAAGAAATACCCGTTGAAAAGCCCAACGAGATACTTCTCAACTTTGCGACCGATGAAGCGCTTGCGCTTTATGAAACCAATGCAGACGCTGCATTCGGCGAGGAGGGCGTATACTCGGGCGTTTATACAAATGCCGACGGCAAGGAGTTTGAAGCAAGCGTATATAAGACAGGTGTTCAGTACTACAACAGCGATATAAGATACGGCACAAAGGTCATGCCCAATAAGCCCGTATTCTCATTCGTTGCCGATAAGGCTGCAACTTACACCGTTACGGCAGATTCCAATGCATCCGGCTCCGATACCTTCGGTATTTACAAGGATGCGGCAATGACTCAGCCTGCCGCCACAGCTAAGCTTACTGACAAAAAGGCAGTCTATGACAAGTCGGACGATACGGCTGAAACTCTCTATGTAGGTTCAACGGACGCAGGCAATGTATATGCAAAGGAATTTACAATTTCCTACTTTGTACCCATTGCAATATCTCTCGATTTTGAGCTTGAAGACACAATGAAGCTCTATGAATCGGCAGACACCTATACCGACGGAGTTGCTTCCGGCAAGTATACAAATGCGGAAGGACAGTCATTTGATGTAAGCATATATCAGAGCGGTATACAGTATTACAATCATGATGCACATTACGGTACAAAGGCAGATAAGCTTGTATTCTCATTTGTTACAGACGAAGCGGCTATGTATACTCTAAACTTCACAACGGGTACGGGAAGCGCAACCATAAATCTTTACAGCGATCCCGACTGTACTCAGTCTGTTGCAAGCGCAGCTCAGTCCGATCCTCTTGTTTACAAGAAGAAGACTTCAGAGCCGGAAACGCTCTATGTTTCTACGACCAATTTCAATAACTACTATATGGCGACCGCTTCCATAAAGAAGGAAGCTCTCCCCGATGATGTAAAGATAAACTTCAAGGGCAAGGTAGACGGTATAGAACCCGATGATTCAAATGTTGTGCTCACATTCAAGGGCGCAACCGAAAACTTCGAGATCTCCGCAAGTGACTATCAGTCAAAGGGACACGAGCTTATAGTAGGCGAAACTTACATCATAACCGCAAAGGGCGATAAGGGCGTTTACACGGGCACCGACATAGTTACCGATGACAGCGGTGAGGCAGACATTGTTCTTTCAAGGCTCGGTCTTGAATTCCCGCTCAATTTCAAGGAAAACTATGCGGACTATCAGACCTTCCTCACAGCTATGGGTTACAGCGGTTCAAAGGAAGTAACGGATGTTTACAGCGGTATAACCGTTCATCCCAACGGCGTAGTTATAGCCGACAATCTGGTAGGTCAGTACGGCGCAAAGACAAATGCAAACGACATCATATCTTTCATTGCTGACCGTGACGGTACAGTCAGTGTAACAGTAAGCGTTACTGCAGCAAATAATGACACCCTTGTTCTTAAGGTAAATGACGAGATACAGGGCGAAGAGGTAACTGCTTCGGGCGATACCGTTATAAGCGCAGATGTAAAGGAAGGCGATAAGGTAACTATACATACGCCTACACGCGCTAACCTCTACTACAGCGCTATAGCCGTTGATTATTCATCTCCGGCAACGGCATCTGTTTACGAGGATAATTCTCAGCCCGTACTCACGGCAGAGGCAATAGAGCCCGAGGAGTCGGTTGAAGTTGTTGAACAGCCCGAAGAGGAATCAGACAACGCTTCCGAAGATACGGCTGTAACAGAAGCTCCCTCGGAGCCTTCAGCCGAAGCTCAGATTTAACAAAGGGGGATAATATAATGAAAAGCTATTTTAAACCCGAAATACAGCTCTTTATGTATAAGGTGGAAAATATAATTGCGGCAAGCGGCGTAAACGGACTCATCAATAAGGGTGAGGGCGGAAAGCCTGCTTCCGAGAGCTATAGCTCGCTTTTTGACAACAAGTAATATATAAAGCTTGTGCAGATAAAATTTCCTTTAAGCGAAGACCGTCGGTTTCATACCGGCGGCCTTTGCATATTAAAAAAAGCCTTTTATAGGCTTTTTTATCTATTCCTCTTTGGTAAACCATTCCAATTCCTTAGCGTCTATCTCCTCATAGTTATCCTCGCCGTCGCCAACGCGCATTATCACCTTTCTTATGCCTGCCTGAATTATCATTCTGGCGCACATTGGGCAGGGTCTTGCCTTATGCACGGAGCCGTCCGCGGGGTTTATCCCTGCCAGATATAAGTCCGCGCCCACTGTCTGTTCTCTCGAGCAGTTCAGCAGGGCGTTTGCCTCTGCGTGTACCGCTCGGCATATGCTGTAGCCTTCGCCCATGTGCATATTTTTCTTTATCCTCGGACATTCGCCTATGTCACAGCAGTTTTCAAAGCCTCTCGGCGAGCCGTTGTAGCCCGTGGAGATAACCACATCGTCCTTCACTATCACTGCGCCGTACTTCCTCTTTATGCAAGTGCTTCTGTACGCGAAGCACTCCGCGCAGTTTAAGTATGTGTCATATTTTGAAACTCTTTTGTTGCCTTTCGGTTTTACCATTTTAGTATCTCCTGTCGTATTTTGCTAACACCATTATACTATACATGGTGCTTTAAATCAAATAAAAGTTGAATACTTTTTCAAATTGTGTTATACTCAGTATGAAATTTTGCCAAAATAATTCAGGAGTTTAAAATGCCCAATCAATTTTCAAGAACAGAATTGCTTTTCGGAAAAGAAAATATGACCAAATTCAAAAATGCAAGGGTGGCTGTTTTCGGCATAGGCGGAGTAGGGGGCTATGTTGTGGAAGCGCTTGCCAGGAGCGGTATAGGCGCTTTGGATCTCATAGATGCCGACAAAATAAGCCTAAGCAATATCAACAGGCAGATTTTTGCGCTTAAAAGTACACTAGGAAGATATAAGACCGAAGTGGCTAAGGAAAGAATACTCGATATAAATCCCGATGCCATTGTCAATACCTACAATGTTTTTTATCTGCCCGAAACTGCCGATAGTTTTGACTTCACTCTTTATGACTATGTTGTGGATGCTATAGATACGGTCACGGGAAAGCTTGAAATAATAGAGCAGGCAAAAAAATGCAATGCTCCCGTCATAAGCTCCATGGGCGCGGGCAATAAGCTTGACCCCACAGCCTTTGAGGTTGCCGATATATACGAAACCTCCGTATGTCCTCTTGCAAAGGTCATGCGCCATGAGCTTAAAAAAAGAGGCATAACCTCCCTTAAGGTGGTATATTCCAAAGAAGCGCCCATAAAGCCCGATGAAAACGCCGATATGCCAAAAGAAGAGAGCCTTGTGCTGAAAAAGCGCATACCCGGAAGCGTTGCCTTCGTGCCTTCCGTGGCAGGGCTTATAATAGCGGGCGAGGTGCTCAAAGACATAGCTAAAAAGGATAGTGATATAAATGCATTTTAAATTTTGCCCCGACTGCGGAGCCAAGCTTACGGAAAAAGAAATGGGCGACGAGGGAATGGTTCCCTTCTGTGAAAGCTGTGACCGCCCTCTCTTTGATATGTTTTCGACCTGCATAATAGCGCTTGCCGTAAATGAATACGACGAGGCTGCGCTTTTAAGACAGGGCTATATTTCGGATAAATATTATAACCTTATTTCGGGTTATATGAAGCCGGGCGAAACAGCCGAGCTTTCTACGGAGCGTGAGGTTTACGAGGAAATAGGCATAAAGCCCGACAGCATAGCATTTGCCGAGACCTATTGGTTCGGCAAAAAGGATATGCTTATGATAGGCTTTATATGTCGAGTGAAGAAAGCTGAATTTAAGCTCTCCAAGGAAGTGGACAGTGCCGAATGGGTTAATGTAAAAGACGCCCTTTCGCTTGTGCATCCCAATGGAAGCATATCCTATTCCCTCATTAAAAAATATATTGATACCCATTAAAAAAGGCGTACATTAGCCTTTTTTTGGAAATGTTGACAAATTGTGTTTTTTATGCTATGCTGAAATTGTAATAAAAAATAAGAGGAGGTTTTAACTATGGATTTTAATTCTATCAAGGAAGCTGTTGAAAAGCTTACCAAGGACGACTCGGCGAAGGATGCCTTCAGGCAGGACCCCGTGAAGGCTGTTGAAAGTGTGTTGGGCGTAGACCTGCCCGATGAAAAAGTGCAGGCAATAATTGACCTTGCCAAGTCAAAGCTGGAGGGCAGTGATGTCCTTGACAAAATAAAGGACGAAGCCGTAGAAGCTATCGAGGGCGGTATCGCCGATAAGCTCAAGAGCTTGTTCAAATAATAATGAAATTAAAATGCACCCGTTTTGCGGGTGTATTTCTTTATTCATATAAAAAAGACAGGGCAAATACTGCTCTGTCTGAGTCCATTTCAAATTTTGTGTAAACTCAAAAACTGATATATATTAAGCAAGGGTGGAACAGGCAGATTCTGCCCTT
>CANROO010000083.1 GCA_947632235.1 uncultured Clostridia bacterium
ACATATATTCTTAAAGTATGATTTTGAACCTATAAACTAAGGAGGAAAGCGGGTATGACAGAGCTTATGAACAGATTGTCGGGCATGGACTTCAGCCCGCTTTTCATAAGTTTAAAAACGGGTGTTTTCGCAACGATACTGGCGTTCTTTGCAGGCATATATACCGCCTGGCTCACCATGAAGGAAAAACGGGGCTTAAGAGCCGTTACGGACGGCATACTCACCCTGCCCATGATACTTCCGCCTACGGCATCGGGTTTTATACTGCTTCTTGTTTTCAGCACAAGGCGCCCCATGGGAGGCTTTCTTTATGACAGCTTCGGCATAAAGGCAGTGCAGACATGGCTCGGCTGTGTTATAGCCGCCTTTGTCATATCATTTCCGCTGATGTACAGAAACGCCCGCTCCGCCTTTGAACAGCTGGATATAAGCCTTGTATATACCGCCAGGACATTGGGCATGTCGGAGCACAGAATACTCTGGCGCGTAGTAATACCCTCTACGGCTTCGGGAGTTGCCTCGGGAACAGTGCTGACCTTCGCCCGCGCTATAGGCGAATACGGCGCCACATCCATGCTCGCAGGCAATATAGCAGGCAAAACGGGCACAATATCCCAGAAGATAGCAATGGTGATACAAGACGGCGACTACATAGGCGCAGGCATATGGGTGGCGATCGTCAGCGTTATAGCCTTTTTCATAATACTTATTATAAACATTATCTCAATGGGCAAAAAATACGACAAATGGTAAAAAGCTATGAGCATAAAAATAGATGTAAAAAAGAAATATAAGGATTTCAGCCTTGATGTGAGCTTTGAAACAGAGGCTAGGCATATAGGCGTTATGGGGCGGTCCGGAAGCGGAAAAAGCCTTCTTTTAAAGTGTATTTCGGGCATCGTAAGGCCCGATGAGGGCGTTATAGCTCTTGGCGAAAGAGAGCTTTTCAATTCGCACAAGGGCATAAATATAAAGACTGCCAAGAGAAAAACGGGCTATCTTTTCCAGAATTATGCGCTCTTTCCTGCCATGACCGTCAGAGAGAATATTATGTGCGTGCTTTCGGGAGGCAGGGAGCAAAAAAGAGCGGAGGCGGAGGCTCTTATTGATAAGTTCAATTTAAGAGGTCTTGAAGGGCATCTGCCTTCACAGCTTTCGGGCGGAGAACAGCAGAGGTGCGCCCTTGCCAGAATGATGGCGTCAAAGCCCGATGCCATATTGCTGGACGAGCCGTTTTCCGCTCTGGATGAGGATATGCGCGACGATGTTATGTATGAGCTCAAGGCAATGCTTTCGGACTATAAGGGCGTAATAATGACCGTTTCGCACCGCCGTGAGGAGATATATGCCATGAGCGATGAGGTAATAATGCTTGAAAAAGGCGTTGTTTCGGATATAAAAACAATAAATGACAGCAACGGATAAAAATTTTTTTTAATTTTATGAAAATAATGCTTGCTTTAATAAACATTATGTGCTATAATAGGAAAGGTATCGGGGTGTAGCGTAGTTTGGTAGCGCGCTTGAATGGGGTTCAAGAGGTCGCAAGTTCAAATCTTGTCACCCCGACGCACATAAAAAAGGCTGAGCTTTTGCTCAGTCTTTTTTTGTTGTCCTCTTTAAAAAAAATATACTTTATTGACATAAATTGTAAGTTTTGTTAACATTATATTAAGTAAACATATAAGGAGGAGTTTAACCATGGATGAAAACAGCAAGATCAAAAATGTCCGGAACAGTTGGAGGGGCTTTTCTTTGAAAAACAAAAGAAGGCTTATTATACACTTTATCATTATAGCGGTCATAGCCATAGTTTATCTCGGCTTTGCGCTCAGCCTTCTCAATGCTTCAAGAGCCAAGTCGGACAGAAAGTGGAACAACTGGCAGCACCAGGACACTCCCGAGGTAAGGCAGGAGATAGCGGAAAGAAGCAAGAACGCCACCAATGTCACCGTGGGTACTTATTTTGAAAACATAAGGGAGATGAATATCAAAAATTCATCCTTCAGGGCCGAAATGGTGGTATGGTTCAAGTGGAACGGCGACCCCGAGCTCGATATTGCAAATCACATAAGAGTGTATAAGGGCACAATAAATAAATTTACAATAACCGAGGAAAGCCACAACGGAGATGTAAACTATCAGAGAGGCTTTATGGATGTTACGGTGAACACAAGCTTTGACACCACAAGGTTCCCTCTCGGCTCTTATCCCATGAAGATATATATCGAGCCTACATATTCCGTTGACAGAGTTATATTCACGGCGGATGACAAAAGCGATATAAATGAGGATATTGACCTTGCGGGCTATACCCTCATGAGATATGATACCGGAATACACTATATTGCCTATGAAACGAATTACGGCAATCCAAATCTTAAGGATAACGACGTCATAAATACGGAGCACCTCACAAGGCTTGAGATAAACAGAGAGGGCCTCGGCACATATGCCAAGTGCTTCATAGCGCTCATAGGTACGCTTACATGGATATTCATAGTAATGTTCATAAACACTTATCACAAGGTCGATCCCCTCGGCATGATACCTGCCGCTCTTTTCGGTACCGTTACAAACATCACCGTAGGCGCAAGCATGCTCCCCGATACACTCGGTCTGGGACTTTTGGAGTTTGTCAATATGTGGGGCGTAATGACTATAATAGCGGGCACCATAACCGTTATCAATGTAAACAGGATAAGGAACAAATGGGAGGATAAGGAATATGCCACTCTCTACGGCAGGATAATTTCTCTTGAAATTTTCGCCTTTACCCTTGCAGGCCATATACTTATGCCTCTTATGGCATATCACTTTTAAACAAATGAGGAGAACGTTTTATGCGGTTTTATATTTATAAAATGGTTACAAAGTCGCAGTCTGACGACAAATGGACAACGCTTTATGATTATTTCATATGTATTGTCGCCTTTCTGAGCGTAGTTCCGCTCATGTTCAAGACGCATTACGCCGTATTCACAGCTCTTGACACGGTTACTGTATACATACTCTTTGCCGATTATGTGTTCAGGTGGATGACTGCCGACTATAAAATGAAAAAGGGCAATTTAAGCTTTGTAATATATCCCATAACGATTTTTGCACTGCTCGATTTTATATCGCTTCTGCCCTCTTTGGGGCTCATAGGTCAGGGCTTCAGAGTGCTGAGGATGCTGCGTATATTCAAAATATTCCACTATTCAAAGAGCTTTGACTATATTGCCCATGCCTTTGTTAAGGAAAAGAATACTCTTTATTCCGTGCTTATCCTTGCGCTCGGCTATATATTCATATCGGCGCTTGTTATGTTCTCATATGAGCCCGAGACCTTCGATAATTTCTTCGGCGCACTCTACTGGGCAACAACGGCGCTCACTACAGTGGGCTACGGCGATGTCTATCCCACTACGGATGTAGGAAGGCTCATAAGCATGATATCCTCGCTTTTCGGCATAGCTGTCATCGCTCTGCCTGCAGGTATTATTACGGCAAGCTTTGTAGACCAGATAGACGAGGAAAGGGAGAAAGAAAAGGAAGAAGCTAAAAAAGCTCAGAATACCGAAGAAACAAAAGATGAGGGCTCGTACATTGACAAGATAGTTGAAAGAAGAATGGAGGAGGACAAGAATGAGTAAAAAATGGCGTTATATCATCATAATGGCGCTTGGAGTGCTTATGAATCAAGGTCTTAATGCCGCCGCCTCCGATCTTCCCGTGTGGCTCGATGTCAGCGGAACAGCCATGGCGGCTCTTGTGCTGGAGCCTGCGGCAGGTCTTGTTGTGGGACTTATAGATAACTTCGTTATAGCCATAACATCGGGCAATTCAAGCTCGCTCATATACTACTGTATAAGCGCTTCTGTCGCCTTGATAGTAGGCGTTATAATGAGGGATAATGAAGGCAGGGTAAGAGCAAGGAGGATGCTCATTGTAATACCCCTTGTATTCATAGTTTCTACCGTGCTTTCATCTCTGCTCACTCTTTGGAGGAGCAACGGCATATCCTTAGATCCGTTCGAGGCGGCAAAGTATGCCGTATTTACAGCAAAGGGCTTTCCGCCCGTTGCCTCGTGCTTCCTCAGTATAGGCGTTATAAAGCTCTATGATACCATAGCCACATCGGCAATAGTTGCCGTTGTTTATATGATAATACCCAAGTCGTATAAAAACATAGTTTATGATAATAAGTAATAAAATTGTTTTCCCTGTGAAAATTTATGTAGGGGCGAGCATTGCTCGCCCGTTTTTACTGCCTGAAGCTCGGGTGTTCGGGATTGAAATTCCTGAATGTATCGGACGGCGAAGGCGAGGACAAATCGAAGTAAAGCCTTGAATCCTTTGTCACGCCGAAATCCCTGTCGGAACCGGTGTCCTGTATCTTGTTGAACGCCTCTCTGAAAAGCGCATTGTGCGCCTCTTCTCTGTTCAAAAGAAAGTCTATCGTTTCTCTTACCTTCTTGTCGGCTATCTGCCTGTAGAGATATTCATACACGACCTTTGCTCTCTGCTCCGAGGCAATGTTTGAAAGCAGGTCTGCGCAAAGGTCGCCCGTAACGCTCACATAGTCCGCCGTCCATGACTGTCCCGAAGCGTTTATAAGTCCCGGGTTGAGACCAAGGAGCACATGAGTTTCTATTTCGCCCACATCCGTTCTGTTGAAGTTGACATCGTGACCGTTCAAAAGGCTTATTGTCTGCGCTACCATCTCCATGTGGCTCAGCTCCTCTGCGGCAATGTCCATAAAAAGGTCCTTTATCTCCTTGTCCTTTATCCTGAAGCTCTGCGACATATACTGCATGGCGGCCTTAAGCTCGCCGTTTGCGCCTCCGAGCTGTTCCTCCATGAGCGCGGCATACTGCGGATTGGGTCTCTCCACATCTACGGGGTGAAAAAGCTTCTTTTCGTGCTTGAACATAAAAAATTACCTCCTTGTTTTTTGCTTAGTATGCCAAAAAACAAGGCTTAATATTCGCAAAAAAGCAAATAAAAAAATCTCCTTTCGGAGATTTCAGACTGTCGAAAAAATACAAATTCAACATAAAAAAAGAAAAGTTATGTGGATTGCACAATCAAAAAGCGTCGCAGACTAAAATCCGCAGGAGGAATTCACTTCCTCCGAGGACAGGAACTTTTCTGTAATTTTGGTGATTTATTCACCAAAATTCAGAAAACACGGCTGGTTCCTTCCTTAGTCTAACTGAAAGAAATGCAAGCATTTCTTTCAAGCGTGTCGATTTTATCGACACGCAGAAAAATCTCCTTTCGGAGATTTTTTTACATCTTTGTAATGTTGATGATATTGCTCAGCTTATGAGCTATTATATACTTGCTTGTCTTTATGCAGACCATATTCTGTGTATTTCCGCCTATAAATTCGCCCACGAAGTCGGCATTTGCGGTGGTAGTTATCTTTATCTGCATACCCCTTGTAAATGTAACGCCTCTGTATTCCACATTTTCAAGAGGAAAAAGACTGTAGCATCTGTCCATAACGGAGGCGATGTCCTTTGGAGTGCTCACTGTCATAGACGCTGCCTTCATTATCTTTCTTATCTTAATGGCGTTATTTATAAACCATGTTATACAAAATGCCAGAAGAGCGGCATATATCAATTCTTCTAAGCTAATTGGTAAATTGCTCATATCAATACCCCCTGTAAAGCTTATGTTAATATAGTATAACATATTTTATATTTTTTGCAAGTAAATTTTACAATTTTTTTGAGCAAAAACCTCAAAATTAATGAAAACTTAATTATATAAAGCTCACGCCTCATTGTTTTCCTTCACAACGCTGATTTTGTTATTCTCAATACCCGTTATATTTATACCGTATCCTTCAAGTATACCTATTTTTTCTATATCCTCTGCCGTTATTCTTTCGCCTAGGGCGACTATGGGTATTCCCGGGGGATAGGGCATTATTATTCCCGAGGGTATCCTGCCCTCGCTCTCGGAAAGGTCTATGGCCTCCTTTTCGGCATAGAACACCTCAGACGGCGTCATAACGCACTCTCTGACGGGCTTCATGTCAAGCGGAAGCTTGTCTATATATTTTCTTTCAAGCCTCTTGTCAATATCTCTTATAGCCTTTACAAATTTCTTTATACCTCTCGGGTCGTCTGCCACAGAGCTTAAGGCAACAATGTGGTGAGCTCCCGCAAGCTCTGTCTGTATATTGTACTTTTCGAGAAGTATTTTAGCCAAATCGTTTCCCGTAAGGTCAGCTCTTACCATTATTGTAAACCGGCTTATGTCTATGTCAAATATATCTCCCTGTCCCTTTATGCTGTCGTTTACAAGCTTGAGCACCTTGCAGTGGGCAAGCTCGCTTCTGGCTTCCTTGAGCGTTCTAATATATGCCGTAAACAGATTTTTGTCCGTTGTGAGGATATGCCTTGCATAGTCTATGGACGCCATTATGGGATATGACGGGCTTGTGGTATTTATCATGGATACTGCCTGCCTTATCCTCTCTCTGTCAACTCTTTCGGACCTTACGCTCAGCACTGCCGCCTGATTGAGGCAGGGCAGGGTCTTGTGCCAGCTGTTTATAACAATGTCTGCGCCCTGTGAAAGAGCGGGGCGGGGGAAGGCGTCCGAAAATACAAAGTGCGAGCCGTGACATTCGTCCACAATGAGTATGGAGTTGTGCTTGTGTACTATGTCGGCTATTGTCTTTATATCGCTTGTAAAGCCCTCATATGTGGGGCTTGTGACTATCATTGCCTTTATGTCGTATTCGTCAAAGGCTCTGAACATATCCCTTATGCTTATGCTTGCGCAAAGGCTCTCCTCAGTCATCTGCGGAGATATATACACGGGTCTTACGCCCGAGAGTATGAGAGCGCTGTATATGCTCTTGTGGCAGCCGCTCGACACCAGCACGGTATCGCCCGGCTTACAGCACCCAATTACAGCCGCAATGTTTGCGCCCGAGCCTCCGTTTACCATATAGAAGCTTTCGTCTGCTCCCACAAGCTCAGCCATAGCCCTCTGCGACTCGGCTATTATGTCCTTGGGGTCGTGCAGATTGTCGGTCTCTCCCGTCTCCGTCACATCCATTGTTCTGAAGTCATAGGGCATAAAGCGTGCATTGCGCTTATGTCCGGGCATATGTAAGGGATAAGCGTTCTTTTCGCCTATCTCAAGCAGTTTGTCCAGTATAAAAGCCGGCATGGAACATTTCCTCCCTTTTGTATATTTGTATATAAACAGAATATACAAAGTAATTATAACGCAAAGTTACATAAAAGTCAAATTTTTTTATTAATTTTACACAATTTTCTTAATATTTATGCAACAAAAACTGCATATTATTGCGAATTGTGTTAAATTTTGTGTAACAATATTAATATAACATTAATAAATATTTTTTGGCGTTTATGGGAATAAATATTGTGATACTTATTTTTATTTATTAAAAAAACTTGCAAGGAGGCTGTTTTATGAGTTTAAAAAAAATATATTCTCTCCTTGCCGTATTGCTTGCCTCTGTGTTTTTTATTAACGGATGCACGGCAACAGACGGCAAGAGAATAGTCAGGATAGCTCATGCTCAGAGCGAGACCCATCCCGACCATCTGGGCTTGCTGGAGTTTGAAAAATACGTGGAGGAAAACCTGGGCGACAAGTATGATGTACAGATATTTCCAAATGAGCTTCTGGGCGCATCGGTAAAGGCCATAGAGCTCACTCAGACGGGAGCCATAGACTTCGTTGTGTGCAGTACGGGAAACCTGGAGACCTTCGATGACATATATTCCATATTCAGCATACCCTATCTCTTTGATTCTACGCAGGCTTATTATGCCGCCATGGAGGACGAGGAGCTTAAAGAGCGCATATATACTGCCACAAGGGAATCGGGCTTTGAAGCCGTTACATGGTTCGATGCAGGCACAAGAAATTTCTACACCACAAAGCCCGTATCGGGCCCCGATGACCTTAAGGGACTCAAGCTCAGGGTACAGCAGAGCCCTTCGAATGTAAACATGGTGAAGGCCTTCGGTGCGGCGGCAGCGCCCATGTCCTTCGGCGAGGTCTACACCGCCATACAGCAGGGCGTTATAGACGGAGCCGAAAACAATGAGCTTGCCCTCACAAACAATAAGCACGGCGAGGTGGCGAAGTACTATATATATGACAGACATCAGATGGTGCCGGATATGCTTGTGGGCAATGTCAAGTTTCTGGACAGCCTGAGCCCCGAGGAGAGGGAAGTGTTTGACAGGGCAGCCGAAATTTGCAACGAGGTGGAGCGCAGAGAATGGCTTGTGCAGGTAGAGGACGCCAAAAGACAGGCGGAGGAAATGGGCGTCAATTTCTCCGATGTGGATGTGGAGGCATTCAAGGCAAGGGTGATGGATCTTCAGCATCAGATGGTGGCGGATAATGAAAAGCTTGCGCCCATATATGAGAGGATACAGACCATAAATAAGGAGGTGGGCTGATGAAATATTTTAACAAGGCTCTTGAAGCGGTGTGTATTTTTCTTTTTGCCTTTATAGTGGTAGTAGGCACTTATCAGATAGTGACAAGATATGTTTTCAATGCTCCGAGCACCACGTCCGAGGAGCTTCTGACTTATTCCTTCACATGGCTTGCTCTTTTGAGCGCAGCCCTTGTTTTCGGCAAAAGAGAGCATATGGCTATGACTTTTCTTTATGATAAGCTTTCAGAAAATACAAAGCGTGTTTTAAGCATAGTAAATGAAGTGCTTGTGTTCCTCTTTGCCGTTATTGTGCTCATCTACGGAGGAATTTCAATAACGAGGCTCACAGCCACGCAGGTCACTGCCTCGCTTGGAATACCCATGTCCTATGTTTATGTAGTGGTGCCTTTAAGCGGTTTTATAATAGCTTTTTATTCTATAGTCAATATTTACGGCATAATAAAAGGAGGTGAAAGCGAATGAATACAGCTCTTTTCTGCGGACTTATAATAGCCTGCGTGCTTCTTGCGGCTCTTCTTATGGGAGCGCCCATATCAATTGCCATAGGCATATCCTCTATTATAGCCATACTCCCCGTGCTGGATATAAATGCCGCCTTTCTTACGGGCGCACAGCGTACCTTTTCGGGCATATCCGTTTTCACTCTCATAGCCATACCGTTTTTCATACTTGCGGGAAATATAATGAACAGGGGAGGCATTGCGCTTAGACTCATCAATTTTGCAAAGCTTCTCACGGGCAGGATACCCGGCGCTCTTGCGCACACCAACACACTTGCCAATATGATGTTCGGCGCAATTTCGGGCTCGGGCGTTGCAGCCGCCTCCGCCATGGGCACCATAATTGGGCCTATTGAGGAAAAGGAGGGCTACGGCAAGGACTATTCCGCTTCCGTTAATATAGCCACAGCGCCCACGGGCCTTCTGATACCGCCGAGCAATGTGCTCATTACCTTTTCGCTCGTAAGCGGCGGAACATCCGTTGCGGCTCTCTTTATGGCAGGGTATATCCCGGGTATATTGTGGGGCTTAGCCTGCATGGCAGTAGCCTTTGTGATAGCCGCCAAGAGGGGCTACAAGAGCAGTCAGCGCTACAGCGCCAAGGAAGGCGTTAAGATAGTTTTTGACGCTCTGCCGAGCCTTCTGCTCATAGTCATAGTTATAGGCGGTATCGTAAAGGGTATATTCACGGCTACGGAGGGCTCCGTTGTTGCGGTAGTATACAGCCTCATACTCTCATTTATTTACAGGACGATAAAGGTAAGAGATCTCTATGAAATAATAAAAACAAGCGCCGAAACAACGGGCATTATAGTATTTCTTATAGGCGTGTCCAGCATAATGGCGTGGGTAATGGCATTTACAAGCATTCCCTCCGCCATATCCTCCGCTCTTCTCGGCATAAGCAGCAACAAGGTGATAATTCTCCTTATCATAAATATAGTGCTCCTCTTTGTAGGCACTTTTATGGATATAACGCCCGCTATTCTTATATTCACGCCTATATTCCTGCCAGTGTGCGAGGAGCTTGGCATGAGCTCGATACAGTTCGGCATAATGCTTGTGCTCAACCTCTGCATAGGCACTATAACACCGCCCGTGGGCAATATCCTCTTCGTAGGCGTGAGAGTGGCAAAGACAAAAATAGAGCAGGTAGTAAAGCCTCTGCTTGCATACTACGGCGTAATATTTGCCGTTTTGATGCTCGTGACCTTCGTACCTGCCATATCTATGTTCCTTCCCCGACTTTTGGGATATTAAATAATCTATAATAACTAAAATATGCAATAAAAAATCCGGACACCCAATAAACGGTTCCGGATTTTTTATTATAATGCTTTTTATTTTCTCACCTGTCCGCTGCCGTATATTATATACTTTGTGGCGGTGAGCTCTTTTAAGCCCATGGGTCCTCTGGCGTGGAGCTT
>CANROO010000084.1 GCA_947632235.1 uncultured Clostridia bacterium
GAAAGTGCTGAACATTCGGGGACAGTCCCCGCTGACCGTGAGGGACAGCAAAACAGGGCGGCGGCTTTCGGCGAAGACGAAAGTGCTGAACATTCGGGGACAGTCCCCGCTGACCGTGAGGGAGTGCAAAACAAGGCGGCGGCTTTCGGCAACGCCGAAAGTGCTGAAAGCCCCTACATAGAATGTGAATTAAGCGAGCGTACAGGGGGCAAGAATTAAGAGCAAAGGAGGGAAAATATGCCGGAGAGGATAACAATTTACACGAGCGCGAACAACGGAGAGGAAATACTTATACTGCCGATAGTTCCGACAAATCTGCCGGAAATGGTGACGGAATTCAAGCACGAGGAATTTATTACAAACGAAAAGGCGCTTACTCTTATTGGAAGGGCAGGGCGGAGAAAATTAAGCCTTGAGCTTCTGCTCCCATGCAACAAGAATTACAAAAGCATACACCCGCAGGCAAAGGCTGACGGAAGGGAATATATTACATTCTGGGAGAAATGGAGCGAAAGGCGGGTGCCGATGAGGCTTATAATTACGGAGGGCGTGAAGGAGATACTTAACATAGCTTATACCATTGACAGCCTCAGTTGGCAGTACGACAGGAAAAAGGACATAAAGGCGAAGCTGGAAATAAGCGAATATATATTTACGACCGAACCCGAGGAAGAAAAAGCGCCCGAATACAAGTGGGACGAAATTTACATAAGGCATAACGGCAGCGGTTTTAAAGTGAAGGCGTCGAATGTTGGCGGACATTGGCTTGTGCCTTTCAGGCGGGTGCTGGAGCTTATGGGCTATGTTGTGAGCTGGAACGGGAACACAAAGGCTATATATTACAGCAAGGACGGCAAAAGCGACATGGTGAAAAGCGCATGGCAGATATACGAGGGAACGGCTTACGGGTATGTATATATGATATGCAATGAGCTGGGATATGAGGCGCAATGGGACGGCGAGACAAGGACGGTGGAAATAAGGTGAGTTATTACAAAGACGCGGGAGAAATACAGGAGAGTCTGCTCGGGTATATGTCAAACGAGTACAACAAGGAAAAAGGGAGCTGGCTGTGGGAGCTTATGAAGGCGGTAAGCTGTGCTTTAAGCGATTTTACGGCTGAGCTTGACAATGCGGCGGAGAAGCTCTATGTTGAAAAATTACAGGGTGATGAGCTTGACGACTATGTGGCTAACTGGAGCTATACCAAGAGAAAGGCTATGACGCAGGCGAACGGCTACGCTACTTTTACCGCCAAGAGCGGGAGAGTGGGAAAGATAGCGCAGGGAACCTACATAGCCTCTCCCAGGTGCAATTATATTACGAGCGAGGACTGCGAGATAACGGAGAGCGGCGGCAGCGTAACGGTCGCTGTTGTGGCGGCAGACTACGGGAGCATAGGAAACGCCGAGGCGGGAGAGATAAATAAATTAATTACGAGCGTTGACTTTATAGAGAGCGTTACAAATTACGACGCCGTGAGCGGAGGAGAGGACGAGGAAAGCGACGACGAGCTGAGAGACAGATACAATACGGCAATTAAAAAGGCGGCGAATGCGGGAAACATTGCTTATTACGAGGAGCTGGCGGTGAGTGTTGAGGGAGTCGGAGAGGCTTATTGTGTACCTTGCCCCGGGAACAGTCCGGGAAGCGCGGATCTATATGTTGTGAATGCCGACGGCGGCGAAGTGGTCGAAAGCGCCGTTGAGGCTGTACAGAACATTGTGGACCCCAACAGGAACGGAGACGGAGCGGGAGCTGCGCCCGTGGGTGCCTTTGTTACGGTGAAAAAGCCCGAAATAATGAGGGTGAATATTACAGTCAGCCCCGTATATTACACGGGCTACAACAAGGAGAGAACAGAGGCGGAAATGCGGGAGAGAATTACGGAGTATCTCAAGACTTGTTTTACCGAAAAAATTTTACGATATAAAAAAATAGGGCAGTGTGTGCTGGAGTGCGAGGGCATAAAGGATTTTACGGAGCTGAAGGTGAACGGAGAGGAAAACAACATTGAGATGCGGGAGAGCATATATATATTTACGCTTGGGGAGTTGACGGTGGAGTAGCCCCCTCAGCGACCCTTCCGTCAATCCTTTCGGATTGACACCTTCCCTTAGCCCTAACGGGCTAAAGGACGGCTTAAAGTGTAAGCAAGAAACAGACCATTTACCGAAGGGAAAAGGAGTTGACAATAAATGCTTAATATTGCGGGAAAGCTGAGGCACAAGGTGGATATTTACGCAAGAGAGGAATACACCGACGAGCTGGGGGCTAAAAAATTTACATACAACAAAATAAAAAGCGTTTACGCCTCTATTGCGCCCATTATAGGCGAAAGGGTGAGGGTCGTAAAGAACGACCGTATCGGCGGAATGAATTACACATCAACGACCATTAAATTTATAATGAGGATCGACGCCGTGAGGGTAGCAAAGGATATGTATATTATGTACAGAGGGCAGAGGTACGATGTGGACTATGCCATACCGATTTACAAAAATATGCAGTATCAGGAGGTTTACACGCAGTTGAAGATAGAAAACGACAATAATTTACATGAGGAATTTGATTTTCACAGGGAAGATCTATAGAGGTTGGGGACAGTCCCCGTTGGTTGAAAGAGAGTAATAAAATACAGAGATTGGGGACAGTCCCCGTTGACAGGGAAGATTTATAGAGGTGGTAATATGCTCTTGGAAAAAGTGCATCAGATGTATTACAAGGACAAGGTTACGAGGGATATTTTCGGGGCGATAGAAAAATATTTACATGAGCTTGAGGAAAATATTGCGGAGATAGAGAGGCAGAGGCTTTTGAACTTTACGAGCTGGTATTTGCCGATATTCGAGGCTGAGCTTGGAATTACGGAAAAGGCGGAGAGCTTCGAGGGGCGCTGTAATGATGTGAGGCTGAAGCTATTGACGCGC
Source organism: uncultured Clostridia bacterium (assembly GCA_947632235.1). Taxonomy (GTDB): domain Bacteria; phylum Bacillota; class Clostridia; order Lachnospirales; family CAG-274; genus Gallispira. The sequence goes on from CANROO010000084.1 coordinate 2,931, forward strand.
GGACAGGTGAATATTATAAACGCGACTAAGATGTGCAGGCAGTACGCCGAGTATGCCAAGCTAATTTACAACGCCGAGGAAAAAACTTTACAGGTCATTATAAGCAAGGTTGCGGAAAATGACGAATACAAGCTCCAAAAGGCGCTGAGAGAGTACATTCCCGCGCATATTCTGATCGAGTATATACCGTATCAGAGGACGCACGGCGAGCTGAGACTTTTTACGCACGAGGAGCTGAACAAGTTTACGCACCAAGAGCTGAGAGAAAAGGGCAGCTTGGAGGAATTTACGATCGAGGGACTTTTGAATTATTATTTGATGTTGTAGAGAAAAGCCGCAGACTTTACGCTGCGGCTTTTGTATTACATGGTCATAAGCTCAAAACGCTTTACATATTCATCGTATTTTGCGCCTGATCTTAATTTTGCAATGGTGGCGTAAGTTTTTACGACCTCGGCAACTGTTTCTTTAAGCGTGGGAAAAGAGCCGTATATTACGCTTGATCCCGATCTGAGGTCAACAGCATACCACTGATTATATTTTTCGTTTTTGTAGTAACCGAGTGCGGCGGCAGTATCTATATATCCCTTTACAAGTTTTGCTTCGGGTCCATTTGCGCCTCTTACAAGGGTCTTAAATTCGCCCTTGGTCCTTTTGCCGTTGGGCTTTACGGACTCGGTTTTTACGAGTTCGGGCGTTGTCGGTTCGGCTTTACCCTCTGAGGGCTTTAAGCCCTCGAGGATATAATTTATTGCCTTTTCTGCTGCCGAAGCAGCATGAACTATCATTTTTTTATCATTTTTGAGAGCCGCAAGCCAACTTTTTACATAAGCGGCAGAGTTTTTAAAACTTGAGGGGGTCTCAAGACCTGCAATATTTACGAGTGAGGCGGCGCCGATCTCGGCGATCAGCTCTTCCTTGCTGTATTCTTTGCTGCCGAATGCGGCGGCTTTGTTTGAGGTTTTACGAGCGAGGCGGCTTGTGTGTCCCGTTGAGTGTGTCATCTCGTGAAATGCCGTCGAATAGTATTCGGCTATTTCGGCAAACTGTGAGATCTCGGGGCAGACAATTTTGTCTGCACTTGGCATATAATAAGCTCTGTTGCTGTTTACAAACTCAATTACAAGGCTTTTGTTGTGGTCCTTGTAGTTGGTTATTATCTTTTCGGCTGTTGTGTCCAAAGCCGGAGGATTTACGAGGCAGCCGTCTTCGGTGGTGTACTTGGGTGTTATGCCCTCGCAGTCGCCAATATGAAATACATTGTAGTATCTCAATACGAGGATAGTATTTGTTACTTCCTCGCCTGTTTCGGGGTCGGTCTCTTTCTTTTCGTACATTGTCCAAAATGTAACGGGGCTTGCCTTTGCGCCCTTTTTTACCTTGCCGCCCTCGTCCTGTACCTGCTTAAAGGTGAGATATTCGCCCGATTTTACGAGCAACATCTGATTGAGCAGGCTGTAAGGCTTGCCTGTTAAATGAGATACGCAGGGGCGAGTCGTCCATGGTTTACGCCAAGGAATTACGCCCTTTTCAAGCTCGGCAATGATACGGTCTGTAATTACTGTGTAGATGTCAAATTTACCTGTTGCGTTGTTTGTTGTCTTTTTCATAATAAAAACCTCCTAAAAATGTTTAAAATTTTGTTTCAAACACTTGCAAGGAGGTTTATTTTGCGTTATAATTATTGTGCAAAGACCCCTTGCGGGTGTTTGTGTTTGTGGTGTAGGCTGTCGCTTTGGTCGGTTGAGAGCCTGCACCGTTTTTTTTAATTTAATTTTTTTATGCTTCTTTCTATTGCCTCGGTAAGTGTAACATTGTTTTCTTTGCAGTAGGTATCTAAAATATCTTTGCAAGTATCATTAATGCGTACGCTTATTTTATGAGGTCTTGGATTTGTTGTAGGTCTGCCCATTTTTGCCATTTTAGCGCCTATTTTTTATATATAAGATTAATACATATATTAATCTTATAATTGCTATGACAATAAGTGCAATACCGATATAAGACAATATACCCATATATTCACCCTTGACAAAACCAAAACTATGGTTTACAATGGGGTTATGGGGAGTTGCAGCTCCCCATAACTAGAACTGCTAATCTAATAATTTTTCAATTATTATTAAAAGCAATCCGACTAAGAATTGAATTAAGGCTGATATTATCAAACTTTTAAAGTTTGTTTCAGTCTTTTTTCTTTTGTCGTGTTTGCCCATTGTAGCGTATTCCTTTCTGCAATGCTCCAAGGTGCGTTGCTTGACCTCTTTACAATTTGCATTATAAACTTTTGTCAGGCAAAAGTCAATACCTTTTTTTAAATTTTTTTCAAAAATATTTTTTCTATTTCCGAAAAAGCAAGTAATTAAGCGGATTTTAAAAGCAAAAAAAATTTTTTGTTTTGGCTTAAAATTATATTGCTTTTTATTTTTTTGTTATGCTTTTGGCTGTTTTCCGTCGTCCTGCTCCTGCTGTGTTTGGATTGATACAGATACATAAGCGGGCATATATAATATAATAATAAGAGCTGTATATTTGAGCTTGATATATAAGCCTTAAAAAAGCAAAGAGGAGATATATTATATATATTATTAAAGCAAAAATGATAATAAAAAAAGCCGTACTATAACGGCAAAAATGTAAAAAAAAGATTGTATTGTATATTAATATATATTATGATATGCAGATAATATATTTTTAGTATATAATAATATATAAACTATATGCTTATACAGCCTGCCTGTACCCCCCTCTTATCGAAAATTTTTCGCCGTCTCCTCCGCCGACCTCACCCCGCCCCATTCTTCACAAAAAATTTGTAAAATGAAATTTCAAAAAAATAGTCCCTGCTGCAAAAGCTATAAAATTTTTGCTGTTTATGTAAAAAGCGCTTTTTTCAAGATTTAGTTTTCCCGACTTTTTCCCGATTTAGTATTAAATTTGATACTAACAAATTAAAATAATGTTTTATAAAAACCGCATAAATGCTAACATTTTAAAGACATAAAAATAAAATTATTTTATAAAATCTACCCCGAAGGTCGGTGGTTCAAATCCATCCTCCGCAACTCTCTTGTAACACTACGCTGTTGATATTAATATATATCTCGGTCTGGTGTACAGTAATTTTATCGACAACATTTCTTAAACCGATTAGGTAATCTTTCTGATTATCCGAGTTTAAGAAAATATTGCGGTAATGTAACAGCTTGCCTTTGACAAACTGTTGATCTAAACAGCTTGAATTTTTCTCATTTAGAAGGCGAGTGAGTTCAAGCTGTTTTTTTCTTAGGATATTTATCCTATCGTTCAGTCCATCATAGAAGATGCCGTTTTCTATGGCATTTGTTATGTTTTCCAATTTACTGTCAATTTCTTTTAATTCTCTTTTTACTTTTAATTTTTCATTGCCTTCTGTTTTTAACTTTTTGCAGACAATTTCGACCATTTTGTTGATGTCATCTGTTAAAAAATGTTTATTAATAGCTTCTTTTACAATATTTAATAGTAAATCAGCTCTCACCGATATATTATTACAATCGCTGACTTTATTTCTTTTATCAGCACAGCGGTAACACCTATATCCATAACCTCTGCTGTTTATACTGCTTTCCCCTCTATAATGTCCACCACAAACGCCGCAATAGATCAAGCCCTTTAATGGATAATTATAATTACTTTCATTATGTGCCATATCCTTGCGTCTGCGCTGCTGACATACACTCCATATGTCCTCAGATATAATGGCAGGCATACCGTTCTTTATTCTTACAATATCTTCCTCTTTGTGTTTCTTTGGTGTACTAAACACTTTACTCATACTCTTCCATTGTCTTAAGTTATATGTATAAGTTCCTATATATTTTTCATTGGATATTATACTGTTTATTTGGCTTTTACTTAATTTTCCTCCTTTCCTGCCAATATACCCCATTTCTTCGCCTGTTTTCTTTATGCTTTTATAGCTTTTGCCTTCAGCATACATTTCAAATATCTTTTTAACAATGGTACTCTCAAATATATCAATCTCGTAGTGCTTATCAGCACCTACCGTATATCCATATAAAGGACTGCCACCGCTAAACTGACATTTCTCAGCGATATTTTTTATGCCTGCCATTGATTTTTCGCGTGTAACGAGTACGAAATGTTCGCCAATTAAGGCGTTCATTCCACCGATAAGGAAGTCGTTAGGGTTATAGAAACTTCCTACCGTTTGGGTAGGGGATAAAATCTTTATACCCAGATCTGTCATTGATTGGTGAAAATCCATCCAGTCTCCAACATTTCTGCTCAACCTCGTTATATCATATATAACGATAGCGTCATATTTACCTTCAACAGCATTACTTCTCATTCTTAAGAAGTTGGGACGATTAATATTCGTACCTGACATAGCCTCATCAGCGAACTCATCAATGATTGTTAAATCATTGTTTTTACAAAATTTTTTTATTGCGTTAAATTGATAAGCAATACTGTTATCGGTTTGTAGGTCAGTTGAATATCTTGCATAGATAGCGCATCTATTCATTTTTTTACCTTCCTTCTAATTTTATTATACCACACAATGAGTGGCAATACACATTAAATACTTTCTGCCAACTTGTCATAAATTTATTTGATTTTAAGATTATTATATTTTGTAGAAGTACATTTTACAAAATTGAGACATTGTTTACCTGCGTAGCCCATTAAGTCAAAATCCTTTAACCCGTGGTCCCTCATATATTCAAAGAAACGGTCTTGTAAGAGGAAATAAGAGTTTAACTATTCGCTGTTTTCACTCTTTAACCTTGACCACTTTTTCGAGTGGCTGAATTGATTGGATAACTTCCTTGACAGCTAAAATCGTTCGCGTATACTTATATCACTATGCGTATAATGTAGCATTATGGACAACTGCTTTCTTTGCAATGACTACGCTCCACCCCTTTCGAAATTTCATTTTTCAAAAAGTATTGACTTTAGCTAGAAATCATGGTAATATGAATAATATAATTTACGACTTTATATATTCGCGAACATATTTGTTCGTGCTTAATTATTATACACGAATATAACACGTCGTGTCAAGCCTTTTCAATGATTTTTTGTTTTTTTAACAATTTTATAATATGGAGGACTGATTATGGCATCTTTTTCCAATAGGCTTAAAGAACTACGTAAAGCAAAAGGACTGACACAAAGGCAAATGGCTGAAGTCTTTAATATGACAGAAAGAAATTATCAGCGGTTAGAAGCTACTGACACCCCAAGTAACGAAACATTGATTAAATTCGCCGACTTTTTTGATGTGCCTACAGATTATTTACTCGGCAGGGATAAATATTGGAAAAATGAGGAAGATTATATAACAGTTAAAATGCCGCCGAACATTTTAGGGACAACTGACGAGGAAATGGCAGAAATAGAGGAAACAGCAAAAAAATAAGTGGGATAAAAGTATTAAGAATCGGAAGAAGAAATAAATGGTATAGCCCATTCTCTATATATACTCCCATTTGGATTATATGACCCACTTTGCCCCTTTGGCTCTGCCGAAAGTGCCATGTACTCTCCGAGGGCACCCTACAGGGTAAGTGGCTTTTTAAGAAGCTGCTGTTCTGCGCAGCCTTACGGCATAGTAAAGCAAAAGAGAGATAAAATTCCCGTGCTAACCGCAACGGTAGCTTTATCTCTCTTTTCAAAGTATAGGTATTACCATTTCAAAGGCATGTTTATTTACAGCCATTTTATCTTACTGCAAAATATAAATACTTTAACAATTCAGTCCCTGCTTATCCATTGACCGATAAAGCAACAAAATCGTTTTATACATATTCAATCCTTCAGCCTCTTGGCATATATTGCTATCACACTGTCAAAGACATCTTCATAAGAATCATAAGCTATTGAATCATATCCGGGTCCAATATATCCATAACAGTTGCCATTAAAGTATATTCCATCAAATCTGCCGCCGGTTGCAATGGCAAAATGGTCGGCATAAGGATGATATTTTTCGGTAAGCCTCAGCTTATCTAAAAGAGCATTGTAGTTCTTTTTTGAAAGCTTAAATTTAAAAATCTTGTAATCACTATATGCAAAAAGTCTTGGAAGGCTAAAATCGTAATGGGATTCTCTTTCATCCAGTTGTGCTGCTGTTTCTTCACTCCAAGTACCACTTTGACACATATCACCTTGTACTACCTTTAAGGTTCTGTTCTTGTACAAAATTGCATAAAAGGCTTTATTCTCTTTACTAAGTCTACCACCTACATCTGCACATTCAAAAACAATATCTTTGCCGGAGAAATCAATCAAATAATCCGGTTCATTCTTATACTTGGGAAATACATTACAGTCTATATCAAACCTTCTGAAGCTTGTTACCTCCATAGTGGGAATACTATACGTCATAATGTCGCCGTCGTTAGTTTCACCATGATTATAATAAATAAAATAAGCTAAGCCCAATATAAGTATGAACAGTAGGAGCAAAAGTGCATATGTATATTTAGTTCTGATCATAATACCATCTCCTTTTTGCCAATCCAAGCTGTTCTCTCAAATCGTTCTCTGTTATTCGACCTTTATTGCCCCCTGTCCATTCTACCAACCCAACAGTTTGAAACTCTTCTTCATTTATAGTCCGTGATGCCTCCCAAGGAATTGTGCCACTATAAAAACCTTTTTTATCATAATCATATATGCCTCGACTACTCCTAAGTGCATGTATAAATTCATGTCCAAGAGAAACACTAATACGCTTTGACAGAAAATTTGGTCTGACATACTCATTAACAGGATTCCCCTGTAAATACTTATATTGGCTTCTGTCTTGGTTACTATAGCGAGGATCAACTTCACAATTAGAGAAACCAATAACTGTATCTGAGTACACATTTGGGTTAAACAAAATTAAATGTTGTTCATCTCTATACGCACTGACATCTTGTGCAGAACTATCATATATGTCCTTAACGCTTGTAGCCTTATTAACAATTCCAATAGCATATGTTTCAGGACTGGATATTAAACTTGATATTAACCTATAACCGGCACCATTGGCATTAGTGACTTTATTTACTAAACTCAACACATCAAACTCGTCAATCTGTATTTCAGCCTCACCATCTAATAAAATATTTATATATTTTTTTAAATCTTCTATTTCTTGTGAAGAGACATTCCCATTATCGGTACGAGAATGCTCATCAATCTTTAATCTTAATCCATCTTTATCAAAAAATACTACCGGATTCCCTGCACAATAAGCATACCAATTAGACCCGTCCTTTGCGGGGTCTTCTGTCAGAAAACCTCCTGTTGTGGGGTCATAGTAGCGGTTTCTGAGGTATATCAGTCCGCTTTCACTGTCTGTGTATTCTCCGCAGTAACCGAAAGGTATATCATTTGTCCTTTTATATA
>CANROO010000085.1 GCA_947632235.1 uncultured Clostridia bacterium
TGTCATTGCACCGCAAAGATATATGCGGACAGCCGAAGGCTGGTTTTCGGCGAAGCCGAAAATGCTGACCTAAAATGAGCAAAAAGCTGTCCTGAACGATGATGTATAAGCTAAAAAAACCGAAAATTATACAAGCACAGGGACTGTCCCCAAAACATGTGGATAACGTATTGGAGCAGTCCCCGCACCGGAGTTACCGCGAGGCTACCCCTGCCTAGTCAACAAGCTGGCTCCGGCTTTATCATACCAATTACTTACCCGTGGCGGCATTGCCTGCCTTATCAACCGCGTCACCTATGCCGTCGCCTATATCCTCAACAGCATCGCCGACCTTGCCTGCAACGGAGCTTTCGTTTCCGCCCGTGCCGTTCATGGCGGCATCGCCCGTATTTGTGCCGTTATTCTGAGCATCGCCCGAGCCCATATTTCCGTCGGTCACTGCCGATGTGGTCTGCTCGGCGCCGTTATTTGCGCTTCCGCTTGCATTATTACCCGTAGATGTGGTATTATTATTATCAGAGCCGCAGCCCGCAAGAGCTATCGGCAGACATACAAGAGCGAGGACAAGAAGTTTCTTTGACATATTGTTTTCCTCCTTAAATATATATTTGGGTTTTCCTCAATATTAGTATGTACACTAAAGCACAATATAAAATTAGAAAATTTTTACAAAGGAGTTGTTTTTATATGAGAAAATGCGGTATTTTGGCGCACCCCACAAGCTTTCCCTCCAAGTACGGAATAGGCGACATAGGCTACGGCAGGGAGTTTGTGGACTTTCTGGAGAAGGCGGGACAGAGAATGTGGCAGATACTTCCGCTGGGTCACACGGGCTTCGGCGACAGTCCTTATCAGAGCTTTTCGACATTTGCAGGCAATCCCCTGCTCATCAGCCCCGAGCTTATGGTGAAGGAGGGACTGCTGGATGAAAAGGACATAGAATATGCGCCCGGTTTCAATGCAAAAAAGGTAGAATACGGCAGGGTCATCGACTTTAAATATGACATATACAAAAAGGCTTTTGCCAATTTTGACCCAAACGACAGGGCATTCAAGGCGTATTGCCGTAAAAACGCCTTCTGGCTGGAGGACTATGCCCTTTTTATGGCGTGCAAAAATCACTTCATAGCCGAGAGAAGGAACACATACGAAAGCAAGGAATACAAGGCGTACTACAAGAGCGCGCAGAAAATAATGACGACAGACGCCATAAAGGACTGCTTCTACGGCGGAGCGTGGAACAGCTTCCCGAAGGCGCTGAGGGACAGGGAGCCGTCCGCGCTCGAAAAATACGGCAGGATGCTCAGAAGGGATGTAGATTTTTACAAATTCCTGCAGTTTGAATTCAGCAGACAATGGCTGGAGCTCAAGGCATATGCCAACAAAAAGGGAATTGAGATAATAGGCGACATCCCTATATTTGTGGCAAGCGACAGCTCCGACACGTGGAGCAGAAGGGAGCTTTTTCACATAAACACAAAGGGCTTCACAACGAAGGTGGCAGGCGTTCCGCCCGACTACTTCAGCAAGACGGGTCAGCTATGGGGAAATCCGCTCTACAACTGGAAAAATCACAAGGCGGAGGGCTACGGCTGGTGGATAAAGAGGACGGAAAGCATACTGGAATATGTGGACATAGTGCGTATCGACCATTTCAGGGGCTTTGAGAGCTACTGGTCGGTGCCCATGGGCGAGGAGACCGCCGTGAACGGCAAGTGGAACAAGGGGCCTGCAAGGGAGCTTTTTGACGCAATAGAGGAGGCTTTGGGCTCGCTCCACATCATTGCCGAGGATCTGGGCGATCTGAATGAGGAGGTAATAAAGCTGAGGGACGAGCTGGGACTTCCCGGCATGAAGATACTGCAGTTTGCCTTCAATGACAGCTCAAATGCCTACCTTCCGCATAATTACGAGAAGGACAACTATGTTGTGTACACGGGCACTCACGACAACGACACCACTATAGGCTGGTACAGCGAGCAAAGCGACAAGGACAAGGACTATATAAGGCGGTATATGAATGTGAGCGGAGATGATATAAACTGGGATCTCATAAGGCTTGCCATAGCCTCGAGCGCAAAATATGCCGTAATACCCGTGCAGGATGTGATAGGTCTTGACAAGAGCGCAAGAATGAATACGCCCGGCGTGGGTGACGGAAATTGGCAGTTCAGATTCGAGGAGGGAAGCCTTACGGAGGAAATGGCGGAGAAGCTTAAATATCTGTGCGAGATGTTTAATAGGTAGGTATCATGCGGGCGACCGCAGGTCGCCCCTACGGCAAGGGTGTGCAGAAGCCTATAATTTGGAGCTGCCGTGGGCAGCCGATACGAAGCCGACAAGCGGGGACTGTCCCTAGAGAAATAAAAAAAACTGCACTGAACGGTGATGTATAAGCTAAAAAAAATCGAAAATCAGACAAGCACAGGGACTGTCCCCAAAACATATGGATAGGTAATGGGGACAGTCCCAGCGGAAATTTATTTTTTCACTATATATACTTAGTGCATTAAATCTTAGAACAACAATCAGTTATTTTCGGGACAGTCCCCGCACCGGAGTTACCGTGGGGCGCCCTACGAAAAATTACCCCTGCAAGCACATTAAAAAACCGCCCGATGGGCGGTTTTTCTGACAAATTTAATTATTCAGTTTTTTATTCTGCGATCCTGGCAGCGTTTACCTTAACGCTGGGGCCCATAGTAGTCGTGAGAACGACCGACTTAAGGTAAGTACCCTTTGCAGCGGCGGGCTTAGCCTTGATGATAGCGCTCATAAGGGTCTGGAAGTTATCCTTGAGCTTATCTGCGCCGAAGGAAACCTTGCCTACGGGTACGTGGATAATATTGGTCTTATCAAGTCTGTACTCGATCTTACCTGCTTTAATTTCCTCTATAGCCTTTGCTACGTCCATAGTTACAGTGCCTGCCTTGGGGTTGGGCATAAGTCCCTTGGGACCTAAAACTCTACCTATTCTTCCGACAACGCCCATCATATCGGGAGTGGCAACTACAACATCAAACTCAAACCAGTTTTCCTGCTGTATCTTTGCAACAAGATCCTCAGCGCCTACATAGTCTGCGCCTGCGGCTGCTGCTTCATCAGCCTTTGCATTCTTTGCAAAAACAAGAACTCTGACAGTTTTGCCTGTGCCGTGAGGCAGAACAACTGCGCCTCTTACCTGCTGATCGGCATGACGGCTGTCAACGCCCAGACGGATATGCGCCTCAACTGTCTCATCAAACTTAGCTGTGCTCAGCTGAGGTATAAGCGCACAAGCTTCGCTTACATCATATAAATTTGCTCTGTTAACGAGCTTACTTTTTTCGAGATATTTCTTTCCTCTTTTCACGATAGTTCCTCCTTAAGTGGTAATATCGGGAGCATTCCCTCCCACGCAATAAACAAAATTAGTCTTCTACAACAATACCCATACTTCTGGCTGTACCTGCGATCATGCTTATGGCAGCATCCATGGTGGCTGCTGTGAGATCGGGCATCTTCATTTCAGCTATCTTCTGAACCTCAGCCCTTGAAATAGTGGCAACCTTAGTCTTGTTGGGAACACCTGAACCCGACTCGATCTTGCATGCCTTCTTGAGAAGAACGGCTGCAGGAGGAGTCTTTGTAATAAATGTAAAGCTCTTGTCCTGATAAACTGTGATGACTACGGGAATTATGAGGCCTGCGTCCTTGGAAGTCCTCTCGTTGAACTCCTTGCAAAAGCCCATAATGTTTACGCCGTGCTGACCTAAAGCAGGACCAACAGGCGGAGCCGGTGTAGCCTTGCCGGCAGCGATCTGTAACTTAATAAAACCTTCAACCTTTTTTGCCATTTTTAAGGCACCTCCTAATAAATGTGGTAATTAGCGGGATAATGGGGTCTTCCCTCCCACTGAACGCCTTAAGGGCGCTCAAATACAATTAGTTCACCAAGGGCTGGACCTGTGTGAAGTCCAACTCCATGGGGGTCTCGCGACCAAACAGGGAAATAGTGACCGTAACGGTCTTCTTTGCGATATTTATTTCCTTGATAACACCAACATTGTCCGCAAATGCGCCGGATGTTACGGTAACACTGTCGCCTACTGCGTAATCAACTTCGGTGATGTCCATGCTTTCAAGTCCCATTGAATAGACCTCTGCGTCCGTAAGGGGCACAGGCTTGCTTCCGGGGCCCACAAAGCTTGTAACACCTCTGGTGTTTCTGACAACGTACCATGTCTCGTCATTCATTATCATTTTAAGAAGAACATAGCCGGGAAATTTCTTCCTGAGCACTGTTTTCTTAACACCGTTTTTGACCTCAACCGCTTCCTCCATAGGAACGGAGACCTCCTGAATGTAGTCCTCCAATCCGCTGTTCTCCACGAGTTTTTCTATATTGGTCTTGACCTTGTTTTCATAGCCGGAATAGGTATGGATCACATACCATCTTAGCTGATTTTTAAGCTCTTCTGACATTTACATAAACCTCACTTAAACTTAACCTACCAATGTCATAAGCGCATTGTAGGCAGTGCTTACTATAAAGTCAAAGCCGATAATTATTACGCCGAACAAGAGCGAAACGGCTATAACGGAGACGGTCTCCCTTGCTATTTCAGCCTTGCTGGGCCATATAATACGCTTGAATTCTGCAACATGTACCTTTAACCAGCTTGAAAAAGTAACCTTATTATCTGCCATTCTGACTTTCCCCTTTCATAAAAGACAAATTACTTCGTCTCTCTGTGCAAAGTATGAGTCTTGCAAAATCTGCAATACTTCTTAGTTTCCATTCTGTCAGGATGTACTTTCTTGTCCTTCATAGTGTCGTAATTTCTCTGCTTACACTCTGTACAAGCTAAAGTAATTCTTGTTCTCAAGACTTCCACCTCTTTCTGAATAATTAAATTTTGTTGTTTAAATTTGCCTATGTGTGTTTTTCCCACACAAAAAAAAGACGATACGCGTCTTTATTATAGTAACATAAAGGGAGGGGGTTGTCAAGGGGTTTTTTGAGAAAAAATGCAAAGCCGAAGGGATGACCTTCGGCTCAGACTGTCGAAAAAGTAAATTTATATCAAATATAAACCCTTCCACCAACCTTCGGTTGGTCCCCCTTCCCTTAGCCCTAACGGGCTAAAGGACGGCTTATAGTGCTTTAATTCCTGACAGTAAGCCTATTTTATCCGCAAGACACACATTATAAGGCGTCCTTGCAAAGCAGGGAAGCTGGCGCCCGAAGGGCGACTGAAGGGTTAAAAAATATTTTATCGACACGTAGCGGGGCGGTTCCAAAACAGAACCGCCCCTTATATAAATTTTACGAATTAAGATTAAGTTTAAAGTTCTTAAATGTTCCTGCTGTATTTCTGCCTTCTGCAGGAGATAAAACCTGTGAAGTGTTCAATGTTATAGAAACAATATCATCTGTCATAAAAGAAGTCTTATTAAAGCTTGGACTGTCATACATTTTTTTCATACTTCTCACCTCTCTTACTCAAATGTCTGCAAATAACTGTTCAGAGTAGCTGTATCTGTAATGTTGCCATTGTCAAATACATCGTCATATCCCTTTTCGTTTTCTGGTAAATTAGACTTTACACGAGTATACGGCAGGAAATAGTATGAACCCTTTGGAACATTTATATGTCTTAACATATAATACACTTCATCTCCAAAACCGGAGCCTGTTTTTGTGTCCTGAGTGTATTGATAATCAACTTTGGGTTCTTCGTCTTCGGATTTTTTAGCCGTAGTACCGTCATACACACCGTCAAAAAGAACGGTTTCATAAAGATTTATTGTTTTATTAACTTCATTTACCCCTTCTCCTTCAGATGTATAATTCGATGGCATAAATGCACCAAACTCATCTTTATATCCGTCTGCCTTTTCCTTATCTATTATAAGTATACCAACGCCTATCACGCTGTTTATATCGGCAATCTTTGAAGCGTCAAGTTTTCCTATAACTCTTACAAACACATAATCAGCCGAAGTGTCTACAGCTTCACCCGTTATTTGGGTATCTTCGGTAAGCGAATCCTGTGAAACTTCTTCAACATTTGATTTTTCAAAAATATTTCCCTCGGTAACATATCTTATAGATTTAAGATGTGACGCCTTAGTAAGACTCCGGGAGTCACCGCTGTGAACAGTAATTGTGTCATTTTCGGCAACCTTAAATCCTTTTTTGCCCGAAGTTCCAATGTCTTGGAGATCGCTGTCACTTAATACTTCACCGTTCTTTTTTATTTCATAAGTTCCGCTTATATCTATAGTTAAAAATCCGTCTCCCGCAACCTGAAATGACACTCCCGTTTTCTGATTTTTGTTAAGAATAAGTCTGGCGTCCGAATCGGAATAACCTCCTATATAATCCCTAAGCGTAACTACTCCGCTTACAGAATTAAGCGCAGGAACAGTCTCTGCTTTGACAGCGCCCGGCTGCGTACCCTTGAACTCGCCGTAGCCATAGTTGCCATAAGGAAGCTTAGCGTTCTCATCGCCTTCATATGTTGTGGCTGAAAGATTTGATAAAGCATCTTCATCCGATGTAAATTCAAGAACATGACTCGAGCTGCCCTCCGGCAAAGTATATATGAAAGAGTTGCTTTCGGTCTTTGAATTGGGATCAAAATCATTGCTCCAGCCAACAATTTGTGTTGCACCGGTATTGTCAAAATAGATTTCTATAGGTATACCCTCTGCCACATTTGAAAATTTATAAGTAACACCTGTATCATCTGTAATATTAGAAGACGGACTCTTACCGTCAACCGTAATATTAATATCGTTTGCAGCTGTTCCTTTGACTTTAATGTCTAAATTAACTGCTTTTTTAATGGATATATTTTCAAAATCGGTGCTTCCTTCGCCAACAGTTATTTTTCTAGGATATATTACATATCCATCGCCTGAAATCGAAAGATCATAATCCCCTGCTTCAAGAGATTCGATTGTTCCGCTGAAATTACCTGCATCCGCAACCATAGTCTTGTTATTTACTTTAATGGTCTGTGAGCTGCCCGTATCATTATTGCCGCTTAGTGTAATATCATACAACGGAGTAAACGATATATCATAAATATTGATAGTTCCCGATGAATCTTCCTGAGAAGTGGGTTCTTTTACGGTTATTACATATTCTTTACCTGCTTCTAATATAAAATCTTTTTCAGTTGGATCACTATTACTATTTGCAGGATAGTTAACTTCTGTATCACCTTGCAATGGTGCAGGAGCAATTGTATATCCTCTATTATACTTTTTACTACTTGAAGCTGCGTTAATAACAAGTTTTCCTTTTACAGAAGGAGTATATTTAATTGTTTCTTTTCCCGAGATTTGTATTCTCTTCTGCAATTTATTACTGCTGTCAAACATCTGAACCGTTGCCTTTGAAACAGTATATCCGTTAGCAGTGTAATTGCTTATATCAAGGTTATATAATTTGCCTCGTTTTTCACCCTCAGCAGGAGCTGATGATACCATAGGGTCTTCCGGATAGAATATACTTGTATTAAAATAATTCCCGTCTTTAGGCGTTGGTATCTTATTTAACTTTACAACTACCTCTCCTGCTTTATTAACATTTACCGCTGTTGTTATGTAGCCCAATTCAGGGTTGCCCACATGGAAGGTTTCCGATAAAGTCGTAATATTAAATTGTTTTCCCTCTACCGGAATAGCAATAAGGTCAGCAGAAGTTGCTGATTCCTTAAATGTTTGGGCAGGAATTGCTGCACCGCTTTCTGCGTCAACAACTTTTAAAGTTACATCATAAGGCTGAATATCAACACTAAGGGATATGCTTTGTATATATTGTTTTGCAGCAAAAGTAAAGTATAATGTTTGAGTTTTTTCCGCTTCATTTTTTATGCTAAAATCAGTGAAGGTACTTGTGTTTGTTTTTTGGGATGTAGTTTTTGATTCTCCACCGGCAAATTCATAAGTAACGCCCGCAGTATAATCATTAGAAGTATGAGTTTGTGCCTTTGCACTGATTTTTAAAGTAGAGCTTGAAGGCATATCAACATAAAAATATCTTCCCGATGAAAAGTTAGATGAACCGCCTCCTCCCATTTTAAATGAGTTGCTGTCATTTATTATATCATTGTCTCCGGCATGATAGTATAGTGTATAGCCATCTTTGGTAGTATGGTATAAACTACCATTAGACAATTCCTTATTACTTAATGCCTTGCCGTCACTATCCTGCCAAGAGCTATAATCCGTCATGCTCCAATCGACTTTTTGTGTTTCCGCGCTCACCGTCTGCACGCAAACAAAGGAACTAAGCGTCATGACAAGCGCAATAGTCCCGCACATCATTTTCCTGAAATCAAATTTCATAATTACATTCACCCTTTCTATTGACTTCATTAAAATGTATTATTAACTGAAAATACCCCCCCCTTGTGAGCAAGGGGGGATATACTTTCGCACGTATGTGTCGGCTGTAATGCCGATTTTTATACTATAATTTTAACATCAAATTTTTACACGGGCAACAGTATATTTCGTTTTTTCACAATATTGCCGTCAAATTCTATGCTTTGCACAAAAACAATAAGAGCAAATTGTGCAATGTGCCCATGCTTATGCGGTACGAAAAGCGCCTTTTAATTGAAAACTGCCGTCTTGGTATCGGCTATCCAGCTGACATCTGCGCCGAGAGCCTCGCCGAGCGCTCTGAAGGGCACGAACATTCTGCTATTTACTATCTCCGCCTTCACGCCGTTTGCCATTGTGACGGATTTTCCGTTTATTACAGCCTTATCCGAGCCTGCCGTGAAGCTGACGGTGTTTCCGCCGTAGGATATGACCGCCGTCTTGGCTGAGGCATCCCAGCTCACGCAGTCATCACTGCCGACTACGCCCTGACTTACAGCCCTCAGAGGAAGCATTGTGGAGCCTGCGCCCTGAATATAAGCCGGAGAATCCAAGGCAACGCTTCTGCCGTTCACGCTTATGGTGTAAGCGCCTATCTGCACCTCCACCTTGTTGCTAAGCTTTTCGGCATTGGCGGTGTTATCGGACTTTGTTTCGGTTTGATGCGTTGTGGTCTCGGCGGAGCTTTCCTTGACGGTAGTGGTCTGAGAAGCGCTTCCGTTCACCTTTTCATAGCCCATGTCGCTTATGGAGGTGCCGTTGCTGTCAACGCGTATGCCCACCTCGCCTTCGCCTCCTTCAATATCGGCATATACTACGAGGGGTATGCTGTAATAGGGCGCCTTCTTTGAGCCGTTTATATCCTCAAGAGTGCCGTTTGCGTAATTATCGGGCAGATTGATGAGCCTAACCTCTATCTGCTCGTCATTTATACGCCTTATATAATAAGGAAGCTCTGAACTGCCCACATTGGGCATAAAGTCAAAAAAGCTGTCGCTTCTGTCCCACTGTATGCCGTCATTGGCATACTGATAACCGCCTGGTCTGTAGCCCTTCCTTCTGGAATCGGTGCAGGTGCCGTCTAATATATCCTGCGAAAAAACGGTGGCATTTGAGAAAGTGATTATTATGGACGCGCCCGTTTCTATCTCGTTGTAGGGCGTTATCTCAAGAGATGCCGCCGCAAGAGAAGCACCGTTTTTGAGGTGCTGATATTTCGTGATGCTGTTGTGCGATGCGCCGAAGGCGGTGGTGTGGACGCAGAGTATAAGCGCCATGAGAAGTAACAGTTTTTTCATAGTGATCTCTCCTTTGTTTATATTTGGGGTGGTGATTTATGTGGGGGAGAGCTGCGCTCTCCCGCGGGCGTGCAATGCACGCCCCTACAGGCAAGGGGTTGTTTGTTTTTGAGCCGGTCCCGGGGAATTTATTTATATTTCCTTATCGGTGTAGACTATATCCTCATCCGCCGTTATGGAGGCATTGTTGCTTGTTATATTCACTATGCTCTCTGCGAGGACATGTGCCCTGTCAAGCTCACTCAGGACGACAAACTCCACCTTATCGGTATAAACGGTATCCTCAAGGGTATGTCCGCCGTTAAGTATTTCATACTGCACCTTGCCCGAGAGGGTGTAATCCACCGTTATATGCTGTCTTATATTGGGCACCCTGCGCACGAGCCCCGCGGACTCAAGCCCGAGACGCGCAGACGAGCTGTAGGCGCGCACAAGTCCGCCCGTGCCCAGAAGGGTACCGCCGAAATATCTTGTGACAACAACAAGAGTATTGCGTATATCCCTGCCTCTCAGCACATCCAGCATGGGCATGCCTGCCGTTCCGCCCGGCTCTCCGTCATCGGAATATCTGCAGAGGGGGTTAGCCCCTATGCCTATGACATAGGCATAGCAGTTGTGCCTTGCGTCCCAGTGCTGTTTCCTGATCTTTTCA
>CANROO010000086.1 GCA_947632235.1 uncultured Clostridia bacterium
TCCTTGCCTATGCCCGAATCAAAGTCGACCTTTACCGGCGCCTTTGTGGTGGTCACCGCATTGCTGGTAGTGGCCTCCGTGGTTTCCGTTATCTGCGGTGATACGCTGTCCTGCCACTCGTTCAGCTGTGCTGACGCTACATATATAAGCACTATGAGCAGGTTAGCAATTATGACTGCAAGCACGAACCACTTGATATGCTCCTTAGCCTCGCGCCGTTTTTCATCGTCCTTAGCCTTGGCATACTTGATGCCCAGATATACGGCATAAAGCAGAGCCAGAGCGTAGACGATGCCCAATACGGCAGTCCGTATGACAGTGAAGAAGTTGACTGCGGGCTGGAGAAGCTTTCCGAACGGTCCGTC
The DNA here is from genome assembly GCA_947632235.1 of uncultured Clostridia bacterium. Lineage (GTDB taxonomy): Bacteria > Bacillota > Clostridia > Lachnospirales > CAG-274 > Gallispira. The sequence continues at coordinate 366 of CANROO010000086.1, forward strand.
AAGCCTAATGCCTGCATCGAACAATGTAACATCGGGTCCCTTCCAGCTCTTGTAACCGCTTTCATCTCCATCGGGCACCTTAGACGGCTTGGTAGCATATTTATATACATACAGGTGAGCATCGTATATATCCGAATCGGTTATCTCGCGCCGTGCCTCCGTTGTTACCTCGGTGGGGTCTTCAATATTGACTACGAAGTCAGAGGTGTTGGCCTCTGTGGTGACCTCGGTAGTCTCGATGCGCATATCCTCATCGTTAAAGCCCAGAAGCACAACATTGCCGTCAATGTCGGACCACGAATTGAAGAAGGCTCCCTTTACACCCTGCGAATCCGTTATCTCGGTGCCGGTGCCGTCTTTCTTGGCGCTCTCCTCCCATGCAAACGGGTTTGCGACCTCCTCTATGGTGCTTCCGTCATTATTTTCAAGCCACATATTATAGGGAACATAGCCCTTGTCGAGCGTCCACATCATGAGCTGATTTACGCCCGTTATCCTGGTATGGTCGTACTCCATGAAGTGGGGATCACCCGTGTCGCACGAGAACGTACCCACGTGGCCTGCCATACCGCCGTTTGCCTTCTTACTATTATCACTTACTGCCGTTACATTTCCATTGGAATCGACCGAGCTGAGGGCAACGGACTTGCCGTCCGTGGTTATGGCTGTATAATAGAAATACTTTTCGCCCGAGAACACAAGCATATCCACAAGCTTGCCGTCCTTTGCCTTGGCTGAGCCGTAGGAAACGTTCTTTATCTCGCCAAGCCTTGCTATATCCGCCTTCATGGTGGCATTGACAGACTTGACATTGATGTCCTGCTGTGAGCCTATGGGTATGATGAAGCCGTTGTTATCGGCCACGCCCACGCAGAACTGACTGTTCATCTGATACAGCTCATATGGTTCGGGTGAGATGTTGGAATTTTTGTCATCCGTAATAAGAGCCGTATTCCATGTTATATACTTGTAGGATGTGGTGATATACTGCACCTTTATGTCTATGACGGACGAAAGGTCGTCTGCTACATGAACATCGTCAAGTATGACCCAGTCGGTATTATTGTACTGATCTATGTACTGTTGTTTGTCCTCATTTGTTGCGCCTGCCCTGGCTACATCGTACACGAGCTTATAGAGGTTGTCTGCCTGAGTACACTTCTTCTCGTAAAGGTCGAGGTAGTATTCATCGGGCTTTATTGTGACCTCAAGTCCATCGTCCTCGGCGCTTCTTATTTTACCTGCCGCCTTTTCCTTCTCCGTTATGAGCTTTGAGATATTGGAAAGGTAAGTCTTCATCTCGTCAAGCTTACCGCAGGGCACCTGATAGCCCTTGTAATAAAGAGATGTTATATCGCCTTCCGCTCCCGGATATTCGGGAGTGTAGACAAGCTTCTGCTCCTCCGTGAGCGAGCCCGTGCCCTTCAAGAAGGCGTTTGCGATAGGCATAATGTCGGCATAGCTCTTTACAGCCTTATCGGTATAATCCGATATGTCGTCGAAATTGCCTGCTATGGCGTCATAGCTGTTTTCATATACGACCGCCGTGGTAGCTTCGGTCGTTACCTCGGTCTGCACATTCATGACACCGCCCGACTGCTGCTGTTTCTCCAGAGAGTATGTGGCGGAGACCTCGCCCTTTTCGTTGTAATTATAGAGCTGGAATATTTCAAAGTTGTCTATGAGATATTCAAGCAGGGCGTTCTGCACGGTCTCAACGGTAACATCGCATATCTGCGTTTCGTTGCCGTCCTCATCGGCGGCGGTAGTCATCTTGAACATATTTCTTTCAAGGAGAGTGTCATATATCTTCTGACAATCCGCCATGTATTGGTCGTAGCTTCGCTTTTCGAGCTTGCTCTTTGTATAATTGCCGAAGTTCTGGGCAATGGTGAGGTTTATTACCTGCGTGTTGTAATCCTCCGCGGGAAGAGAGTCATCAATGGTGGGCGCCTTCTCCTCCGTGGTGATGTACTGCGCAATAGCTGTGTCCTTATAGAGCTGATCTCCCCTCTGCTCAAGGAAAAGATAGCTGTCGGTAACCTCCGAGCCGTAGGTATCCACAAAGTCCTGATGTTCATAGCCGTGGTCGATATAATTGAAGGTATCGGCTTCTCTTGTTTGAGCATTTATATCGTTGGCAGCCTTAATGAACTTATCGGGATCGCCTCTGTAGTCCTTTACGGGGTCAAGAATGTTGTAGGCGCTTATATAATCGTCTATAGCTGCGATTATTTCGTCATAGCTCTTATAATTCTCGGCAAGATAAGCGCCCGTGCAGACCTTGCCCTTCCACTTAAGAGTATTGTAATAATGCGCGTTGTCGAAGGTCTTTTCAAGCTTCAAAAGCTCCTGCTGAAGCTCGGCAAGCTTTTGCTTTTCTTCTTCAAGCTGATCCTGGAGCTGGAAATACTCCTCGATCATCATGTTGTTTTGAGTGAAGCCCTCATAAAAGCTGTAGGTATCTACATTGTTGTCCTTATCCTTTATTTTTACGGCATATTTGTCCGATGTGGCTAAATCTTGAACAAGGTCAACATACTTCATTATATCATTGAAGGGCGTATCGGGATATTGCTCGTAATCATAGGCATTATATATAACATCACAGTTACTAACATAGACATATTTTTCATCTTCAGATAATTCATCATATGCCCTTCTGGCTTTTTCCCTAGCTGAAAGACTATATTTCGGTCCCCAATCTCCATTAAAAAAGAAATCATCAAAGCTTAACTTTACCTGATCATGGTCATAATAACCGTAACCTTCGGTATTCTTCAAATCTTCGCTAACTTCTGCAAGACTAAGAGGCTGAACATTTCCTCCGTAAAAATCGGAAATATTTTCAAGTACGCTATTAAGAGCGTTCTCCATATTTTTGTATGAATTTGCAGCGTTTTCGGGTACATTACTGCGTAAATCCAAATTTGCAGCCAGAATATAATCCTCATAAACTGTATGTCTGTCATTGAAGTAGCCATACATTGCTCTCATAGTTTCAATATCGAACTTCACATTATTCAAATGACCCAGAAAAGCATTATATGCCTTATTTTTGGCACTTTCGTCCTCCGTTATTAAATCTCTGAGATCAAATTCAAATAGTTGTTTCAACTCACTTTCGATATTGGAACTCAAATTACTTAGGGATGAATTATCAAAACTGACCGCTTTTCTTATCTCCGGCTCTTCTGACTGTACAATTTTGCCTTCATCATTCAGTACCATAGGATAGAACAAGAAACCATATTTATCCTTATCTGTAAACAAATGTCTGTCCGGTTCACAATTTGTACTTATATATTTATTGACATAATCTTGTATTTCAGATATAAAAGTTGCATTTGTTATATTAACTGTCGTGTATGATTGTACTGTATCCCATTGCCATAACCATTTCGGAACTGAAATTGTTGATTCTCCGGGATGTACTTTTTTATAAAGCTCAAGTGTTTTATCGGATTGGTTCCAGTATGATATATTCGCAAGCGTGTTAAATAGGAAATCGACATCTTCCGAATCAAGATCGCCTCCCATAAAATAATTAACAAAATGCATATAATCAGGCGCATTAATCCACCCTCCGATATTGCCAAATACCGAATATGGGTCAGAATAGAATGTTGATCTGGGGTCAATCCATTCTTGTCTGGTTTCGGGAGGCGAACTATAAAATGCTTTATAATACGATACCGGATCAAAATATTCATCAAGTTCCAGCAGGTGACCCGAACTCAAGTATTTAATCTCTAACTGCCTCCAAGATTCTTTCAAATCACTAACAGCACCCGTGATAGCATCCGTATCTATACCAAGCCTTATGGGATCCAGAAGTGTTGTGATGCCCTCATAATAGCCGTTATCCAATTTTTTGCCCATAGCCTTGCTCATTTTATCACCCATAACATTTGCGGCGTCCATAAGCTCGGCAATACGCTCATTGATGGGATCTATATTATTTTGTACCCATGGGATCCTGACATCATCTGCGGCGCTCTCGAAATCGCGGTAATATTCCAGCTGTTTTTCTTTGAGCTGTTCTCTGAGCTCCTCCAGCTCGGCTTCAATAGAAGCCTTATCCCCTATGTTGTCGGTATCAGCCAATATTTTTTCTGTACCCTCGTTTATTGCGTCCGCATTTTCGAGGTAATTATTGCCTATATTTTCAATTTCCGCCTCCATATCGGCAATTTTTTGTTTCTGCGCATCTATTTCATCCTGCTTATTTTTTATATCCGTGAAGCCTGCCTTAAGTCTTGTAAGACCCTCGGAATATTCGGCGCTGCCATCGGTGTAGGGACCCGTCTTTTCCATAGATGCAGCCGTTTGCATATTCTGATTGTATTGGTCGGCGTAAAGGCTCTTGGCGTTGTCAAACTGCGCCTTCTCTGCGTTGGCGTTTTCGATGACGGACATAACATCGCCCTTCTTTACGACGGTTTGATTCTCCTGAGAGAGCTTTATGTTGAAGGTAAGGTACTGTGATATCTCGCCTTCAAGATCCTCGGAGAACTCCTTTTCAAGAGCATCGTCATCTATTTCGCCGTCCTCATCTATGCCGTCAAGCTCTGCCTCTATCTCATCGGCATCATCGGGCTCCTCCTCATTGGTGTCCTCATCGGGAGCGCCCATGTTGCTTTGAACATTGCTTACCTTTTGTTCAGCCTTTTCGTCATAGTGCTGTTTTATATTTGAAGGATAGGAGCGCGCGGCATTCGCCAGCTCATCGGGCGCAAGGCCCTCCGGCTCCGAATCCGCCTGTGCCGACTTGGGCGTAACTACCATCTGCATTATGATGGAATAATCTATTTTTTTAGGTATTTTGGTATTTTCGACCTCATCATATTTTGCAGGCTTATTTGTCCACGATTTGAAGAGATTATAAAAATAGCTTCTTACATCATTCCTTTCGTCTTGGGTGAGCTTGCCCTGCTCCAGAAGGTCATCAGCCGTTTCCGCGACATTTTTATAGGTGATGTTGTCCTGAGTCAGAATAAGGTCGTTTATGGACATATCGTAGTTATCGTCCACATTGAAATGCGGAGTTATAGTAAGCTTGACATGGCCGTTGACATACTCCGTGTATGTAACGGGCACAAAAAGTATCCAGCTTTTCTCCGACAGCTTGAACTGCATATCGTTTTCAAGCGTCCAAGTGCTGTTGTTGGTGCCTCTGGTGAATTTGAAATCGCCGAAGGAGCTGTCGGGGACATCACTGTAGTTATTGGACGAAGCCCAGCCCGAGACCGTCTTTCTGTAGCCGTTGTAGGCATTTTGTGTCTCTGTAAGCACCTTTTTCCTTACGCCGTCCTTATCATTGAAGAACTTGGTGCCTATTTCTTCTTTCTCGACCTTATCGCTTATTATGTTACTGAAATAGTCATATATGTTGCTTTCCTGATTGAAGGTATAGTCGAAGTGGGTCTTGAGGTTCTTCATATAGTTATTTACCCACCGCTCGCTGCTGCTGTCATATGTTATATCCATGCTGAGGTCATAGGTCGCCGTAGCAAGGCCTACCTTCTGGAGAGTGTTTCTGAAGGTAGAGGAATCATAAAATTCGTCAAGAGAATAGCAATATCTCTCGCTGGCAGCATAGGTCTTATTGGTCTCGTCAAAGTGATAGACATAGAGCTTGTCGTTATAGCATACGGAAAGAGCGTCATCATTGAGGTTGGTGACGAGGTTATACTTTCCCATACCCAGCTTATTGACCGTTGCGGAATCGGGATCGCAGAAGAGTATCTTACACTGGTCCTTGCCTATTTCGTGCTCCATAACAACGGTGGCAACTCTGAAATTTGTATCGTCCACCGCCTCGGGGTTTATTTTTGTTTCTATGTCCTTGGGGTCTACCTTGGGAGGCTCATCCGAATACTCGGCATTGTAGTCATTTATGGACACTACGCCCTCGCCCGAAGCAACGCTTGTGGCGTCCTTCATCATGTTGGCAAAGTATGAATTGGAGGTGTCGTAGGTCATATTGAGGTCATACGGGGGCTTAGTGAAGTTGTAATCCTTGCCGTAGTCCTCCCTATATGTGGTCTGGAAGCCGTAGAGCACAACGGCGCCCGTGTACTGGTCGATAGTTTCATCGCCCTGCTTGATAGTCTTTGCCTCTGCTTTAGACTGATTGACGCCTATGACTCTGAAATTTCTGAGATAGTCGCCGTCACAGTATTCGGGGGGAATGAAGAACACATTGTCATCGCTTGCCACAAGCTTTGGCGCGCCTGCATAACCGCCCGATATGTCCTTGAGGAATTCGTCGCTGTATTCTATGTCGATGAGCTGTTCCTCGTCGTCGGACGCCTCCGTAACATTGCCCGAGGGCTTATACATTTTGAAGGTCTTGCTTCCTCCGCCTACAAGATAGAGCACAAAAAAGAACACAAGAATACTTATGACAATTATTACTTTGTATTGAGGGGGGATTTCCAATCCTTTATTTTTCATACTCTCTCCACCTTTTCGGCAGTAAAAACTGCGGTTTGTTGTTAAGAAAATTAAGTTTGTTTTGCGGGCGGGCAATGCCCGCCCCTACAAGTGGTTAGCTCATATATGGGTTACGGGGGCTGTGAGCCTCCCTCACCGAGGGAGGTGTCAGACGAAGTCTGACGGAGGGAGTTTAAATACTCATTCCGCGTATTCTCAGCTATCAAAATACGCAAAGTGCATATAATCCACCGTTCCCGTCCAGTTTCCGCCCCAGCTGAAGCCGTATTTTTTGAATACCCTTATGACCTCGGGAGTTACGGAATAGGGATCCTCATAGGGCTTATAGTACTTGCCCACTCTTGAGCCGTCACTGTAGGTGCAGAAGTTTTCATCGGGGTTTATATCCACGGCAGTGCCGAGAGCATGCTCGGAAAGCCTGCCTCCGTGAGTGTTTCTGTAGTTATAGCAGCCAACGCTCTTGATGGGGAACGCCAGAGCGTAAAGCTCTCTGAAGGCGTTTATGTAGTTGTTTTTAAGATTTTTGTTGACGGTAAGCTTGACCGTAGAGGGATAGCGGTTACCGTTTTTATCGAGCTTCCAAGCCTCCACCTCTATTGTTTCCATAAGCCTTGACGCAAGAGCGGAGGACTTGAAATAACTGCTCGGAGCTATCTCCTCAACGCTTTTATGGAAGCTGTCGAAAGCGGAGCTTACGAAGGGAACGAACAGTTTTTTGCTCTCATAGAAGCTCTCCATATTTCTGACAAAAAGTCCCTTCTGGTGCTCGTGCTTTTGAAGTATCTCCTTTATGGCTTCCTCGCCGTCCGTATAGGTATAAAAATACACAGGCTCAGAGGCTACATAATCGCACACAACCTGTATGGAGTATCTTTTTTCGGGCTGTAAAATATCCGAGGGCAGAAAAAATACGCCCCCCTGCCCTACCTTATATGAACTTTTGCTGTCACTTCGCTTGAGCTCTCCGCTCTTTACCTCCTCGGTAGTGACAACGCCGTTCTCATCGGAGAGAATAATTATGCAGTCCTCGCCCTCGCGTGCATAATAACGCATGGCAACGCTGTCTCCGCTGTAAAGCTTGTCATTATTTTGGGGGTACAGAATGACGGGTCTTGTTCTGTTGTTTTTTTCGGGCACTGCCGAATTTGCGCTGACGCACATGCAAAGCACGCACAAAAGCGCAAAAACAGCAGTAAAAATTTTTCGGGACATTTAAAGACATACCTCTTTTCAGTCAAGCGCAACGCCAAAGGTAAGAACGTTGAAGCCGTCAATATATTCATAAGAGTAATAGTCGGTGATATTCTTGAAAAGATATATACCCAGACCGCCTATGCCTCTTTTCTCGGCAGGAAGGGTTATGTCGGGATCGCGGCGGATAAGGGGATTGAACTCCATGCCGTTATCCTTTAAGCATATCTCAACGTGCTCGTCATCCTGCGTGACGCGCACTATGACATCCGCGCCCGAATTTTCATTGGCTGATATGACATTTACAAAGACTTCCTCATATGCAAGCCTGAGCTTGTTGAGGGCAGACTTCTCCATACCAAGCTTGGTATCATAGAAGTCCATACCCAGTCTGTAGCAATGTTTAAATTTGCCTATTTTAAAGCTTAAAATATCTTCCATAGTTCCTCACACAAAGCGGATTATAGACGCAAAGCCCGTAATCTCAAACACATCCTTTACGCCCTCCGATGCACCCGAAAGGTACATATCGCAGGACTTTGAATTGCACATTTTCTGAGCCTTTATGAAGGCTCTTAAGGTAGCGGAGCAGACATACTCCACATCCGCAAGGCTGAACTCGAACTCGGTACAGCCCTCGTTCAGTGCCTTTTCAAAATCGGTATAAACTATCTCGCTTGAAACGGTGTCTGCCGTTCCCGATAGCTTTATAAAAGCTTTTTTATCGTTTATTTCAAGATTACTGCTGAGCATTATGATGCTGCCTCCATTTCCTTAAGTATAGTATCGTTTCTCTTGCCGAGATCGTAGTAGACCTCTTCGCCTATAAATATGTTCTTCCTTGTTTCGCTTAAGTCCATAGTTTCAAACTTATAGAGCGGACAACGGTAGCTGGGCGTGAACTTGGTCTTCAAGGGATAATTACCGAATGTAACTATGATAGAGTTACCCGTGCTGACCTTGTTGTTGAGCCTTTGGAGCTCGGACGGATAAATAAGCGGACGCTGTTGTATCTGCTGTGAGTAGTTGATGTCCTTATCCGCCATGACGGAGCCCGAAACACTGCCCGTTTCAACGGTCATGTTACCGCAGAGCTCGGAGAACTCCTTGCAGGTGTTGATGTCGTTTGAACCGATGAACATCTTCATACCGCAGTTGGACTTGATGATGTCGGCAACGGTATCGCCGTAAACATTGTTGAGCTGTGCGTAGGACTGAACGACCATGTTGAACCATATCTTACGGCTGCGGCCTACGGTGATCATTTTGTCGAATTTGTCTATCTTAGGCATATTACCGAACTCATCGAGAATGAAGTATACATTCCTCGGAAGCGAAAGATCTTCTCTTGCCGAAGCCTTCTTGATAAGCGCCTTGTAAATACAGAGAACGAACATTGAAGCAAGTGCGTGTCTTGTGTCCTTCTCATCGGGTATCTTCATAAACAGAGCCGTCTTTTCATCGGCAAATATATTGGGGTCGATATCCGTTGCGCTCGTGAGGGCACATATACCCTCGTCGTTGAACATTGACATCTTGTCGAAGGCTATGGACATATAGCTGGAGAGAGTGTTCTCGGCGGCCGTTGTAACCTGCTTTGAGAGCGAAACGCACCTTGCAATGGGCGAACGGCCCGCAAAGTAGTTCTTGAGTGCCTCAAAGTTGTTGTCGGAATTGGATATAGCCTTGTTGAGGTTATAGAAGTTGTATTTATCCTTGGTCATGCCAAGCTCGGGACGCTCGCTGTCCTCAAGCATGGCAAGAAGAGTTGCCATAACTATTGAACGCGCGCCCTTCTCCCAAACGGGATCATCGGCAGATTCTATGGGACAGAGAACGCTTACGAGGTCGTTCAAGTCCTCGTAGAGCTCGTCATATATCATCTGGCGCTTCATCTTGGCATCTATTATGACCTTGTCAATGTCGGAATAAGCCTTGCCGTCATATTCAAACCACTTGTCCTTGAAGGTATCCTTCTCGTCCTGAAGCTCGAGCTTGCCGTAGCTGTCGATAGTGTCGGAATGCTCAAGGATGTTGTTGCCTGCTTCGATATACATCTGATAGCGGTCATAAATATCGCCTAAGGGATTCCACCTGAATGACGAATATGTATCTCTTAAGTCAAGCACCATTACCTTGTAGCCTCTCTCCTTGAGAAAGCCCGAATGGAGCTGGAAAAGCTCGCCCTTGGGGTCTGTCATTATCATAGACGAGCCTG
>CANROO010000087.1 GCA_947632235.1 uncultured Clostridia bacterium
ACGTAGTAGTCGTAGGTGTAAATCACAGGCTCAATGTTATGGGACATCTTGACCTTTCAGCCTATGGCGAGAAATATAAAAATTCCGAAAACATCGGCATTGTGGATATAGTTGACGCTCTTGAATGGGTAAATGAAAATATAGAAAGCTTTGGTGGTGACCCCGACAATGTGACTATATTCGGTGAATCGGGAGGCGGAGCAAAAGTCCTTGCCCTTATGACAACGCCTTACGCAAAGGGACTTTTTGGCAAGGGCATTGTAGAAAGCGGAGCTACCGAGGGTATGGGAGTTTATTTCACGGATAAGGAAATAAGCGCAGACCTTGGCGCACTTACCCTTGAAAAGCTGGGACTTACACCGCAGACGGTCGACGAAATACAGAAAATGAGTATTCCCGATATACAGAAGGCCTCAGACGAGGCAAAGGCTGAGATAGCCGAAAAATATAAAGTACCCGTATCCATAGGCGAGGGCTATGCCTATGAATGGGAGCCTGTTATAGACGGAGATTTCCTCCCCACAGACCCTGTTACGGAGGAGGGCTTTGCAGAAGCGGGCAAGGACATTCCTTTGCTCATAGGCAGCAATCTCAACGAATGGTCAATGTTCGTGCCTACGGAACAGCATACTGATATGACGGCGGAGGAAAAGGCTGAATACGAAAAGGCTTATCCCAATGAAGACCCCGAAACTGCCATGTATGTAGATACTCTTATAAGAAAGCCTATGCTTAAGATAATGTCACATAAGGCGGATCAGAACGGCGCAAAGGTATATTCATATCTTTTCACAAAGCAGATAGGCGATCAAGGCTCCTTCCATACTGCCGAGATACCCTATGTATTTGCAAATGTTGAAAACGACAAGCTTTCCGATACCATGAGCGAGGCTTGGGCAAACTTTGCAAAGACGGGAGTACCCTCTGCAAAGGACCTGCCCCAATGGGAGCCCTACGACAGAGAGAATATGGCGACTATGATACTTGACGACAGCTCATATCTCGCCCATAACCACGATAAAAAGCTTATAGAAATGCTTGAACCCGATTACGAATACTAGGAGGTGCAATATGAAAACAAAGATATTTATTTTACTTTCGGCATTTATTCTGCTCATAGGCTGCGCAGTCAATTCAAGCGCTGCCGAAAAAATTGTTATGAAAATAGACGACCCCGTAATGCAGGTGGACGGACAGGATATGAATATAGATAATGACGGTACGACCCCTGTAATAATAAACGGCAGAACAATGCTTCCCGTAAGGGCAATAGCCGAGGCTCTGGGGCTTAATATAGTCTGGAACGAAAGCGACAGGACCGTCACTATAACTGCCGAAAATGATAAGGAAGAAAATGCTCAGCCCGAAAAAACGACTAACAAGAAAATACTTGTAGCCTATTATTCCGCTCAGAACCATACAAAGGGCGCAGCCGAAGCCATAGCAGACGAGCTTAAGGCAGACACATTCGTCATAACTCCAAAAGAGCCCTATACGGAGGCAGACCTTGACTGGAGAGACGATAACAGCAGAGTGAATGCGGAACACGATGCTCCCGATACAAGACATATAGAGCTTGAAAGCAGCAGTCCCGAAAACTTTGCCGACTACGATGTAGTGTTTGTAGGCTATCCTATATGGTGGGGCAGCGCATCATGGGTAATAGATGATTTTATAAAGAACAATGACTTTACGGGCAAAACCGTAATACCCTTCTGCACATCACAGGCGTCCGGCTTGGGAGAAAGCGGAAAGGAGCTTGAGGAAATGGCAGGCACGGGAAACTGGCTCGAAGGCAAGAGATTTTCCGAAAGCTTTGACGAAAAGGAAGTAAGACAATGGGCAAGCTCATTGAAGATTGATTAAGGAGGAAAAATATATGGAATATGTAAAATTATCAAACGGTTTGGAAATGCCTGTGCTTGGCTATGGTGTTTATCAGGTAACAAAGGACGAATGCGAACGCTGTGTACTTGACGCTCTTGACGCAGGTTACAGAAGTATAGACACGGCGCAGAGCTATTTCAACGAGGAAGAGGTAGGCTCTGCCATAAAGAAGTCGGGTGTGCCCAGAGAGGATATTTTCCTCACAACAAAGGTATGGGTAGAGCATTATGGCTACGAAAACACAAAGGCTTCCGTTCTGGAGTCTATGAGAAAGCTGCAGACCGACTATATAGACCTTATGCTTTTGCATCAGCCCTTCTCTGATTACTACGGCGCATGGAGAGCCTTGGAGGAGTTGTATAAGGAAGGCAAAATAAAGGCGATAGGCGTTTCAAATTTCTATCCCGACAGACTTGTGGACATCGCTTCATTTGCCGAGATATGCCCTATGGTCAATCAGGTTGAAACACACATTTTCAATCAGCAGATAGAAGCCAAAAAGTGGATGGATAAATACAATGTGCAGATAGAGGCATGGGCGCCCTTCGGCGAGGGCAGAAAGGGTACCTTTGACAACGAGGTCATAATGAACATCGCCAAAAAGTACAACAAATCAACAGCTCAGGTAATGCTCCGCTGGAACATACAAAGAGGAGTTGTTGTACTGCCTAAGTCCACTCACAAGGAAAGAATGATAGAAAATATAAATGTGTTTGACTTTAAACTTTCCGATGAGGATATGGCTGCAATAACAGCCCTTGACAAGAACACAAGCTCCTTCTTCTCACACTACGATCCAAGTATGGTAGAATGGTTTGCAAAAATGGTGGAGGAAAGAAAAACAAAGCACGACAGCTCAAAGGAAAAGAAAAACTGGTAATATAATTTAATTTCAACTGCCATTATTATAAACAGCCGATACAAGGGTGTAAAAGCCTGAGTATCGGCTGTTTTATTATTTCTCATATTGTTTGATGTTTTCAATAAGCTCGGCAAAGACTGCCCTGTGTTTTTTACGCATAATGCAGTAATACACAGGGTTGGCTTCCTTATCCGTAACGGGTATGAATACCTTGTTATCGTGGAGTTTATTATATTTTTTCTCCGAAAGACTTGTTACAAAAAAGGGGAGAGATGAATTTTTTGCAATAGTTTCAAAATCCGTTCCCGTATTCTGCATTATAAACTGTGTATCGGGCATTTTTTCAACACAAAGGTCATGCCAGAAGCCCAGACTTTTACCCAGAAGCATTGTTTCTCCGTTAAGCTCATCAAGTGTAATGCTTTTCTTCCTTGCAAGAGGGCTGTTTTCGGACACGGATAAATACAGCTTTTCCTCCACATATTTTATGGATATATATTCGCTGTTTTTTATGGGCTTCGGCAGTATTGCAATATGATACAGACCCTTTTCAAAGCCTTTTATCACATCGTCGTTGCTCTTTATTTCGGAATTGATGGCAGAGTTTGTATACAGTCCGCTTATAAGGGGCGTTATTTCCCAAAGGGGCGACGGCGCGCAGGAGCCTATGGATATAGTTCTTTTGTTAATATCGTGAAATCTTATATTTTTTAGCATATTATCCATTTCGTCAAGTATTTTTTCGGCTTCCGCCGCAGCCAGTCTGCCGTTGTCGTTGAGCTTTATTTTGTTTTTGCTTCTTTCAAAAAGCTCAACGCCTGTTTCCTCTTCAAATTTCTTTATGGAACGGCTCAGTGCGGACTGGGACAAATTGAGCTTTTCCGCTGCGGCGGACAGTGTTTTGCACTGTGCAAATGTAACAAACTCAATAAGCTGTTTTGTTTCAAACATAAGTATTCCTCCTCTTTGTTTATAACGCTATTATAACATATACATCGTTTTAAAGCAATGCTTCCAGCTTGCGTTCAACGCATAGTGTTATGCAAAAATGCTACTGTACTTTTGTAATGCGGTGAAATATAATTAAATCAAGAAATTATTTTTAAAGGGAGGGCTAATTATGGCTTGTTTTTTAGTACCCGCAGCAGAGGCTGTTGTAACAACTGTTGTAAAGAAGGCTGCCGACAAGAAGGCAGAAAAGACAGGTAAGGAAGTAAGCAATATGTTCCTTGAAAGGCTTGGAACATTGAATACAATGCTTTGGGGAGGTTCGGGACTTCTTGCCTTTGAACATATATGGCATGGGGAAATAACACCCTTTTTCCCGTTCCTGACAAATGCCACAGACCCTGCAAACGCCTATGAGATGATATTGGAGATGTCAACGGCAGGTGTAGGAATGGCTGTACTTGTTACGGGAGTATGGGCGGTCATGGCAGCTGCCGCAAAATTCCTTGAAAAGGATAGTTCACTTACATTAAAGGACCGTTTATAAATGTTGCTCGAATTATTTGCTGTATTAAAGCGTGAATTTATATACATATGGTATTATTTCGATAAGCGGAGCTTTGGTAAATATATTGTAAAAGGAGGAAAATAACGTGAAAAAAGAAGGATTTAAAAGGATAACGGCATTTTTGCTGACAATAGTCTTTGTATGCGCATTGTTTTACGGCGCAGCGTCGGGCGATCCCCAAATAGATACGCCTATGGCAGCGGCGGAAACAGGAGAGCATCAGACAGATTCTCCCAATGCGCCCGAAGTGTTATTTACGGCGGATATTTCCGCTCAGGGACTTGTAAATATATATGACAGACTGGGAATACAGCCTACAGGGAATGTGGCGGTGAAAATGTCTACAGGCGAGCCTCCTGCCAGCAACTATTTACGCCCCGAGCTTATAGGCGACCTTGTGAGAAAGGTAAACGGAACAATAGTAGAGTGCAACACAGCCTACGGCGGCAGCCGTGCTTCATCTGCCGCACATTGGCAGGTAATAAGAGATCACGGTCTTGATACCATTACGGAAAAAGGCGCAGACATAATGGACGAGGAAGGTTACATAACAATACCTGCGTCAAAAGGCACTACAATACATGAGGACTATGTAGGCTCTCATCTTGCAAATTATGACAGCCTTATATCCCTTGCCCACTTCAAGGGCCATGCAATGGCAGGCTACGGCGGAGCTATTAAAAATATGTCAATAGGTATTGCTTCTCCAAGAGGTAAGGCATGGATACACAGCGGAGGAACAAGCACCACCAATGTATGGGGCGGAGTTCAGGACAGATTTCTGGAGGCTATGGGCGATGCCACAAGCGGTGTTGTAGATTATTTCGATAGCAAGGGCAGTCAGGTAATATATATCAACGTAATGAACCGCATTTCTATTGACTGCGACTGTGATGGCAATCCTTCAGAACCCGATATGCACGATGTAGGCATACTTGCTTCTACCGATCCCGTTGCCCTTGACCAGGCCTGCCTGGATATAGTATACAATACGGACAGAACACAAAGCGGTTCTCTTATAAACAGGATAGAGTCAAGAAACGGTCTGTATACTCTTGAGCATGCAGAAGCCATAGGTCTTGGTAGCAGAAGCTACAGACTTGTGGATATTGACAATACGCCTGCGACACCGGTAACTACTACCGTTACTACGACAGAAACAACAACCGAAACCACAACAACTACCACTACCGTAACTACTATGGAAACCACAACAACGACAACAACGGAAACTACTACCGAGAATACCACAGAAGTGCCCGATAACTACAGCGTTTATGCAGAGCTTTCAGGAAGCAATGGTATCAGCTTTATTTCCGGTGTAGACAGTCTTAACTACAGGGAAGCAGGCTTTATATTTGAAGCCGACGGAAAGAGTGTAAGAAAGGGTACCGATACGGTATATACTTCTATTGCAGGCTCGTCCGCTGATGTAGGCAAGGAGTATAAATATGCCTTTACCATAACAGATATACCCGATGCATCAAAGGAAATAAAGGTCACACCTTATGTTATAAATACCGATGGCAGCGAAAGCACATATGAGAGCAGAACATTCTCTATAGCAACGGTTTCCGGAAATGGAAATACGGATACCGAAACAACAGATAAAAAAATACTTGTAGCCTACTATTCTGCTCAGAACCACACAAAGGGCGCAGCCGAGGCTATAGCAGACGAGCTTAAGGCAGATACATTTGTAATAACTCCGAAAGAGCCTTATACCGAAGCAGACCTTAACTGGAGAGATGGAAGCAGCAGAGTAAACGCTGAACACAATGCTCCCGATACAAGACATATCGAGCTTGTCAGCAACAGTCCCGAAAACTTTGCCGACTACGATATAGTATTTATAGGCTATCCCATATGGTGGGGTAACGCGTCATGGGTATTGGATGATTTTATAAAGAATAATGACTTTACAGGCAAAACCGTAATACCCTTCTGCACATCACAGTCATCCGGCTTGGGAGAAAGCGGAAAAAATCTTGAGGAAATGGCAGGCACGGGAAACTGGCTTGAAGGCAGAAGATTTTCCGAAAGCTTTAACGAAGAAGAAGTAAGACAATGGCAAGCTCATTGAAGCTTGATTAGGTTTATCCCGATAAGGAGGTATTGCAATGAAATACACAAAGCCTGAAATAAACATTCATACATTCAGCGTAGAGGATATTGTAACGGCAAGCGGAACAAATACGCTTATATTGAAAGATACGGGTACGCCTATGACAGAGAGCTACAGCTCAATGTTCGGCGGCAATTAATTAGATTCCCTCTATTGTCGGTCTTTTTTTAAAGCCCGATGGTATGAATTTTGGAAACTGTAAATGCTTTGCCTGTTTTTTGCCCTTCTTAATATAGGCAAAGCTTTTACTTGTTTCCTCTTTTTATTTGTATATTAAAAAAGAAATGAGGATATTTATGAAAAAAATTTTTATTATAGCGTCGGCGGTCATGCTTATGGCAATATTTTTCACAGGCTGCAGCGATGAACCGATCGAAGATACAAACAATACCACAACGGAAGCCGAAACTCAGACCGAAACTATTGCGTCCGAAACGGAGACTGCTGCCGTAAGCACATCGACCACTACTGAAACCACAACGGAAACAACTACAGTGAATAATAGTGATATTCCGCAGGAAATAGCGGAGATCCCCGAAGGATATTTTTCCGAAGCGGACAGCAAGGGTACTCTTGCGGATATTTATTACAATACATACGAATCATTTTCCTATGCGGATAAATCACAGCCTCTTGAAAAACACGCTGTTGTCTATCTGCCCTACGGCTATGACGAAACAAAAAAATACAATGTTTTTTATTTAATGCACGGCGGATGGGGAAATGAAAATCAGACACTCGGCACACCTGCTGCGCCGTCGGGCTTCAAAAATGTAATAGACAATGCCATTGAAAACGAGGACTTTGAGCCTCTTATAATAGTCTGTCCCACATACAACAACACATCGCCTCAGGACAGCGCGGATTTTTCTTTGGCTTTGCAGCTCAATCAAAATTTCCACAATGAGCTTGTAAATGACCTTATGCCTGCCGTTGAGGGCAAATACAGTACCTATGCGGAAGGTACGGATAAGGAAGCCCTTATGGCTTCGAGAAATCACAGAGGCTTCGGCGGATTTTCAATGGGCAGCGTTGCCACATGGAGGACCTTCCAAAACTGTCTTGACTATTTCAGTTATTTCCTGCCTATGAGCTGCGGGACCACACTTGATGATGACAATATTTTTGCTGCGGCTCAGGGCTTCGACCAAAAGGACTATTTTGTATTTTCAATGACGGGAACAGCGGATTTTGCTTACAGCTATGTAAATAACCGCATAGATAAAATGCGCCGCTCACCTTATTTTACGGAGGAGGAAAATTTTGCCTATCGCATAAAGGAAGGCTACGACCACGGAGGAACAGCGTCAATGGAATATACCTATAACGGTCTTTGCCGGTTCGGAAAAAAATTGCCTGCCGACAATATAAGCAGCAAAATATATACCGTAAATACAAGTATAGATGATGTTATAAACGACAGTGTTTTCGGCGATTACGGCAGGCTTATATTTCCTGTGGACAAGGGCTATTACAGCGGCAACACTTTAGGCGATTTGTCGCTGACATGGTACAACAATATCGACCCGAACAAGACTGTGGAGATATGTAATTATATGAGGGAAAAGGCATCGTCGGGGGATAGGATATTTTATGATATATATACAGACGAAGAAAAAGCCGACGACCCCGAAAAAGCCGATACGGGACTTTTCTTCTTCAAGGGCAGGCCGGGCGAAAAATTTGCGGTATGCAATGCAGGCGGAGGTTTTGCCTATGTAGGCGCAATGCACGACAGCTTTCCCCACGCTCTGGAATTATCCAAGAAGGGCTACAATGCCTTTGCACTGATATATCGCCCCGGCTGGGACAGCGCAAATGAGGATCTGGCAAGAGCCATAACATTTATATTTGACCATGCGGAGGAATTGGGAGTGGATACGGACAGCTATTCCGTGTGGGGCGGAAGCGCAGGCGCAAGAATGGCAGCCAATATGGGAACATACGGTCCCGGATATTTCGGCGGTGCCGACCTTCCTAAGCCCGGCACGGTCATAATGCAGTATACGGGACATACGGACTACGGCAGAAACGATCCTCCTACCTATGCCTGCGTAGGCACAAACGATTCAATAGCCGATTGGCGCACTATGCAGAGCCGACTTGAGGCTATGTCTGCTCTCGGCATACCTACGGAATTTCATGTTTACGAGGGACTGCGCCATGGCTTCGGACTTGGTACGGGAACCGCCGCAGAAGGCTGGATAGACGATGCTGTGGCATTCTGGGAAAAACAGATGAAATAAAAAGCAAATTTCCTTATAGATACGTCAAATTTGTTAATTATATTCAACTGCCATTATTATAAACAGCCGATACAAGAGTATGAAAACCTGCGTATCGGCTGTTTTGCCGTTTCTTGTTCTTATTGTATTTTTAATTGGTGCCTTAAAGACAAATCTGTGCTTTCCGAAGAAAAAACAGATCCATCAAAATAAGTCGTTTGTATTGCCATATGCCTCCTGTGCAAGCTCTATAAAGTGCCTTGTACATTCTCTTTTATCGCTTTTATGAGAACCCAGAACACATTTTATATACTCGGGGCAGTCAAAGGGTATCCATGCAAATTCGCCGTTGTGGTCGTCGGCAAAACCCGGAGCCAGCACTATGCCTTTCCCTGCCGCCACATATGTAAGGGACATATCGTGATTAAGGGAATTTATTGTGTTTACGGCTACGCTGTTTATTATCCTGTTCTGAACCACTATCATTTCGGGAGGAGAGCCTCCGCCTATCATAAATGTTCTGCCTTCAAGGTCTCTTTCCGTAATGATTTCGAGCCTTGCCAACGGGTCGTTTTTATTTGCTATTATATAAAATCCGCTTTTGTAAAGAGGATTGATTTTTATGTTTGAAAAGCGCATAAGTTCGGAATCTCTTGCAAAGAGAATATCATGTTCCTTTCTTAAAAAGCCGTCAACTCTGCTGTTATCGTATATAAATGATATATTCAAGGCTATATCGGGCATATCATCTTCAAATTTTTTCATTATCTTTGGCAAAAAATATATACATGAACGCATGGGCAGACACACATTGAGAGTGTCCATATATTTTGAACCGTAGTTCTGGCTTTGCTCTATCAAATTTTTAAGCTCGTCCTTTATATTGACAATATTTGAGCAGAAATATTCCCCTGCAGGAGTGAGCGAAGCGCCCCTTCCCGAACGCTCAAATATTTTAAATCCGACTTCTTCTTCCAGAAGCTGTATCTGATATGTAAGAGAAGGCTGGCTTATAAAGAGATTTTCCGCAGCCCTGCTGAAGTTCTGCGTCCTTGCAAGCTCAATAACATAGTCTATCTGTTTTGTTGTCATATGAAATACCTCATTATTAATATTTTTTATTAATTATAACATATTTTTATTGGAAATTTCAATATATTTTGGCTTATAATTATATCAGATACAAAAATATTAATATGAAGGGAGAAATTACAGTGAATTTTGATTTGAACGAAAACAAAGAGGTCATTGCATTGCTTGGCGCAGGCAGTATGGGTACCGCTATAATAAGGAGATTTGCTTCGGGCAGAACAATACTGCTCGGTGACATAAGCGAGAAAAATCTTGAAAAAACTGCAAACGAGCTTAAATACAGCGGTTATGCGGTGGAGACCTGCGTTGTAAACGCTATGGAAAAGACTTCCGTTGAAGCCTTTGCAGAGAAGGCTTCGAGCTTGGGCGATGTGAAATATTTTGTAGATACGGCAGGAGCTTCGCCTAATCAAAGCTCACCGGAGCATATACTCAAGCTTGATATGGTAGGAACGGGCTATGCCGTTGATGCTTTCGGCAAGGTAA
>CANROO010000088.1 GCA_947632235.1 uncultured Clostridia bacterium
TCAGCACTTTCGGCTTCACCGAAAGCCGCCGCCTTGTTTTGCTGTCCCTCACGGTCAGCGGGGACTGTCCCCGAATGTTCAGCACTTTCGGCTTCACCGAAAGCCGCCGCCTTGTTTTGCTGTCCCTCACGGTCAGCGGGGACTGTCCCCGAATGGGGACTGTCCCCAACTTTAGGCGGCGTCGGATAAGTCTTTCCGTGCAATGGACTGTCCCCAACTTTAGGCGGCGTCGGATACGTCTTTCCGTGCAATGCATTGCTCGCCCACTTTTCGCCCGCAGGCGCAACATTATAAGGCGTCCTTGCTATGTCAGCACTTTCGGCTTCGCCGAAAGCCAGCCTAACGGCTGTCCGATATATCTTTCGGTGCAATGCAGGGAAGCTGGCATTTGAATCGGAAAGATTAATCCGACGATGCCGTAAGGCATCGCTTTCCCGAAGGGAAAGTTCTGATACCCGCAGGGCGACTGAAGGGTCTATTTTGCACTCCCTCACACTCTGCGGGACTGTCCCCAATATTATATTTTCAAGTAAACATAGCCTCTATCTCCGCCGCCGTGATCTCCTCTATACCGTCCAGCTTTTCTTTTTCCTCGTCCGTAAAATCATTGCTCGACAGCACTTTCCCTTCCACCTTGTCCACCTTCTTGCCTATCGCCTCCGTAAGCATAGCCATTATGTCGCTGTTTTCTTTCAGCGCCGCCGCAAGCTCATTGAGCGTATTCAAATTCTCGGGCGCATTGTCTATTATTTCCGCGTCCTTTTTCTCCGCGTACTTTTCCGCCTCACTCAGCGTACTTTCCGCCGTACTTTCGTCCTTTTCATCGGCGTAATTCTTTGCTTCACTCAATGTACTTTGGGCTGTACTTTCGTCTTTTTCATCGGCGTAACTCTTCGCCTCGCTCAATGTACTTTGGGCTGTACTTTCGTCTTTTTCATCGGCGTAACTCTTCGCCGAATTAAGAGTACTTTCCGCCGTACTTTCGTCTTTCTCATCGGCGTAACTCTTCGCCGAATTAAGCGTGTCCTCCGCCGTACTCGTTATAAGCTCTCTTATCTTTGCAAGCTCAGCCGTAAATTCCTTCACGCTCTCTATTATTTTGTTTCTCTCTATGGCGGCTTTTATCATGTCGCAGACCTTTCCTTCGCCGTTTAACACAACGGCTGTCCTCGGGTGCATGGAGCTTATGTCATACACCTCGTCGCTTATAGGCTCCGCTCCTATCACATCAGCCACATTGTAAGTGTTTCCCTCGCTGTCGCTCACACCGCCGTAAATCACATTATCAACATCAGGCATTTTCTAACCTCCTTACTTACTTATCATTTTCGTAACCTCACGAAAAAGGTTTATTGTTATGGTTGTTGCAAAAAATACAACAACCTCCCCCCTTCTGCACTACCTTCTATGTAGGGGCGACCTGTGGTCGCCCTTTTATTTCACATTCTATGTAGGGGCGTTCAGCACTTTCGGCAAAGCCGCCGCCCTGCTTTGCTGTCCCTCACGGTCTGCGGGGACTGTCCTGCGTAGCCGGGACTGTCCCCAACATTTGAATCGGAAAGACTAATCCGACGATACGAAGTATCGCTTTCCCATAGGGAAAGTTCTGAATCAGGCGGCGTCTAAGTGTATTTTGTAAACAAAATACAATGATAAATCTTTCGGTGCAATCCTGTGGTCGCCCGCTCACATAATAACCGCCGTTATCTCCGTATCCTCACATTTTGCTTTCGCCAGCTCTGTAAGGAATTTTTTCGGTATCTCTCCCTTATCCGCCTTTGAAAAATCTGCTTGTCAGATTTTTCGTAATTTTTTCAAAAACCTTGCGTCGTGCCAAAAGGTCGCCGAAGGCGAGCTGACGCACGGGAAGCGAGGTTGCCCGGAGGGCTTTTTGAAAAAACTCCTTGATTATCACAGAATGGCAGCCCTTATCTCCGTATCCTCACATTTTGCTTTCGCCAGCTCTGTAAGGAATTTTTTCGGTATCTCTCCCTTGTCTGCCATTCTGTGATGCTCCTTGCAAAGCGTAATAAGGTTCTCGTCCTCAAGCCCCTTTTCTATGTCATCTTTTAGCTTCACTATGTGATGAACCTCCAGATCCCTGTAATTTATTTTCCTCGTACCTATGTCATATTTTCCGCTCTCGCACACGGCGCAGTGCCAGCCGTCCCGCTCCTTTATCTCAATAGCCTTGTCCTTCCAGGCTTGCGTCCTGCGGAAGGCTCTGCTCTTTTCTCCCCTGTCTCTGTCTCGGTATTGATATTCCTTTTTGGGCTTTCTCGGGCATATATATCCCTTTTCATGTATTCTCCCGCAGTAAACGCACGCCTTTTTCATGCATTTATTACTATCCTTTGTTCTATCTCTATGTCCTTTGTTACCGCTGTAAATCTTATTACCACCTTCCGCCCCTCCGTCACCGCCTCAAAGTCCTTTATCTGCTCTATGTACTCGCTTTTTGTAAGCTGCTGCGTTATCTCCCTTTTAAGCTCGCTCAAAAAGTACCCTCTTTCCTTGCTCCCCAGCTTCTCCCATATGCTCACGCCGAACACTTCGCTCTCGCCCTTTGTGTACACCTCATAGGCTCCCGCCTGCGTCAGCACGACCTTCCTTATCCACTCCTTGAGTATGTCCGCCTCGTTTGTGTATTCCTTCAAGAGCCCTTTCTCGTTTATTATGTGCTGACCGTTCACAAACACAAAGTCCCTGCCTATCTCGCTTTTTGTCTCCTTTATCTCTATGTCCTCCACAAGCGGAAAAAACGCCATACCCTCAACTCCTTTATATTCAGTATTTCCTTTCTCTTAAGGTCAGCGGGGACTGTCCCGAAAGCAGTGTTGTCTGTACTCTGTTGTGTAACTGTATTTACTCAAACAGTCAATAAACTTAACACTCTGCGGGACTGTCCCCAGCCTCTCACATCACCATCGCCAGCTCATGCGCCACTCTGTTTCCTATCCTCTCAACATACCTCTCGTCCTCTCCGTACATATTCTCGATATGTACCGTAATATTTATATTTCCCTTTTGCATCATCTTTCCGCTCTTGTCCGCGGGTATCACTCGGCTTCCGCTCGGCAGATCTATTATCTCTCCGCCCTGCTCGTTTATCCTCGTTTTTCCGCCTTTCCAGTAGCTCGTACCCAGGGCGTTTCCGTCTCCGCCCTCTGCTTCGCTTCGTCCGGTGCTTGCGTCCACATCTTGTGTAGGCACCTCATGATATTGATACGGCAGCACATATTCGGTTTGGTCTTCCTCCTCCATAGCTCCCGTAAGCGTCTGCCACCAATTAAAAGCGTCTTTTATCCAACCGCACACCGATTTTATGGGCTCTACCAAGTATTTGTTTATTGCCTCTCGTATCGGCGCGCATTTTTCGTAAAACCAAGCTCCAAACTCTCTCAGCTTTCCAATTACTGTTCTTAACGCAGAAAATATGCCCTTTATAACATCTGCTATTGTTTTTAAAAGCGTACAAAATAGGCTCCATGCCGCGTCCATTATCGGCGCTAATATGTCAAATAATAGACTAACTACGGGTTTTAACACATCTATTACAGTACCCAACACATCTCCCACAAAGCCGAAGACCTCGCCGAAAGCGTCTTGTAGCGTCAGCAATACGGGCTTTATCTGCTCAAAGTATTCTTTAATCTTTCCAAATACCGTTTTTCCTGCCTCTCCTATCTTTGCAAGAGAATTGCGGAATATCTCGCTGTTTTTAAATGCACCAACAAGCGTAACAACAACTGCTCCTATTGCCGCCGCCGTTGCCGCAAAGCCCGCCATGGTAGCACCGCCCGCAGCTCCTGCCGCCGCAGCGCCTTCGCCCGCTGCCGTTCCCGCAAGCGCTCCGCCCACGGTCTCCGTTATTGCGGGCGCCGCAGCCGCTCCCGCAGCATTTGTAAATATATTGTAGCTCGTATTCTGTACTTTGTCGCTGAATATCCGTTCGCTTGTCTCTCTTCCTGCGGCAGACGCAAGCGCCGTTCCCGCTCCTCTGCCTAATATGTCCGTGTTCCCGCTCACAGTACCGATAGGCGCTATCTGCGTTCCTATCGCCTTCAGCTCGCTCGGGTCGACCATTATGTCCTCGGGCGAGGCTTTTCCGCCCCATATATGCCCTTGCAGACTGTCAAAAAAGCTTTCGTCTTTAAATATTCCCGAAGCCTCCGAGCTTCTGTATATTATATCGTCCGCTCCGCTTATCAGCTCGCCCTTTTTAAGAGCCTTTGTTACGCTTGCCCTCTGCTTGCCGTCTTGCCTGTATCTCTCATCATTTGTAAGAGGCTCCCACAAGCTCAGACCTCTTATGTTGTCAAGCCCGTATGCGTGATTATACGCTGTCCTCTGCTTCTGCAAGCCGTTTTGTATTCGCTTAAAAGTGTCGTAGCCCTCCATAGCTCCCGTAGCCAATCTGAAAGCGCCCATTCCCATGTAAGCGCCTCCCGCCACGGCTCCTATGGTCTTGTAGTTCTCCACTATCCACTTCAAAGCGTCCTTTATCTCTATTATTATCTCTTTTCCCTTTTCAAGAGCGCTCGGAAGCCTGTCCTTAAGCCACTGTTCTATTGTCGGGAGCTTCTCCGTTATGTATTGTATGCCCTCCGTAGCATACGGCGCCGCTATCTCTCCTATCTCTTCCTTGAAGTTCTCCCATTCTGCTTTTAATACCTTAAGACTTCCGCTGTAACCGTCCGTTACCGCGCCTATGTACCTGTCGGCGGCGCCTTCGCTCTCTGCCATAGCCTCGTTTATTTTCTCAATGGCAGTCCTTCCGTCATCTCCTACGGTATTCATTGCGCTCATAAGCTGCATTAACTGCGAGCGGTATCTTCCGCCTATGTCCGCAAGCGCGGCGTTCCTCTCCTGCTCCGTAAGACCCTTCACCTTTTCATTCATCTCGGTAAATATAGCGAGAGGACCCTTTAGCTTTCCCTCTGTGTCGTACAAGCTCAGACCTATGCTTTCAAGTCCTCTTGCCGTCTCTCCCGTTTCCTTCGTCATACGGGTAAAAAGAGAGTTAAGTATTGTTCCGGCTCTCTCCGCCTTAAAGCCTCCCGATGAAAGCACACCTATCATTCCCATGGTGTCCTTTACTATCTGCATTTTCTCCTCGGCGGTGTCCATTCGCGTGTAAAGGCTCTGAAATCCCGCTCCGCACTTTATAAGCGCCTCGTTTAACTGGAGCATATTTGTGTTGCTTGCTCCCTGCACAGCCGTCGCATAGTCCACAAAGTCGCCCGACTGCTTTGCGCTTAATCCTAACGCCGTCATGCTGTCCGTAAGAGCGTCAGCCGTTTCCTTCACATCTACGCCGTTTATCTTTATGGCTTTAAGAGTAGGCTCCAACGCCTCCATGCTCTGGTTTGTGTCCCAGCCTGCCAATGCCAGGTACTTAAGAGCCTCCGCGCTTTCGGTATATACGGAACCGGGTACATTCTTTGCGCTCTCCTTTGCCGCCTGCGTCAGCTTTATCATGTCCTCGCTCACGCGTGATAAGCCCTTTATACCGGCAACCTCGTTCATCTTGCTCTCAAACTGCTCGTAGGTCTCTGTCCTTAAGCGCCTTCGTACTTCCCACGGCAAGCGCAGTCGTACCCGCAATTACAGCCCTCTCCATGGCGTGCATGGCAGTAGCCATTTTCTCGCTTCCGAGCTGCGCTATCGCAAGGTTCCTTTTAAATTGTAATGTCTCATAGCTCGCCTTCGACATCTTGCTTGTAAATCTGTCCTGCAAGCTCAGTATCACATTTATATTCTTTGCCATAACTTAAGCCTCTTTCTGTCGCGCCTCTTCCCTTTTGATTAATAGTGCTAGCTTTTCTTTTTTATACTGTTTACATTGTTTCCTGCTATCACTATTTCTTCCTCGTCTTGTGTATTCTCTGCATATATCAATTCCTTGTCCGTTGCCGATATATTGTTATTTATCATTCCTTTTTGTGTATAAGCGTTCTCCGTTTCTACAAAATAATCTGCTCTATCGCATATGCAGTTACTTATTCTCAAATTTTTTATATTTAAACTTTCTTCTGCTAAGTGATTATTTACGGTTATTAATATATAAGTATCATCATAAAAATGTATATTATCTATAATTATGTTTTCAAAAGTAAAAACTTTTTTACCCCAATCGCAAACGATACCTATCCCGCCTCCTACAGGATAAACCGTACTTTGATAAGTTGTTGTTGAAAAATCTTTTAACACAATGTCGTTTGCCTCAATGTTTAGTGCAGAATTGGCAGTTTTTAAACCGATTTCGTTATAATAACCATTCAGTTTTGTAACATCTCTCAGCGCAGGTGACAAACCTCTGATAGTCAATTTGTCTGTATCTATTCTACAACCATTATGACAGTCATGTGTTCCCGGCAGAAGTACTATTTCATTTCCTTCTTTTGCTCCTTGCAAAGCAAGGATTAAGGTTGATTTACAGTCGCTTTTATTTATACCAAGCCTTGTATAATACTCTTCATCTGTGTCATCAGCCTTAACATATATTATATTTCCGTTTACATTCGCCTTCTTGTCAAGCTCAGCCTTTATCGCCTTATTCTGTACGGGGTTCTCGCTGCTTTCGTCAAGCTCACTGTCGACAGCCACCTTTCCCGCATTGTCCAGCTTCTTTTTGTCCTCCGCACTCAGCAGCCCTTTTTGTGTTGTCGTAGCTTCTCTAATATCAAGCTGTATCTCTCCGTCCTTCGCCACAAAGTCAGCGGGGCAGTCCTCATACGGCATTAATCTTCTGCTGCTTTTTACCTTCCCGTTCTGTACCAGATTTAAATACGGCGACAAACTTCCGTCATCTTCCGTACTTGTTTTTGTATTTCCCAACACAATTTTTGTGTCAATAGCGTTATCAAGCCCTTTTATGTCACTTACTTCATGAGTATGGCTCTTGTCAGCCTTCTCATTAAGCGTATTGTCAAGCCCGTTTATGTCGCCCACATCGTGCGTATGACTCGTATCAGCCTTTTTCGCAAGGCTTGTCTGCCTGTCAAGCGTTTCCTTGCTTATTGCCTGTTCAAGCTCTTTAAAATCCTCGTTAAATATATCTACATCGTATATATCCTGCTGCTTTGGATATATCATTTTTCCTCGCCTCCGTTTCATCATCTGCCCTGCTCATTTCGGGGAATCCCTGCTTTTCGCCCGTAGGCGGTGCAATGGGGGAGTTGTTAGCACTGAGGGGGGCTTCGTTTGTGCGGGGACTGTCCCGAAATGTTGTGTTGTCTGCACTCTGTTGATATACATCGTTGCTATCAACAGTCAATATGAATTATACTTTGCGGGACTGTCCCCATTCCCTATTTACCACGGTCAACGGGGACTGTCCCCAACCTCTGTATTTTAGTGCTCTCTTTCAACCAACGGGGACTGTCCCCATTCCCTATTTACCACAACAATTTTCTTACAGCCTCGTCAACAAACCTCTCCGCATTGCCCTCAAACTTTCCTTCATATTCCTTCCCTGCGTCCCTGTAAATATAAAACGCCCTCACAAATTCCTCCGTTCTCCTGCCCCATAACACCTTTTCATGTCCCTTCTCTATAAGATGAGTATGAGGCGCGCCTTTTTTTGTCTTGCCTTTTTTCTCAATCGTCTTTCTCCTGCCGTATACCTTCACGCTGTCCTTGGCTCTCCCGCCCGTCTCCTTATAATATTTGTACGGGTTCTGCGCCGTTATGCCGTTCAAATAATTGCCTGTCTTTTTCTTTATCCTCTCCTTGGCTTTAGCCGTAACCTCTCTTTTAAGGGCGTTGCCCTCCTTGCGCAGGAACTTACTTACCTCCGCAGGATAGCCCTTCACCGCCCCGTCAAACTTGTTTATTACCTCATCAAGCCCTCTCACCGTTATATTCATACCATCACCCTCTCTTTACTCTCTCGCTCTTTCTGCACTCCCTTACTTTCTTGGCTCTCCCCTTGCCGTAGGGGCGAGCATTGCTCGCCCGCTTATTTCTTCAGCGTCACCGTATCCGTTGCCCTGTCATACTCCACTCCAACGCCCAGCATTTCCGCCATGTCTCTTATACCTACATAATTGCGCCCCTCAATATTTATGGCGTTCACAAACTCCTTTTTTTCTCCAACTACCACAGGAAGCTCCTTAAAAATATTCCCCAGCGTCCGCCTTTTGGTATTTGCGTAATACCCGACAGCAAAACCTGCGTTTTCCAACGCCCTTAAACTCAAAAATGTTCTCCCGTCCTTGACAATAGCGTCCGCCTTTATCTCCTTACCGTTGACGGTTATATTTATAGTCTCCACCATTTCCTCGTCCTCCTTTTTTTCCGCCTCAGTTATAAGCCTCTTAAACTCCGTCCACTCGCTCGGCACTCTCACCCACGGCTCGGGGCAGAGCTTACCGCACACATCATAATGCCTTATTACCCTTTCGGCAGGCACATTGTACTCCCGCATAAGATATTTGACCACCTTTACGGTATTCAGCATTGTCTGCCTTGTAATAACATATTTTCCGTTTACCTTGTCGCTGCACATCTCAACGCCTATACTGTTGTAATTGCGGCAGTCGCATTTGAATTTCATTCCCGCCGTCTCACAGTGATAAGCCACCCTGTTAAACAGTATGCTCTGCGTACAGCTATCCTCGTCAACAAACATATGCGCTCCCGCGCCGACCTTCGTTCTCCCGAAATACGAGCCGTTTCCTGTGTCCGTGTCGCCGTCATTAGCCGTATAATGCACAACTATGTATTTAATATTACTTACCGCCCTCACCCCGCCATAATTCGCAGGATTTGACGGCACATAATTATAAGGCAAATCCAAACCCACTAACTTTCCCATACTTATTCCTCCAATTCGGGTAAGCCTGCAGTTGATGTCAGCAGGCTTAATACTCCTGCCAATATACTTGCGCTCACCACATTCACCCAGTTCACCTCGTCCAGCACTACCGCCGTGCCTATCATAGCGATCGCACTCTGCGCCATAGTCTTTATCGCCCTTATAAGAGCCGCCTTAAACCACTTTTTCGTCATAATTTAAACCTCCTTAATGTATTTGTTGTCATTAAATCTTTCTAAGTCCTCTATCCTATGATTCATTACCTTTATTTTTTCCTCGTGCAGCTCTTCTCTCGCCTCCAGCTCATAAGTCCTCTCAATCAGATTATTATGCTTATTCACCTTCTGCTCCAGCTGTTCTATGCGGTATGTTATAAGCTTTGTATTAACAAAAATGCCTATCACCGCCCCTATGGAGCTTCCCGCAAAGCCTATCAAGGCAATTATGATATTCTCCATTTCAGCCCGCCTCCTTCACATCGGCAAGTTCCCGCAACTCGTTCTCCGCAGCCTCAAGCCTCATTTGCAGATCCTGCACGCACCTTATAAGCGGCGCAACAAACTCATCGTATCTTAAGCAATACTCAACGCTTCCGTCTTTCTTTTCCGCCCTTATAAAACCGCCGAAGTCCATATCGGTAAGCCCGCTTGCCGTCATTGCGTCCTCGACCTCCTGCGAGATCAGACCCCAGTGTGTCCTTCCGCTTGTGCCTTCGACCATTTTGTATGTAGATGGCTTTAAACCATTAATAAGACCCCACGCTTTTGTAAGCTCCAGAGCCTCAATGTCCGTTTTGACATTCCTGTCTGACTTCTGCACCGTTCCGCTGTTAGTATACAAAGTACCATAGACATACATATCAGTGTCGAGTATTATACCTTCGCTGATATTAAAATTAAGCCAGTTATCGGAGTTAGGGTAAAATCTGTTATTCTCGCCTATCTCTATCTCTCGTACATGCAAACAACCGTTAGACGGATTTGCATAAATATTATTATTAACAATAGCCGTTGTCGCACCCCTAGAACCTGTCGAACTTACTCCCGCCGTTGCGCTCATCAATATCGGATAGCTGCCGTTTGCCGTGCTATATGCCTGTGTTACCTTGGTGTCTGATGACGGACCTGCGGGACCCTGCGGACCCGTATCGCCTTTAGCTCCCGTGTCGCCCTTGTCGCCTTTCGATACAAGCAATGTCCAGTTTGTGCTGCTCCAGCTTGTGCCTGATGTGTGTGATGTCTTGCAGGCATAAGCAGAGCCATTATATGTTACTATGTCAATATAAGTCGCA
>CANROO010000089.1 GCA_947632235.1 uncultured Clostridia bacterium
GCTGGTTCCTACCTTGATCTATCTGAAAGAAATGCAAGCATTTCTTTCAAGCGTGTCGATTTTATCGACACGCAGAGACCTGTCTGTATTTCGGCAGGTCTTTTAAAATTAAACACACTCTCTTAGCTTATTCAAAAACAACTCGGCAGCCTTTGAAAAAGTCTGATATTTCTTCCAGCCTATATTCAGCCCGACCTCAAGACGAGGCTCAATAGGTCTGAAGCAGAGAGGACTATCCGCACCGCAGTTTATAATGCCGTCAATGCAGAGGGCACAGCCCACATTTTCCTCAACCAAAAGAGAAGCGTTATATAAAAGATTGTATGTAGCCACTATATTAAGCTTATTGTATTCTCCGCCCGAAAATCCAAGCATCTCTCCCTTGAACTGTTCGGAACAGATAATGGGCACAGTGAGCATATCCTCTGCTTTTATAACTTTTTTTGCAGCTAAGCTGTTGTCCCTTCTCATAAGCAAGCCCCATACATCGGTTGTATTCAGATGGATATAATCATATTTTGACATATTTGCTGGTTCTATAAATATTCCGAAATCCAGAAGCCCCCTGTCCAGCTTTTCGGCAATATCCTCCGTGTGTCCGCTGAAAAGGTGTATCCTTATGTTTGGATATTCCCTAAGGAGTATTTCGGACGCCCTTGCAATTATTCTCATTCCTTCCGTTTCTCCTCCGCCTATGTATACATCTCCGCTTATATTCTCACTTGAAGCACTAATTTCCGCTTTTGTTATATCCATAAGCTCTATCATTTCTTCGGCTCTTTTTTTGAGAAGCATACCTTCCTCTGTAAGCGTTATTTTTCTGCTGCCTCTCACAAAAAGCTGTTTTCCAAGCTCATCTTCAAGGGCTTTTAACTGTCTTGAAAGAGGAGGCTGTGTCATATAAAGCGCCTCTGCCGCCTTTGATATGCTTTCCTCTCTTGCTGCTGTAAGGAAATATTTAAGTACCTTTATGTCCATATTTTAACCTCCCTTTAAAAACAGTATATCATTTGTTGCCATACCTTTCAAGTATAATATATCATTTAATATATGTATTTGATATTTTGTTCCTTAGGTTATATAATAAAATTAAGACTATGTAAATGCAAGAGCCATATATAAGGAATAAATAAATTTAATTGTAAATAAGGAGGAAGTCGAATGAAAAAAATAATATCATTGACGCTGTGTGTTATTTTTGCAATAGCATCTACGGTTGGTTTGAGCTGCTGCACGGCAGTGGGAAGTGAGGAAAGTGATATGACAAATGACAATGTTTTTCCTAGCCATGAGCCATACGGAAAGGGCATAGGCGCTATGCCGGGGCGTGTGGTATGGTCGCATGAGCCCGATTCCGTTGATTGGGATGGTAACGGTTATTGGTGGCAAACAGATAACTTTGACGAAGCTGTAATAAAAAATATGGTAAACGACAGCATAGCCTCTCTTGGAGGAAAAGAAACGGCAGCCGAAGGCTGGGACAGTCTTTTCATGGCGCATAATATGTCAAGAAACAAAGATACGGGGTATACCAACGGTGAGAAGATAGCAATAAAAGCCAATATAAACGGCTCTGCCGTTTTTGACGATGACACCTCGGGCGAAACGGATATGAGCTATACAAATCCTGTGCTTCTTAAAGTGCTCTTGCAGTCACTTGTGGAGGAAGCGGGAGTTGCGCCGGGCGACATAACCGTTTATGATGTTTCGCGTCTTTTCCCGGATTATATGGTTAATATGTGTAACGAAGGCGAATTGAATGGTGTAAACTTTGTGGGCAGAGATACGGGCATACCCGATGAGAATACGCCTATAAACTGGTCTTATGAATTCAGTGGAGCGGTAAATTATATTCCTACCTGTGTTACAGAGGCGGAATATGTTATAAATCTTGCCAATTTAAAGGGGCACAGCTATGGCATAACTCTTTGCGGTAAAAATCATTTCGGTTCTTTTATAAACGGCAATGAAATGCGTCCACCCGAGGGCGCTAATCTTCATCAGTTCCTCACGAGAAACGAAATGGACACCTACAGTCCTCTTACCGATCTTATGGCAAATTATGAGCTGGGCGGAAAAACCGTTCTATATATGTTGGACGCTCTTATATGTGCAGTGTCGGAGGGTTCTTCCATAACAGCCGAAAATTCAAAATGGCAGCAGGCTCCTTTCAATAACGACTATACATCGAGTATATTTGTATCGCAGGATCCCGTGGCTATAGACTCCGTAGGCGCCGATTTTCTTATAAACGAGCCTACTGTAACAGGAAATAACGGCGCACTTAGGAACAATCCAAATGTTGAAAATTATCTCCATGAGGCGGGACTTGTTGAGAGCGCTCCATCGGGTACAGTCTATTATGACGGCAACGGAAATGCTGTTACCAATCTCGGAGTACATGAACATTGGAATAATTCAAAGGATAAGCTATACAGTCGTAATATGGGCAAGGATGAGGGCATTGAACTTGTAAAAACGGGAGGAAAGCAGAATACCGACAGCGAACCTCTAGGGCAAGGCAAAACACTCATTGCTACATTTTCAAGAACAGGGAATACTCAGAAAATTGCAGATTATATTCACGATAATATCGGCGGTAATATGTTTACTATAAAAACTGTAAGACAATATTCCGATGATTACGACACTATACTGGAGCAGGCAACGCAGGAAAAGAACAGCAATGCAAGACCCGAGCTTGCAGCGCATGTTGACAATATGGATGACTACGACACAATATTTATAGGTTATCCCATATGGTGGGGTGATACGCCTATGGCTATAATGTCCTTCCTTGAAAGCTATGATTTTTCCAGCAAGAGGGTTATTCCATTCTGTACATCAGGTAGCAGCTCTCCGCAGACAAGCTTTAACAGAATAAAAAACACAGTGCCTAATGCAGAGGTACTTTCAGGCTTTTGGACTCCGGGCGATAACGCTAACAACTCGGCTCAAGCCGTTAAAAACTGGCTTGACAGTCTGGATTTGAATATTTCCGAACAGACCGAAGCCACTACAGCCGAAATAACTACCGAAAAGACGGAATCTACAACGGCTGAAATAACGACTGTCAAAACCGAGCCTACAACTGCCAGGACAGCTGTGACAACAAATAAAGCAGAAACTACAGACAAACAAACCGAAACCACTACAGCAAGAGCGCATACAAGCGGCGGAGGCAGTGGAGGAGGCGGAGGCGGTAGTTCCTCAGCAGCCAAAACAACGACCGAAACTTCAACCGAAGCAACTACCTATACAAATACAGCAACGGAAAAATCCGTTGAGCCTACCACAAACACAAAGACATCTTCTAACGAAGTGAGAGTGTCTATAGGCAGCAAAACAATAAGCATTTCGGGCAGAATCTATGAAATAGATGCCGCGCCCTACATTCAGAACGGTTAAAATTCTACGCTTGTGCCTCTTCGCTTTGCAGCTGTGGCAATAAGCGGAAGAAGTGTTAACAATGCCGATGAAAGCGCTGTAATAAGCTGGGATGCAAGCACAAAAACGGCGTCTGTTCACACAAACGGCAGTGTTATAAGCTTCAGCGCCGGAAGTGAACTTATGTATAAGAACAATTCGCCCGTTGTCATGGAAAACGGTGTAAAAGCCGAGATAAAGGACGGCAGGATGTTTATACCGTTCAGAGCGCTTGGAACGGCGCTTGGTGTAAAAGTGGAATGGATAGCAGAAACAAAAACGGCTGTTTATAAAACGGCATAAATGCAAAAAGGAATCGTCAAAATGATGGTTCCTTTTTATTTCAATAAAATCTTCTCCAACGGCGTTCTTAGCCTTTTGTTGAAAAACTTAACCGCAACTCCCGTAAAGAGCGCCGATATTACTGTTCCCTCTCTCGCACCTACTATTCTGAAATCAAAAAATACAAGCGAAAGCACTATCGAAAACAGAACGCAGAATATGTCAAAGGCAATCTTAACATTTCCGAATTCCTTGTGTACAGTGTCGGAAACAGCCTTTACAAAGGCTTCTCCCGAGTTCATTATTACATTTGCTATCACGGCAAGCGAAATTCCGAAGCCAAGCACAGTAACACCTATTATGACACATATAAGGCGTATGGGGTAAAAATTTATGGGTATGGGCGATATAATAAACATACCGAGATCCGTGAACCAGCCGAAAAGGAAGGACAGGGGTATCTGCAGAAGCTGTATGGGCTGAAATTTTCTGCGAAGCACAGCTATTTGTCCTGCAATAAGACAGCAGTTCCATATTATGAGCCATGTTCCCATTGAAATTGAGGGGAATTTATAGTTCATTACATTTGCGACCGAGGAAATGGGCGACACACCGAGCTCCGCGTGTTTTGTAAACGCCACTCCGAGCGCAGAAAAAAACAATCCAAAAACAAGCAGTATACAGCGCTTTGTGGTTTCATTTATTTTCATATATTTGACCTCTTATTCGGAATAAATTATATATTGACATTATAACAATAATTCGAGTATTTTTCAACACAATAAAAATATTTTTATCACAGTTGAAATATACGCAGACATTTGTTATAATAAAGCATAATAAATTAAAGCAATATAAGGAGAACTGATATGACCGAAAAAGAAAAAATGCTGAACGGAGAATGGCACGATGCCAATTTTGATAAGGACCTTGTGGAGGAGAGGAGAAGGGCAGAGATAAATTGTCATGAATTTAATACTGCCGAGCCCTCCAGCGACAAACAGCTTTCCGCGTTGAAGTCTTTGCTGGGCAGGGAGGTGCCGGACGGAGTTACTGTACTTGCTCCCGTTTACTTTGACTATGGCATAAGCACGAGCTTGGGCGAGGGCACTTTTGTAAATCACGGCTGTTATTTTATGGACGGCGGAAGGATAAATATAGGCAAAAATGTGTTTATAGGCCCGTTCTGCGGATTTTACACTGCAAGTCATCCTATGAAGTATGAAGAAAGAAATAAGGGCTTAGAGCGAGCTCTCCCTATAAATATAGGTGATAACTGCTGGTTTGGGGCTAATGTGTCAGTGCTTCAGGGCGTAACTATAGGAAGCGGATGTGTTATAGCAGCAGGAAGCGTTGTAACGCATGACCTTCCCGACAACTGTGTAGCTGCGGGCGTTCCCGCCGTAGTAAAGAAATATATAGAGCAATAAAAAACAGGGACTGAAAATAGTCCCTGTTTTGCATTGTTTTAAAATCAATATCCCTCGGTGCGTCTTGCCCTGCGTATTTCTATACGCTTTAAGGCGCCCTCCCATTCGGCTTTTTCCGATATTGTTTCGGGTTTTATGGTATACTGCACGGGTGTGGGCTTGCCGTCTTTATCTAAGCATACTTCTGTGAAATATGCACGGTTAATGGCAGAGCGTATGCCTGTTTTCATTTCTTCCATAAATACATCCACGCGTACCTCCATAGATGTTCTGCCCACATATGTTATTTTTGCCGAAAGCAGTATTATGTCGCCTATATATGCACCTTTTTTGAATTGCAGGTTATCTATGGCGGCCGTAGTTATAACGCCGCCGCTGTGACGCATGGCGCATATTCCTGCCACCTCGTCCATCCACTGCATGAGCCTTCCGCCGAAAAGACGCGAACCGCCGTTTATATCCTCATGCTTTACTATGCGCATACATTCCGTGAGGGAATCGTTTATGCTTTTGACCTTTCTGTTGTCTTCTTTATCCGACACTGTCAATAAGTCTCCTTGCGTTTTCGCCCAATATGGCTTTTCTTACCTTTTCATCGGGCAAAAGCTCCGTTATTTTTTTTATATACTCCTTCTGAGGGCTCCACGGACTGTCCGTTGCAAACAGTATTCTTTCATAGCCGTGTTTTTCAATGATACGCTCGAACTGCTCATTCTTGATATATTCCAGGCTGAAGGCAGTGTCGAGCCATACATTTTCACCGCATAAAAGCTCCTCTACCATGTCCCACTGCTCCCAGCCGCCCATGTGGGCAAGCACAAGCTTTTCGGGCTTTATCTCGTCTATCACGCTTCGCATTTTTTCGGGCGGACAGTGAACGGGATCGGGATAGCCAATATCTCTGCCCGCATGCACGAGTATTATAAGCCCCAGAGCAGAGGCTTCGTATATCACGTTTTTGCAGGCGATATCGTCTATAAATACCTCCTGGTAGTCGGGATGGAGCTTTATGCCTATAAGTCCCATATTTTTTATGGCTTTGAGCTCTTCCTTATAATTCTCGCTGTACGGATGAAGTCCGCCGAAGGAAAGAATTTTGCCCTCGTATTTTTCATTTACCTCGCAAGCAAAGCGGTTTATGGAGTTGAACTGGCTCGGCTTTGTGGCAACGGGCAGAACAACGGACATATCCACTCCGCTTTTCTGCATGCTCTCATATAAGCCCGAAACCGTGCCGTCGGTGTTATTTTTTATACCGCTTTTTGCCGACAGAAATTCAATGGTTTTGGGCGCTATTTTATCCGGAAAAATATGTGTGTGAAAATCTACTATCATAATTACTTCAGCGCACTTTCTTCAAACAAATCTCTCTTGTCGATTATTCTGACTGCCTTGCCTTCGCTTCTGGGTATGGACTTGGGCTCAACAAGCTTTACTTTAACCGCTATTCCGAGCATAGACTTAAGCTTTCCTACAAGGAAATATTCACGCTCTGTCTTGTCCTGTATATCCTTCGGCGGATTGTCGGGAAGCCACTCAACATCACAGGCTATGGTATCGGAATTGTTCTTTCTGTCTACCACGAGCTGATAGTTAGCCTCGTAGCCGTTGTTGAGAAGAACGGTCTCTATCTGTGACGGGAATACGTTTACGCCCTTAACTACCATCATATCATCGCTTCTGCCGAGAGGCTTACTCATCCTTATGTGAGTTCTTCCGCAGGAGCACTTCTTTCTTGAAAGCACGCATATATCCCTTGTCCTGTATCTGAGAAGCGGGAACGCCTTCTTTGTGATACATGTGAATACAAGCTCACCCTTTTCACCCTCGGGGAGAACCTCTCCCGTCTCGGGATCTATTACTTCTGCTATGAAGTGGTCTTCATTTATGTGCATACCCTTCTGCTCACTGCATTCAAATGACACACCGGGTCCGCTTATCTCTGTAAGTCCGTATATATCATATGCCTTTATGCCGAGTGATTTTTCAATACCGCGGCGCATTTCCTCTGTCCATGCCTCAGCACCGAATATACCTGCCTTAAGATGAATCTGATCCTTTAAGCCCTTTTCATTTATGCTCTCGCCAAGATATGCGGCATAAGAAGGCGTACAGCAAAGTATAGTAGAGCCCAGATCGGTCATAAACTGTATCTGTCTGTCGGTGTTGCCCGATGACATGGGAAGAGTAAGAGAACCTAACATGTGAGAACCGCCGTTAAGTCCGGGGCCTCCCGTGAAGAGGCCGTAGCCGTAGCTTACATGCACAACATCATCCTTGGTTCCGCCTGCCGCAACTATTGCTCTTGCACAGCAGGTGTCCCATATAAGAATATCTTCCATGGTGTAGAATGCAACAACTCTTCTGCCTGTGGTTCCGCTTGTAGACTGTATCCTTACGCAGTCCTTGAGCGGTACGGCAAGAAAGCCGTAGGGATACTGGTCGCGAAGGTCGTCCTTAGTTATAAAGGGGAGCTTATGAAGATCTTCGATTCCCTTTATATCCTCGGGTTTAACACCTGCATCGTCCATTCTTTTTCTGTAGAACTCAACATTCTTGTAAACATGCTTCACCTGTTCAACAAGTCTTTCGCTTTGAAGCTTTTTGATCTCTTCAACGGGCATTGTTTCGATTTCGGGGTTAAAATAATTGCTCATAGTTTTTAGATTTCCTCCTGTGATGTTTTTTTATGTATATTTGCTATAAATATTGTTATAAATTGATGCAGATTTTTTTATGAATTTCTGCCGAGATAAAACGCTTTTTTGTTGAGTTCAAGGAATTTGGGCGGAACACAGGCTTCAATAGAGCTGAGCCATTCCTCCTCGCTTATATCCTCAAAGAATTTTGAAAATCTGCCCATAAGCGCTATATTTGCCGCCTTCTGGGAGCCTGCTTCATTTGCGAGCGCAAGTGCATCCAAAGCGCTCACTTCTATGCCCATAGCCTTCATTTTATCCAGAAGTCCCTCGGGATATTCTGCCGCTCCAGTAATTACCGGCATGGGGTCTATCTCCTGAGAATTGACTATTATTCTGCCGTCTTTTTTGAGATAGGGGATATAGCGCGCAGCCTCAAGCACCTCAAATGAAATTATAAAGTCTGCCTCACCCTTGTCTATAACGGGCGAATAAACCTTGTCGCCGAAACGCACATAGGTAACAACGCTTCCGCCTCTCTGGCTCATTCCGTGTACTTCGGAGACCTTTACATCATAACCCTTAGTCATGACTACATGACCCAAAAGCTTGCTTGCAAGCAGGGAGCCTTGTCCGCCTACGCCGACTATCATAATATTTGTTGTATTGTTCATCATTCTGCCTCCTTGTCAAGCAATGCGTCAAATTTGCAGAGTTGCTGACATACACCGCAGCCAACGCAGAGCGTATTGTCAACATGTGCCTTGCCGTTTTTAAAGCTTATGGCAGGACAGCCTATCTTCATACAAGCGCGGCAGCTTTTGCATTTATCAGTGTCCACATGGAGAGATGGCTTGTGCTTTACATATTTCAAAAGAGCGCAAGGTCTTCTGCTTATTATTACGGAAGCCTCGTCGGATGCGAGCTCCTCCTTTATCACTCTTTCTGTTTCCGCCAGATCATACGGGTCTACTACCACTACACGGTTGAAGCCCATTGAACGGCAAAGCGCTTCAAGATCAATTTTACCGGCAGGGTCGCCCTTTATGTTGTAACCTGTTGTGGGGTTCTGCTGATGTCCCGTCATACCCGTTATGGAATTATCCAGTATTATAACAGTTGAATTGCTCCGGTTATACGCTATATTGGCAAGGCTTGTCATACCCGAATGCATAAATGTGGAGTCGCCTATAACGCAGACGGTCTTATTTTCACTTTCTTTTCCGAGAGCCTTGTTAAAGCCGTGCAGAGAGCTTATGGATGCGCCCATACAAAGCGTCATGTCCACAGCGCTCAGCGGTGCAAC
This sequence comes from uncultured Clostridia bacterium, assembly GCA_947632235.1. Taxonomy (GTDB): domain Bacteria; phylum Bacillota; class Clostridia; order Lachnospirales; family CAG-274; genus Gallispira. Next base: position 9,084 of record CANROO010000089.1, read on the forward strand.
TGCGCCAAGTGTATAACAGCCTATATCTCCGAGCACATTAAGCTTGTTCTTTGAAAGAGTATAGAAAAGACCTCTGTGGGGACAGCCTGCACACATTACAGGCGGTCTTACGGGGAGATTTTCTAAGGGCGCATATGTCGCCTTCTCAGGCTCTCCGAGCGCTTTTGCCACAACGGACTGCGAAAATTCGCCCATTATGGAGAAAAGCTCCTTGCCCGTCACTTCAACGCCTATTGTCCTGCAGTGATTTTCTATAATGGGGTCAAGCTCCTCTATAACAACCACCTTATCTACCGTCTTTGCGAAGTTTTTTATTTTTTCAACGGGCAGGGGATTTACCATGCCAAGCTTTAAAACGGGATATTTATCTCCAAGAGCTTCCTTTGTATATTGATAGCAGGTGCTGGATGTTATTATACCTATAGAATTGCCTTTGCCTGCCTCTATTCTGTTGAGCGGTGTATTTTCAGCAAGCTCTGTCAGAGCCTTTGTTCTCTGCTCCACAACGGGATGCCTTCTTATGGCGTTACCCGGCATCATAACGTATTTTGCTATATTCTTTTCATAAGGCCTTGCTTCGGGCACTATCCTCTCGCTTGTGTTTACAAGGCTCTGAGAGTGAGCTATACGCGTACACATCTTAATAATGACGGGTGTATCGTATTTTTCCGACATCTCATATGCAAGCTTTGCAAATTCAAGGCTCTCGGACGAATCCGAAGGCTCGAGCATAGGCACCTTTGCGGCAATTGCATAATGCCTTGAATCCTGCTCGTTCTGTGATGAATGCATAGCGGGGTCATCTGCAACGCATATTACCATACCGGCATTTACGCCCGTGTAGGATATGGTAAAAAGCGGATCTGCTGCCACATTAAGTCCTACATGCTTCATACCGCAGAAGCTTCTTTTGCCTGCAAGGCTTGCACCGAAAGCAGTTTCCATGGCC
>CANROO010000090.1 GCA_947632235.1 uncultured Clostridia bacterium
CGACGCTTTTTTGATTGTACAAATCATATAACTTTTCGTTTTTTATGTTAAATTGTACTTTTTCGACAGTCTGAAAAAGGAAGCTTATGGCTTCCTTTTTGAATGCCGGGAAAATTGCTGTCAGCCTGCACGCAGAGCCCGGCTATACATTAAAGAAAGTACAGGCATAACGTAATGGGGACAGTCCCTGTGCTTGTTTATCTTTCGGCTTTTTTAGCTTATACATTTCCGTGCAGGACTGCTTCTTGTGCATTTTAGGGACAGTCCCCGCTTGTCGGCTTCGTATCGGCTGCCTCATAGGAAAAATCCCCGCTTGTTGGTTTCGTTTCGGCAACCTCAAGGTAACTTCGGTGCGGGGACTGTCCCGAACTTGGCCATTTTGCTGCAATAAACGGCACTGTACAGGCTTTATAGAGCAATAAGCCTTATACTCGCCGGGACTGTCCCCATTACCTATCCATATGTTTTGGGGAAGCTGTCCCCAATACTGAAAATGTGCTGACTCCCTTGTTTTCAGGGGAGAGTATGCGTGCCGAGACCGTCCGTTTTGTCTCTTTTTCAATATTCTTCAATTTATTGTTTAAAAAAGTATTTTTATGTGCTATACTTAACATAAGTAAAATATTCAGGAAATGAGGTATAATTATGTTATTTATCGAATACCCGAAGTGCAGTACCTGTCAGAAGGCCAAGAAATGGCTCACGGACAGGGGAATTTCCTTTGAGGACAGGCACATAGTTGAGGACAACCCCAAGGCGGAGGAAATAAAGCTCTGGCTTGAAAAGGGCACGGAGCTTAAAAAGCTTTTCAACACAAGCGGTATGAAATACAGAGAGCTGGGGCTTAAGGACAGGCTTCCCTCCATGAGCGAGGACGAGGCTGTAGCCGTGCTTGCAAGTGACGGCATGCTTGTTAAGCGTCCCGTGCTCGTGGGCGATGACTTTGTGCTCACGGGCTTCAGAGAAAAGCAGTGGGAGGAAGTGCTTAACAAATGATGACTCTTGACAGGCTTGAAATAGGCAAGGACGCCGTTATAGACGAGGTGAACTGCGCCGAGCCCGCCTTAAGACAGCATATTCTGGATATGGGACTTACTCCCGGCACGGAGGTAACATTTGTGAAGTGCGCGCCCATGGGCGACCCAATGGAGCTGAGAGTAAGAGGCTATGAGCTCACATTGAGAAAGGCGGACGCCGCCAACATAACGCTTAAAAACATACACGATATGCACGAATACAGGCGTATTTCGCACCCTGCCGGGAAGATAAAGCACCCCGGAGTGGGCGAGAGCAGATACCGTCCCAAAAAATCGGGCTATACCATACCCGAGGGCAGGACGATAAGCTTTGCCCTTGTGGGCAATCAGAACTGCGGAAAGACAACTCTTTTCAATCAGCTCACGGGCGCAAATCAGCATGTGGGCAACTTTCCGGGCGTGACCGTGGACAGGAAGGACGGCACCATAAGGGGTCACAGCGATGCTGTAGTGACGGATCTTCCCGGCATTTATTCACTCTCGCCCTATACCAGCGAGGAAATACTCACAAGGGAATTTATATTGAAGGAAAAGCCCGACGGCATAATAAATATACTTGACGCCACAAATATAGAGAGAAATCTCTATCTCACAATGCAGCTTATAGAGCTGAATGTGCCCATGGTGCTGGCTCTTAACATGATGGACGAGGTAAGGCAGAACGGCGGAACAATAAACATAAACGCCATGGAAGCGTCACTGGGCATACCCGTCATACCCATTTCTGCTTCAAAGAACGAGGGTATTGACGAGCTTATAAGTCATGCTCTGCATGTAACGCGCTTCGGCGAGCGTCCCGGCAGGCTGGATTTCTGCGACCCTCAGGGAAACGACAGCGGAGCCTTGCACAGGTGCATACATGCCGTCAGCCACCTCATAGAGGACCATTCAAAGCTCTACGACATACCTCTGCGCTTTGCGGCGGCAAAGCTTGTGGAGGGCGACAGCCTCATACTTGAGGCGCTTCATCTGGACAAAAACGAGGAGGAGACCCTTGAGCACATGATAGTGCAGATGGAGGAGGAGGGCGGACGCGACAGAATGTCCGCCATTGCGGATATGCGCTTCGGCTTCATAGAGGAGCTCTGCGAGCGCACCGTTGTGAAGCCCAAGGAGAGCATAGAGCACAAAAGGAGCGCAGCCTTTGACAGAATACTTACGGGCAGATTTACAGCCATACCTGCCTTTATAGTTATAATGGGCGTTGTTTTCTGGCTGACCTTCGGCGTTATAGGCTCTTTTCTGTCGGATATTATGGAGCTTGGCATAGAAAAGGTCACCGATATATGCGACATGGGGCTTACGGTTTACGGCATAAACCCCGTCATACATTCCCTTGTTATAGACGGTATATTTGCGGGAGTGGGAAGCGTGCTGAGCTTTCTGCCCGTCATTGTGGTGCTTTTCTTCTTCCTCTCCATACTGGAGGACAGCGGATATATGGCAAGGGTAGCCTTTGTTATGGACAGCATTTTAAGAAAGATAGGTCTTTCGGGCAGAAGCTTCGTACCCATGCTCATTGGCTTCGGATGCTCCGTGCCTGCCATAATGTCGGCCAGAACGCTCTCCTCGGAGCGTGACAGAAAGATGACAATAATGCTCACGCCCTTTATGAGCTGTTCGGCAAAGCTTCCCATTTATGCTTTCTTTACGGCGGCGTTCTTCCCTAAATACAGAGCGCTCGTAATGATAGCAATGTACATAACGGGCATAGTCACGGGCGTGCTCTTTGCGCTCTTCATGAAGGTGACGGCATTCAGGGGCAATCCCGTGCCCTTTGTAATGGAGCTTCCCAATTACAGACTGCCCGGCATAAAGAATGTTGGCAGGCTCATGTGGGAGAAGGCAAGGGACTTCATAACGAAGGCGTTTACGATAATATTCCTTGCAACTATCATAATATGGTTCCTGCAGTCCTTTGACACAAGGCTCAACATAGTTTCGGATTCCTCGCAGAGCCTTCTTGCGCTTATAGGCAGTATAGTTGCGCCCGTATTCAAGCCTCTGGGCTTCGGCGACTGGAGGATATCCACGGCGCTTATAACGGGCTTTACGGCCAAGGAAAGCGTTGTCAGCACTCTTACCGTGCTCATAGGCGGTAATGTCTCCGCGCTCTCCGCCTTCTTCACGCCATTTACGGCAGTTGTATTTCTGGTGTTCACCCTGCTCTATACTCCCTGCGTTGCCGCTGTGGGAGCAGTCAGGAGAGAAATGGGCAGAAGGGGCGCTCTTGTGGTGGTAGTGCTCCAGTGTACGGTCGCATGGCTCGCCGCCTTTGCTGTAAGGCTCATAGGCTCGCTCATAGGGCTTGTGTAGGGAAAAGTATACAATTATAGAGCTTTACTATTATTCAAAATACCAAAAATAAAAGACTGTAAATTTTTAATATCCGTAATTTTAGTATATTTACACAAAATATTGATAAAAAATTTTATGTTTTAACAGATTTACACCACCCTGCAAATGGAGTATAATAGTTGTAATTCGACCTTTTTCGGCTCGGAATTATATCAAAAAAGGAAGGGGCTGTGCGCCCCTGTGTGATGAATTATGACTCTGTATAAATCCAACAGGCTTGTGACGGAAAACAGGCTTTTAATACTATATCTTATGTATCAGATGGATATGCCCCTCTCGTGGGATCATATATATGACTTTGCCGTGAACGACTATATGGACTATATCGAGTTCCAGACCTATATAAACGAGATGGAGCGCAACGGCATCATATATTCCAACAGGGAAAATAACGTTAAGTATTATTCCCTCACCGATGACGGAGAGAAGACGGTCAACGCCTTTTTGAAGGTCATACCCGAGTCTAAACGCAACAACATCATATCTTATGTGCGCAAGAACAAGGGCAAGATAAAGAGGGAATATTCCGTATCGGCAAATTACTTCATGTACGGCGATGACGAATATGTTGTGAAGTGCAGCTTTATAGAGGACGACATTACTCTTATGGAAATAAACCTCACCGTTGCCACAAAGGAAATGGCAAAGAAGGTCAAAAAGAACTGGAAGCAGAATGTCAGCGATATATACAACAACACTCTTAAGGCTCTCCTTGCCGAGCAGAGCAGTAAAATAGACGAGGATATAGAAATAAAGGATGCCGAGGAAAAGGCGTAGATCTGATGCAACACGGGAGATGCCAAGAGTATTCTCCCGTTTTTTATAAACATAAATTGACGGAACGGTAAAAATGAGTTATACTTATTAACTGAAGAACGCACACTATCATTATAACAAAATAAATGGAAATGAAGGTCATACAATGCTTAATTTCAAACCTGTCGAGCTTGAGGACAAGGAAATAATAGAAAAATATTTCAGAAAGAAAAATCACTATATATGTGAATTCTGCTTTACAAACCTCTTTATATGGGCTAAGCACTACAACACGCAGTATGCCGTGGACGAGGGCTTTATTTTTGTAAAGAGCGATGACGAGGACGAAAACACCGAGGCGTATTTTGCTCCCGAGGGCGAGGGCGATTTCAAGTCGGCTGTGGAAAAGCTCATAGACTATGCAGACGGCACGGGCAAAAAATGGCGCCTTCTCTCCGTATACGAGGAAATGAAGCAGAAGCTTGAGACGGTCTTTCCCGGGCGCTTCGAGTTTCACGAGGAGAGGGACAACGGCGACTATGTATATCTTGCCGAAAAGCTTGCCAATCTTTCGGGCAAGAAGCTCCACAAGAAGAAAAACCATGTCAACAGATTTTACAAGGACTTTGAAGGACGCTGGAGCTACGAGGAGCTGAATGACGACAATATAAAGGAATTTTTCGGCTATCAGCTGGACTGGTGCGAGCATGACGATGAATTTCTGGGCGAGCTGTGCGCCGCCTCCGTTGCACTCAAAAACTACAAGGCGCTGGGCGTATCGGGCGGTATACTGCGCGTTGACGGCAAAATAGTTGCCGTCACTCTCGGCTCAAAGTCCTTTGACGACACCATGATAGTGCATATAGAAAAGGCAGACCACAATATAAACGGCGCTTATCAGGTGATAAATCAGCAGTTTGTACTGCACAGCTGTGAGGGCGTGAAGTATGTCGACAGAGAGGAGGATATGGGTATTGAGGGCTTGAGAAAGGCTAAGGAATCATATTATCCCGAGTTTATAACCCTCAACTATTCAGCCGTACTCAAATGATAGATTTTGCTCAGAAAAGCGACGCCGGGGCTGTAAGAGAGCTTTGGGACATTGCCTTCGGCGAGGATAAGGACTTCAACGACTATTTCTTTGAAAACATATTTGACTTCAGCAACACGCTCATACTCAGGGAAAACGGCAGACTGCTCTCAATGGCGCAGATGATACCCTGCGTTATAAGGGGAGTGGGCAGGGCAACATATATATACGGCGCAGCCACACACCCCGGCCATAGAAAAAAGGGACTTATGACAGAGCTTTTGAAGGCTTCGTTCGGCATAGACATAAAAAACGGCGTTAAAGCCTCAATACTAATACCTGCGGAAAAGCATCTCTTTCAATATTACAAAAAGATAGGCTACAGAACGGCGTTTTATGTTTCAAGGCATACGCATAAAATGAGGTCCTCGGGCGCCTTCGCAAGACGGGCGGAATATGAGGACATTCCGCTTATCTCATCAATATACAGCGGTGATACAGAAAGGGACGTGGACTACTGGAAAATACAGATGGATATGACACGGGCGCTCGGCGGAGAGGTGTTTATAAATGAAAGTGCTTATGCCTTTGCATATGAAAATGTCGAAGAAATAATGTATAAGGATGAGGCGGACAAATGCGCTCTTCTCGACTTTATATGCTCTTATCTCAAAAAGGACAGCGTGGAATATACGGAAAAGGGCAGAGATATACCCTTCGGCATGCTGAGGGCGCACACCTCGGTAAATGCGGACAATTTATATATGAATATGCTCTACAACTGATTGACATTTGCCTTGTATTCTGTTAAAATAAAGAAAATATACTTAAAATATGGGAGAGATAAACAAATGACTTATTTAGCTATACTTGACAATAACGAGCTTTCCGTAGTAATGGACAGCGGACAGGCTCAGGCGGATGCACAGGCGCAGCAGGCTCAGCAGAGCGCAGGCACCGTTGACAGCTCCGCGCAGAACGCGCAGGCACAGCAGGCTTCGCAGGGCAGAGGCTTCGGCACGATGGGTATGATACTCTATATCCTTGCGCTCGTAGCCATATTCTATTTCCTCGCAATAAGACCCTCCAGAAAGAGGGAAAAGGAGCTCAAGGAAATACAGGCTGCCATAAAGGTGGGCGACGATGTTATGACTTCTTCGGGCTTCTACGGCAAGGTAGTTGAGCTTAACGACCAGGTCGTTACGGTTGAATTCGGCACCAACAGGGGCGTAAGAATACCCGTAAAGAAGAGCGAAATACTCGGCAACAAGGCGCCCAATGTGCCCGATGAGGAAACAAAGTAAATGTGAAAGAAATGCTTGCATTTTTTTCGGTTTGGCTTCGGAAAGGTGTGGCTCTGTCCACACCTTAGTTTTTTATGTAAAGAGAGAAAGGAGTGCTTGTCATGCTGGATGTCGCGCTTCTCGGCACGGGCGGTATGATGCCCCTGCCCGACAGAGCTCTGACCTCGCTCATGCTCAGGCTTGAAGGGCGTATGCTCGTGATAGACTGCGGAGAGGGCACTCAGGTCACTATGAAACAGCTTGGCTGGGGCTTTAAGAATATAGATGTCATATGCTTTACGCACTACCATGCGGACCATATATCGGGTCTTCCCGGTCTTCTGCTCACAATAGGCAATTCCGGCAGAACGGAGCCTCTCACGCTTGCAGGGCCCAAGGGACTTATAAGGGTGTTCGAGGGTCTCAGGACTATATGCCCCGAGCTTCCCTTTCCCGTTGTGCTTAGGGAGATCGAGGGCGGAGAGAGCATAGAGGAGAGCGTTTTCAATATAAGCTCTCTCAAGGCCGATCATAAGGTGACCTGCCTTGCCTACAGGGTGAATGTGAAAAGAGCCGGCAGGTTTGATGTTGAAAAGGCGCTTAAAAACAATGTGCCTCAGAGGATGTGGTCTGTTCTGCAGAAGCAGAGCGAGGCGGAGTATGAGGGAAAAGTATACACCTCCGATATGGTGCTGGGCAGAAACAGGCGCGGACTGAGCGTTTCATACTGCACGGACACAAGACCCGTCGGGGCGCTCCCGGACTTTATAAGAGGCTCGGATCTCTTTGTGTGCGAGGGAATGTACGGCGAGGAGGAAAAGCTTGAAAAAGCCAAGGAATACAAGCATATGCTCTTTTCCGAGGCGGCAGGGCTTGCACTTGCGGGAGAGGTGTCGGAGCTTTGGCTCACACATTTCAGTCCTGCCATGCCCTTTCCCGATATGTATATTAAAAATGCCAAAAGCATATTTCCGAACACACAGCTCGGAAGGGACAGGAAGAGCGTCACGCTCAGATTTGACGAGGAATAGTTTTTTTGATATTACAAAAGAGAGTATAATATAATGACTGATTACGACCTTATAAGAGAATGTCTTAAGGGTAACACACAGGCATTTTCGGAAATAGTTACACGATATAAGGACCTTATTTTTTCAAAGGTATATGCGCTCACGCACAGCTATGAGGATACGCTTGACCTTTCGCAGGAGATATTTGTGAAGATATACCGCTCGCTTGCGCGCTATGACAGCCGTTACAGCTTTTCGGCATGGGCAATGCGTATAGCGGTCAACCATACAATAGACCATATGCGCAGAAATAAGCTTGATACCCTTCCTTTAGACGAGGCGGAATATAAGCTTTCGCATAGCGGAGCCTCTCCCGAGCAGGAATATCTCGAAAAAGAAGACAGGCAAAAGCTCAACGGCGCCATTGCCATGCTTTCGGACAAATACAGGCTTCCGCTTGTGATGTATTACAGTGCAGGCATGAAGTATAAGGAGATAGCGGAGGAGCTGGGCATACCGCTTTCAAAGGTCAAAAACAGGATATACCGTGCAAGAAAAATGCTTAAAATGAATTATGAGGACAGCGGGGAGGCGAGAGAATGAAGGACGAAAACAAAATATTACCGCCAGATAATTTCAATGCCCTTGTCATGGACAGGGTAGAAAAGGAAGAAATAAAGGCTGCGCTCAGTCCGCAGGCGGCGGCGTTTGCGCTTATAAGCGGTGCGCTTGCTCTGCTTTGCGCTGTGGGCTTGAACAGCGATTATTTCAGGCTTTGGCTTAAAAACGAAGGACTTTACGCCATATTGGGCAGATATACCTATATGCTTGAGGGCCTTGCCTCAAAGCTTTACGACAGCTCTTTCATAACGCTGTGCATATCGGCTGCCGTAATAACGGCAGGCGTATACATTTTTGTATCTGAGATTTACGGAGTGAGAAAAAATGGACAATAAGGACATAACAATACTTGCCATAGAGAGCTCCTGCGATGAAACGGCTGCCGCCGTGGTAAAAAACGGCAGAGAGGTGCTCTCAAATGTCATTTCATCACAGATAGCCACTCATAGCCTTTACGGCGGAGTGGTGCCCGAGATAGCTTCAAGACAGCATATAAAGGCTATAGATCGGGTCATAGACGCTGCTCTTGACGAGGCAGGCGTAAAAAAAGAAGACATAGACGCAATAGCCGTCACCTACGGTCCCGGACTTGTGGGTGCTCTGCTTGTGGGACTTTCGGAGGCTAAGGCTCTTGCCTTTGCGCTTGATAAGCCCCTTGTGCCCGTGCATCACATAGAGGGACATATTGCGGCAAACTATATACAGCGCAGAGACTGGGAACCTCCGTTCATATGCGAGGTGGTCAGCGGAGGCCATACGCATATATTGCATATAAAGGACTATAACGACTTTGACATACTCGGTCACACGCGCGATGACGCGGCAGGCGAGGCATATGACAAGGTGGCAAGAGTGCTCGGCCTTCCCTATCCCGGAGGTCCGCGCATAGACGTCCTTGCCAAAGAGGGCGACCCCAATGCCGTGCCCTTCCCGAGAGTCGTGCTTGAAAGCGATACCTATGATTTCAGCTTCAGCGGTCTCAAATCCGCCGTTTTGAATTATGTCAACAAGGTCAATATGAAAGGCGGAGAATATAACAAGGCTGATGTTGCGGCAAGCTTTCAGCAGGCTGTGGTGGATGTGCTTGTGGAAAAAGCCGTGCGCGCCTGCAGAGAGAAGGGGCTTAAAAAGCTTGCGCTTGCGGGCGGAGTGTCGGCAAATTCGCACCTCAGGGAGGAAATGCTCTCTGCCTGTGAAAAGGAGGGCATAGAGCTCTGCGTTCCCGACCTTGTGCTCTGCACGGACAATGCCGCCATGATAGGCTCTGCAGGATATTATGAATATATAAACGGCAATACCGCGGATATGTCGCTCAATGCCTATCCGGGGTTGAAGCTTGGAGAAAGATGAGGATAAAATATGCTTTTTTCGGATAAATTCGGAGAAATAAAGGAGAATATACTTGTCGAGCTGGACATAAGGAGCAAGGAGCTCATTTCGCAGGGCAGGGAGGTCATAAACCTTTCGATAGGCACGCCCGATATTCCTCCCGCTCCCCATGTAATAAAGGCTGTGAGCGAGGCGTTCAGGGATCCCGAAAACTACAAATACGGCATAACGGAGAGCGATGAGCTCATAGACGCCGTAAAGCTGTGGTACAAAAACAGGTATAATGTATTGCTCGGAGGAGAGAACATAGCCGTTGTGAACGGCTCGCAGGAGGGAATAGCGCACATTGCCTTTCCGCTCTGCGATCCCGGCG
>CANROO010000091.1 GCA_947632235.1 uncultured Clostridia bacterium
ATTCGTCCACAACTATAGCCATATGCACATTTTTGTGCTGCATTTCCTCGAAGAGGCTGTCCGCCTTCTTGGTGGCAGGCACGAAATACGGCTCCATAATTATATCTCTTAAATTAAACGAATCTCTGCCCTCACCCAGAACGGAGGTCATGAAGTCCCTTATGTGGAGTATACCTATTATATTGTCTATGTCGTCCTGATATACGGGTATTCTGGTGCAGTTGCCCGTTATTATCACCTGTGTGAGCTCGTCTATGCTTATGTCGATGGGGACTGCTAGTATTTCCTTCCTGTGGGTAGCTATTTCATCGACATTCTTGTCGTCAAAGTCAAAGATATTTTTTATCATTTCCTTTTCGTCTTCGTCTATACTGCCCTCTTCGCCTCCCGCGTCCACCATCATAAGGATCTCGTTCTCGCTTATATCCTTTTCATCCGATGCATCGTTCTTGTCGGCAAAGAGATTAAAAACGCTCACAACTATATCTATAAGCCATATGAAGGGTCTGAATACAAAGGCGAGTATGTCCATAAGCCATATGAACCTGAGCACTATTTTGTCGGGATATTTCTGCGCAAGGCTCTTGGGTATTATTATGCTGAAAAGAGCAAATATATATGTGAACACAAGTATTACCAATGCCGCGCATACAAATATCACAAGTCTTTTGTCAAGGGCTGAAAAGGCGCCGTATGAAAGCACAAGCCCGAGTATATCGTCAAACACGCCGAAGGCAAGTATAAAGCCCACCAATATGCCCAGAAGGGCGTTGACTATACCTGCCGTGTTGGTATATCTGCGTGAATTATCTAAAAGAGCATTCAGCTTATCGTGGTTGGGGTCTTCCTTGTCGGAAGTATATTTGCCACGCCTTATATCCATGACAGAAAGAGATGTGGAGCAAGCCGTCACAACTCCCTTGAACAGTATCAAAAGCACTATAATAACTATGTCGCTTATCAAAATTAAAAGCCTCCGTATACAATCAAATTTATTCACTTTATAGTGTATTACAATATAGGCTCAAAGTCAAGTTACAACTTTATTGCACCTTGACAAAAGCAGGGAATAGTATTAAAATCAATAGTAACAATACAAGCAAGGAGAATTAAGATATGGCTAAGGAAAAATTGGTTACGGCTATCACCTCAATGGAGGATGATTTTGCCCAGTGGTATACGGATGTAGTGAAGAAAGCGGAGCTTATAGACTATTCCAGCGTAAGAGGCTGTATGATATTGAGGCCTAACGGCTACGCTATATGGGAGAATATACAAAAGGAGCTCGACAGAAGATTCAAGGAAACAGGCGTTGAAAATGTATATATGCCCATGTTCATACCCGAGAGCCTTCTGCAGAGAGAAAAAGACCATGTTGAAGGCTTTGCGCCCGAGGTGGCATGGGTAACGCACGGCGGAAACGAAAAGCTTCAGGAAAGACTTTGTGTAAGACCTACCTCGGAAACGCTTTTCTGCGACTTATATTCAAACATAGTGCAGTCCTACAGGGATCTGCCCAAGCTCTACAATCAGTGGTGCTCCGTTGTGAGATGGGAAAAGACCACGAGGCCTTTCCTCCGCTCCATGGAATTTTTGTGGCAGGAGGGACACACGGCGCACGCAACGGCGGAGGAAGCCGAGGAAAGAACAATACAGATGCTGAATGTATATGCCGACTTCTGCGAGCAGGTGCTTGCGATACCCATGATAAAGGGCAGAAAGTCCGACAAGGAAAAATTTGCAGGCGCTCATGCCACATACACCATAGAAGCACTCATGCACGATGGCAAGGCGCTCCAGTCGGGCACGAGCCATAACTTCGGCGATGGCTTTGCAAGAGCATTTGACATACAGTATACGGACAAGGACAACAAGCTTCAGTATGTTCACCAGACATCATGGGGCTTATCCACCAGAATAATAGGCGCAGTCATAATGGTACACGGCGACAACAGCGGACTTGTGCTTCCGCCGAGGATCGCTCCCACTCAGGTGGTGATAGTGCCCGTAATGCAGCAGAAGGAGGGCGTGCTTGAAAAGGCAAACGAGGTAAAGGAAAAGCTTTCAAAAATTGCAAGCGTTATGCTTGACGACAGCGACAAATCGCCCGGCTGGAAGTTCAGCGAGCACGAGATGAGAGGTATCCCCGTGAGAGTGGAGCTTGGCCCGAGAGATATAGCCAACAATCAGGCTGTGCTTGCAAGACGTGACACGGGCGAAAGAATAACCGTGAGCCTTGACAGCATAGCAGAGGAAGTGACAAAGCTTCTTGACGACATACAGAGCTCTCTGCTTGAGAAGGCAAGAAAGCACAGGGATGCTCACACCTACACAGCCACAAGCATGGAGGAATTTGAAAAGATAATAAAGGAAACTCCGGGCTTCATAAAGGCTATGTGGTGCGGTGACGAGGCCTGCGAGCTTGAAATAAAGGAAAAGACGGGCGCAACATCGAGATGTATGCCTTTTGAGCAGGAGGAAATATCCGACAAATGCGTATGCTGCGGAAAGAAAGCCAAGACAATGGTATACTGGGGCAAGGCATACTGATAAGCTATATATTAAAACTATTCAACAAAAGGAGGTATTTTTATGGAAATTATTAATGCTGTCATTGAAAACACCGACTCTCCGGAGATACAGTCCATACTCGCCGGGCTTAAGCCCGAGGAGGACAATCTCTTCACAAATGAGAGAGAGGACGGCACCGTAGAGGTGGAATACATAGAGCCTATAAACAACATAAAGACAATAGGCACCATTCCTGCCGAAATAATAGAGGGTATAAAGGAAAAATACGGCGAGAAGGTCTCATACGATATATATGACTATGTTGTGACATTCGATCAGGGGTTATACGGTCTTGCCGTGGACATAAGCGTTGAGGAAACGGAGGAGGATAAGCCTCCCAAGGAAAGACGGCTTCCCCTGCCCCTGCTTATAATAGTGGGCGTTATGACGGCCATACTTACGGTTGTACTTGTCATAGTGAAGCTCATATTCAACAGAAGCAAGAATTGATTGATGATATTACAAAAACTGCCGATTTCGGCAGTTTTTTTGAATATCCGTAAATATAACTTATAAGAAAATCCTTAACTTTATAACCTAAATAGTTTAATTATTTTATTAATTTGTAGCTTTTATATTGTTTTAGTTTATATTGCTAAAAATCACAGCAGGTATTTCATAATTTTCTGTGTCTATGCCATTCATAAGTAATATTTCCGCATAAGGTTGTACAGGATAATTTATCTTTTTTGCAAGATCATGAATTATATTTCGATGATCAATCTCAGCAGTTTTTCCACAAATAATATACAAACCTAAGATATTATCTTCTTCATTTACTGTACTAATAGAAAATAAATATTTAAAAATCAATTCTTGCATTTGATACTTTTTAATGTTATCTGGAGTGCTAAATTTTGCATCCATTATTATATAATTAGTTTTATTTTCATACTCTACCTTTATCATATAATCCGGAGTATAAACATAACCTTTTTTATTGATCTCTTTTCTTATGCTCATTGATGTATTTCTAAACAATTTTATTCCATTTGCATTTATTGAAAATGCATCTCCATATATGACAGGCTGAAAATATATTATTACTCTTTTATTATCATCTGAAAATTCAAATGTGTTATTATATTTTGTGTTAGAATAATAAGAATCACTTACAAGATAAGAAAATGAGAATTTATTTATCAAATTCATTTCAAAATTACTCTCAAAATATCGCAATATTTTTACCAAACAATAATATTCATATATGCGGCTTGTTGATATAAAGCTCAGTATAAGTTCTTCTTTTCCTAAATCACAATTACCTATAGAAAACCAATCATGTATTATACCATATATTTGTCTATATGAATTTACAGAACGAAACACAGGGGTAAATGTTGGTAATTTCTTTATACTTTCAACCTCAATATTAAAAATTTTAGAATAATAATTAAATATTTGTTGATATTCCAATTTCAAACTTTCCAAATCTTCAATATAATTATTGATTTTTTTTATACTCCTAGAGAAAATCTGATATGTAGAGTCGATATAACCATCCTTATCTGCCACTATATTTTTAGGATATCTATATTCTTGAAGCTCTTTAATCATTTTGATTATATCATGAATAATAGTTTTTAAAAACCCAACAACTATATGATTTTCATACACATCAAATGAATATAAATTATGTTCTATTAATACTTTATTAGGTTGATAATAATATTTATTATATTTAATTCCAGTATTATAATTAACCAATGAAAGTTCCTCAATATGATTTGAAATATATCTTATTGTTTTAGACGAAATCATATGAAGTCTGTCAAATGTATCTACTTTTTCTATTTTTTTTAGTTTTGTGTATGGATTGATTTTAAAGTATCGGTATGAATTTTTATAAACATTTAAAGCTTTTTGTAAAAAAGCTATTTTTGCCTCAAAAGATTTTATCTCACTAGGTTTAATTCCTGAAGACTGTGCTGAAAATTTATGTTCCTCATACAAATAATTTTCACAATTTTCATATATATATTGTACCATATTAATAACACTCTTATTAATATTGGTGTTTGATACCATAACACTAATATTCTTAGAAAAATAATGTTTGTCATTTATTTCAATCTCAATTCTTATAGCTCCAAAGCTATTTAAGAAAGGTTTATTGCAATTTTCATTGCTGTGATTTATTAATTTAAATTCATAAATATCAGTGTCATTATTACATAATTCTATATCATAAATTTCATCATTAATATAAAATTTAGTTGGAATATTACTAACATCAAAAACAATAAAAGTATATGAATTATCATTATAAACTAATTCTCTGCCATCAGGAATATCAAGATAATTGTTACTTTTGTCATCTTTCAATATAATATCAAATTCACCATGATAATTTGATTTAATCTTCATTGGCAAATCCAAAGAAATCACCTTCTTTAAATCAGATATTGACAATAACCCATATTACGTTCTTGTTCATCTACAATTTTATTAACAGCTGCTTCAGTCATCTTTAAATTATATTCGTTACAAATTTGCTTCAATAGATTAAAGAAACGCTCATAATTACGGTAATCACCGTTTATTTTGGGCATAAGTTTTTGTATTACAGCAAAATCTAATGCCTTTTCTCGTGCAAGTACATTTGAATCATTCTCGTCTTCCATTATACTTTGTGCAGCTTCTACATATCTTTTAATTCCATTTTGGATTCTTGGGCTTACATTCATTCCATAATCCTTAAAAAGTTTATAGATGTCTTCAATAGCTTTTAGGGTAATGGGTCTTAAATCTGTATTTTTTGAAAACGCTTCTATAAAGTTACTCCAAGTAATAATTTCACCGGAATGATGAAAATTATTTGTTAATTGAGTTGGAACCGTTTCGGGAAGTTTTATGATACAGGCTCTATCAATTAATCGTGGTGAAAGCGTTTCAGTAGTTTGATCTGTATTAATTGTTGCTACAAATCTTAATGTTTCAGGGATAAATAATTCTTTTTCGGTACCAATATTAATATATTTATCACTAGCAGATGATCGGTCCGTCAACCGCATAAAATCTGCCCAATAATATTCGATTGGGCTTAAATTTGCTTCATCTAACAAAATAATATAAGGATATTTTGATTCATTTTTTTCTAAATCGAGAGTTCGTAAAGCATCATAAATTTTAATATTGCTTTTATCATATTTTTTTGTCAATGGATTAAAATATCCTATAAGATCTCTCTTAGACGACCAACCACGTTCAACAGAAATAGGAACATATCTGTTTATCTTATCCCCAAAATCCATTAGCCCCAATGATTCGGAAATAATATTACACATAGATGTTTTTCCGATACCGGGTTCCCCGGAGAAAATAGTAATAAAATTTTGAGCGATACTTACATAAATATTTATAATATCATTTCTGCTATAGTTGCGACGTTCTTTAACATAATTAACAATATAATCTATCAAATCATCATTGCATAAAGGAGACGGATTAATTTTCGCTATATTGTTATTTTTTTCAGAATATTCATTATCTTCCTCATCCGCATCCAATTTAGCAGCTTCTTTTAAGTATATATTAGCGAGAATAGGATCAAACGCTATACTTGCAGATTCAGTGGCTTCTTTAATTGCACTTCTAACTTTATATTCTGCGTCGTCTATTTCATCTTTAAGTTTATCTCTATTCCGCCTAAGTCTTTCTAGTTCAGAGTTTAAAGCTTCAATTTGTTCATATTTACTTATATCTTCTTTCGCCTTATTAAGTTGTTTTTCCAAATCTTCTATAATTTTCTCCTTTTCTTCTATTTCTTCAAGAGGAACTTTTTGAGTTTTATTTATTTCTTCCATACTAATTAAAAGAGTTTCATTAGCTTCTTTCAATTCATTGATTTGATTTTCTGCATCTTCATACTCTTTTCTTTTCTTATTATATTGTAATTGTAAATTCTTATATATTTCTGATTCTTCTATTAACTTGTCAGATATTTCTATGTTCTCTTGAAATTGTTTTGATAAAGTTTCAAATATATCGTGTTTAGCTTCTTTGAACTCAGTACTATTAACAATTACATTATTTAGCTTTTCATATCTTTTGTTTATGATATCTTTAGGAACTTCAGATAAAAATGGCGAATTTCTGTATAAATGATAAAATTCTTCCGGATTACTTTTTACAGTGTCAATAGATATGTTATCCTGTATTTTTTCAATTAATATTTCTTCTGTTATAACATCTTTAAATTTTGGTTTATCAGTTATGTGTATAAATAGTGTTGATGTTGAATCACGGTATAGGGATCTTTTCTCAAATATTATTTCATCCATATTATCGGAATCAAAATATTTAATAAGATAATTTGTTTCAGAAGCCTCTGGTTTAATAAAAAACTTGCTATCATATGTTCTAAAATATACTTTAAAAGGACCGTAATATTTACGATCATAACGCAAGGCAACGCTCTCATCCTCAATAAGATTATTATTATCATCTTTTATATAAATATTTCCGTTTATAAATGAAGCAAAAGTAATATCGGACTCACTTTCAACCACTTTAAAAATATCATAATCCCTAGCAGGACGAATTATTTCTTTTAAATTTTGACCTTTAGAAATCATATTTGATAACGAAATTTTCTTTTTGTATGAATCATTAGAGTTTTCTTCTAAATCATTATCATTTATTTCAATCATGTATATATTTTTTATGTACGCATCACTATCTATATCTGTATTAATTTCTTTATCTAAAAAAGTATGTTCCTTTCCATAATTATGTGAAAGATTTATACCACCGTTTTGAGGATAATCTTCTTTTAATTGTTGAAACGGTATTTCTTTTAACAAACCATCAACATATTCAAATTGAGGAAAAAAATTAAAGAAAGTACCTCTTTGTTCAATACAACCTAATAACTTCATCTTGTGCTCCTTTCTTATATGATTTTCATTTAAAGACACTTCTATATTATTATTAACACTTTGTTTATCATTTTCATTCAATTTTAAGTTGTTTATAGACTCCCCTAAAAGTATGTGTTTAAATAAATCTGATTTAATAAAAGAATCAAAATACAAATCATCATTTGATAAACCATCTTCATTATATTCATAACACCAACGAAAAAAGAAAATGGTCATATATATTTTATTGCCATCATTAATTGAATTAATTATTTCTTCATAATTTGTTTTATAAAGATCTAACAAAACATTTTCTTTTATCAAATTATATATTTCATCCGAAAAACTTTTTCTTAATAATGGATTGTCCATTATATATTTAACCTTATCTTTAGCTGCTTTTATTTTTAGAACCTTTCTTCTTAAGTCTCTATTTACATTTAGATTCTCTGATGCCTCATATATTAAATCAGAAGATAATGATTGATAAAATCTTATTACATCTTTAAGTTTATTTTCAGCCACTAAACAATCACCTCATTTATTAATATATTGTAGTTATGTGTATCAAATTTAAAAGACCTAGCTATAAATATTTTTGTGAATATCATACAGCTTTATAACTTATATTATAGTAAAATTTCACCAAAATGTCAATAATTTGTAAAAACTTTAAACTGACTTATGTTTTATGCTAAAATTTACTAATTAAACAAATTGAATTGCCTAAATACATTGGCAGTTTTTTATTATATGTATTGAAAAATATAAATTTTTCTGTTATAATTCATTTTATAATTTTTTTCGGGAAAAGAGATAAATATGAACAGCAATACAGACATATTTGAAAGCATGCCCGTAGCAAGGGCAGTACGCACCATGGCTGTGCCCACAATAATGGGACAGCTGATAGTGCTTATCTACAATATAGCGGACACATTTTTCATAGGTCGTACAAATAATCCGTACATGGTGGCAGGAGCCTCGCTCATACTGCCCGTATTCAACATATCGCTCTCCATATCGGGACTTGCAGGCGTGGGCGGAGGCACTCTTGTTTCGCGTCTGCTGGGACAGAAGGACACCGATGAGGTAAAGAAAGTATACAGCTTCAGCGTATATCTAAGCATTATTGCGGCGGCTCTGTTCTCCGTGCTTACGCTTATATTCATGAGACCGCTTATGTACTTTCTGGGAGCCGGGAGCGATACATACCAATATGCAAGCAGATATGCCTTCTGCGTAATAGTCTGCGGAGGTATACCCACGGTGCTTTCAAATTCGCTCTCAGCCTTTTTGCGGAGCGTGGGAGAATCGGGAAAAGCAGGCTTCGGCATAACTATGGGCGGTGTAATAAACATAATACTGGATCCGCTTTTTATGTTCGTGCTCTTTCCCAAGGGCTATGAGATAATGGGCGCGGGAACGGCGACCTTTCTTTCAAACTGCATAGCCTGTGCTTACTTCATAGCTGTGCTAAAGACAAGAGGCAAGGACTTCGTGCTGAAGCTCTGCTCACCTTTCAAACTGCCCTCTTTGAAGAGTATAGGAAGCGTGTTCTGCGTGGGCGTGCCGTCATCCGTGGCGACCCTCCTTTTTGACCTTGACTATATGATAATAGACAGGCTCATGGCAGGCTACGGCGACTTTGCACTGGCAGGCATAGGAATCGTGCTTAAGGCGGAACGTCTGCCGTTGAATGTAGGCATAGGAATATGTCAGGGAATGGTACCTATTGCGGCATACAACTACTCTGCCAAGAACTACAAACGAATGAACGACACAAAGAACTATGCCTGCAAGCTGGGGCTTGTGTGCGCGGCGCTAAGCGTAACGATGTACGAGATATTTGCCGGCGGTATAATAAACATATTCATAAACGAGGCGCAGACAATAGCTCTGGGAACTACATTTTTAAGAGTGCGCTGTCTTGCCACACCGCTTATGTTTCTGAGCTTTTTCCATGTGTATCTCTTCAACAGCTTCGGAAAAGGCGGATATGCGCTTTTTCTTGGCGTGATGAGGTGGCTGGCGTTCAATATACCCATGCTTTTTATACTCAACAGGCTTATGGGAATGAACGGTATCGTGTGGTCGCAGTCCGCGGCGGATGTGCTGACGGTGCTTTTATCGGTAATAGCATACAAGAGTTTTGAGAGGAGAGAATTAAAGGCAGTTTGAGGACTGCCTTTTTTTATTGCATAAAAGAGGCGCCTTTCGGCGCCTCTCCTGCGTGTCGATAAAATCGACACGCTTGAAAGAAATGCTTGCATTTCTTTCAGTTAGGCTAATGTAGGAACCAGCCGTGTTTTCTGAATTTTGGTGAATAAATCACCAAAATTCA
>CANROO010000092.1 GCA_947632235.1 uncultured Clostridia bacterium
CCATTTTAAAAACCTCCAAACTGATATTTTTATTATATATCAGTTTAGAGGTTTACACAATCTTTGGGATTGACCCCGATTTCCAATAATCTACCATATGATTATATTTACCAACACAAGCATTATTAGATAATGCGCCGAATAAATCAGAAATTATATGTTTGCTTGCATAGTTACCATCGTTCAACCATTTTGATATACCTTCATATGCCTTTTCTTTATCTATATTATAACATTCCATGTAGTCATTTGTAAACACCGAAAAATCATTTTTTAGCGCATTTATAAAACTTTTTCGACTTGATGGTCTACCGTATATATCATCAATATTATGACCAATTTCATGAAAAGTTGCTGTCCATTTACCTCTTTTATCTTTATAGTCATTTTGCAAATTAACAAAAATACCATAATTATAATTATATCTTGATTTTCCGACAGTATTTGTCTTTGCAAATAATAATTTATCCTTATTTGAAAAAATTATATTTTTATAGAGTTCAGGAACACCATCAATAGCATCTGCAAAATCCTCGTTTTTATCCATAACTTCTTCCAATGTCTTGGGTGGCTTATTTCTGGTTATGATGTCCCACTTTTTCTTAATTTTTGAAATCTTTCTCTTAATTTCAATATCATCTTCATCATATGTTTTTTCAAACTTCTCCTTCCACTCCTTATAGCTCATGTCCTCCACATTCGCCGTCTTTCCTGTCTCGGCTTCCCTCGCCGCCCTGCTCCTGCCTTCTTTCAGCACTTCGTCTTCTATCTCGGGTACCGTTGTCCCCCTGCACCTCGGATGAAAAGGCGGCGCCGTCACACTCGCCATAAACCCTTTCCTCTCAAATACCTTCCCGTCCATTTCTCCGCACATATCGCAGGTCAGACTGTCCAATGTCTCAACTATTCTGTATTTCTCTACACCCAGTTTGTCATAGCTGTCCATCTCTGCTCTTGTGCATATCTGAGCGCTCTCTGTATATATGAGCCTTGCGCATGCGCTTTGTGCCTTCTTGCTTTCCTTGCTCATATCCAACGCCAGCACATCAAAACTTTGTCCGCTCACGCATCGGCTCACAAGCGCCCTTTGCAGGGCATTGGCTATCTTTGGTCTGTAACTTCCCCATATTCTTTCCGAAAAATTCAGCCCATCTTCCGCCCACGGCTTTTCAAGTATCATTTTCAGCTTGTTTTCGTCCGCCTTTGCAAAGCTGTAATATATTCCCGTACCGTTTTGCACCTCATAAGCGGTACGGATATATGTATCTTTGTAAATTTTTCTCAGACTTTTTTCAAGCTCATCATTTACATTTGACATAGCATTGCCGCAATACCTGTTCATCTGGGCTTTAAGCGCCTCAAGCCTTGTTATGTGCCACCTTGCGCTTGCATTCTCAAGTTGTGCGCTCCAAATCCCGCTGTCGTTGTCCCGACCCCGCTTTATGTATTCTTCTACGCTCCAATTCAACTCTTCAAGCTCTCTTTTGCTTATTGTCATTTGAGCCTCTTCTATTGAAATTTTGTTGTTCTTTCCAAATCTTTGCAGCCAATAAGCTATTTCTTTGTTAATATTTTTTATCTCTTCGTCAATATACCCTGTTGACCTTTTTACGCACTCTGCCGCCTCCTCGTATGCTCTTTCTTCCAACGCTTTAAATCTTTTTGCCCAATATTCATTGCTTTTCATTATTTATTTCCTCTGTTTTTTTAGGCATTCCAAGTTCAAATTCAAGTTCTTCTTCCTGTTTTTTTATCTTTTTCAGTTCTTCTTCGGCATCGTTCACCCACGGATGCATAGCCACTATTGTTTCATTTGAGAGTATACCTCTTGACTTTATACAGTTATCTATTGCTTCGCTTTCGTTTATAAGAATATCCCTGTTAAATATAAAGTCCACAGCTTTATCTTCAAATCTGCCCTGTCCCGTATTTTCAAAATGAGCATTTAAAAACCACAGCAGCCTATTGAGTGATTGCTTATATTCCGTTTCCATGCCGTTAGCGTCAAGGTCTATGTCCGAATACATGCTTTGTATGTTCATCTGGTTTGGATTTCCTCCCAGCCTGTCATCTTTCGCATCATATCCCATTCCGTTTTCAATTATTGCTTTCTTCAAAAGTTCCGTTATGCTCTTGTAGTTTTCGCTGTTCACTTCTATTCTCAGCGTTTCCACTCCGCCCTGTGAGCCATCGGCGGTCCTGACCTTCACAGCTCCGAAGTTGGCAAGGTTTTTTCTGAATTCTCCCAGATTTTCTCCGTCATAATTTTTAAGTACAAGTATAGTATTTCTGGGATCTTCTTCCATACCGTTTTGAAAATTGCTCAACATCACATTGTAGCCGTCCTGAAGGCTTTTCAAAAACTTTATAAGCGGTATCTCGTCACCATTGTATTTAAAGCCCACAAGCGGTATCTCTGACCAATTCACAGGCATTTCTCCCCTATAAAAATACGGCGTACGCCATTCTGTGCCGTCAGGTATGAGACTTCCGCCCGAAATTATAAACCTTGTTATACCTCTGTTGTCAAAAACCTCTGTTTTTACTATCGTTTTCCTGTTTCTGCCCTCGTAGGCGATTACGGGATATACCCTTATGGCATAGTCAAGCCTTGTATGTTCTTCGTCTGCCCAGCCCGGTATTACTTCCCACGGTTTAAATCTTCTGAAAGATATATTGCCGTTCTTGTCATATTCTATATACAGCCAACCTATGCCGCAATTCATACTGTCCTTGCATATATCGTTGAATATTTTGTCAAACTTGTTGTCAAATATGTTGTTCAAAAGCTTCGTATATCTTTCGTCATCGCTCCTTACCGTCATTTGTTTGCCCAAAATATAATTGGCTTTTTGGTTTACTATCTTTCTGTATTGATTATCCACAACATGGTTATTCGGCACATTTTCTATTACCTCAAGCTCACCGTCAATACCTATTGCCGTTCTTTGCCTTTTCAATATATCGTGAAAACCTCTGTAATAGTCAATACCTTTTATCATATCTGCCCTCTTGGGCGATGCCATAAATTCATTTATTTCTCTCAATATAAATTCTCTGTCGCTTATTCTGCTCTCCGCTCCCTGCTTTATTATTGCATTTATATATGGCATCTGAGAGCCTCTGAATTGAAAATCAAACACTTTCATCCCTTCCTTTACTCAAAACTAAATGTGTCGCCCCTCATAAATTCCTCCATAGCATATCTCATAGCGTCCATAAGATGATTAAAGTCGTCTATGGGCTTATTTATCTTTTTTCCTGTTTTGTTGTCCTCCGCCCACTGATAATTACTTATCTCTTTTATAAAATTAGTGCATTTCGGATGTATAAATATCTTGAAATCCTGTATATAGTCAATACCGTTTAATATGCTGTCCCTTCCCTTTCTTGCACCTCTTATATGTCTTATGCCAAGCTCATATAATCTGTCAATGCTCTTAGGCTCGGAGCAGTCAGCCGTTATTTTTTCTTTTGCATAGCCCATTTTTCTGATTTTTTCGGCTATTTCTTCATTTGACAAAGCTTTTTCATACATTTCATCAAATACATATATACATTTGTTCTCTATATCCACTATACCGCAAAAAAGCGCCGAAGGGTCGTTGGTATATCCGAAGTCAAGTCCGAATACGGCTTTTGTTCCGCTATTTGCCGCTTCTTTTATATCAAAAAATTTTTCTTCAAAATTTTCGTATATAAGTCCATCCGTAATGCCCCAATCGCCCAAACCTGCAACCTTATATCTTCTTGGATTGTTTTCTTTCATATCCTCAAAAAGTCTCAGGTCCGCATCATCGAGCCACTCATTGCACATATAATTTGTCGTTATTGCCAATACATTGCTGTCCTTAGTATCAAAAAACCGTTTCTTCAGCCAATGATGTTCATTCCACGGATTGAATGTAAGTGTTATCTGTTTAAAAAGTCCCTCCGGTGTTACGCCTCTTATGCTCTCGTCAAGCATATTAAAGTCGTCCTCTGAGCTTATTTCATACGCTTCTTCTATCCATAGCCAGCAAAGGCAGCCCACATCAACCGTTATGGAAGTTATTTTAAGCGGATCGTCAAGCCCTCTGAAATATATCCTCTGTCCCGTAGGCTTGTATATTATTTCAAGCGGACTTAGCTTACAGTCAAAAAGACTGTCCACATTGAGCCTGTGTATAGCCCACTTTAATTCCGTATAACAACTGTCCTTTAATGTGCCGAATACTTTTCTTACTACAAGAATATTTGCCTGAGGATACTTCATAAGCCTGTATATCATATTAAGCGCCGTTGTCTTGCTTTTCTTGCTGGCTCTTGAACCCTTGCATACTCTGTATCTACCCTTGAAGCCCCAAAAAGTTTTATATCCTCTGCCTACTACATCCGGCAAATATATATTGATATTATTCATCCGAGAGTTCACCCTCACCCGAAAATACCACCTTGGCAACACCGCCCAGATCCACCTTATCCGTAAACATACCGTACCTCTTGCCTATAAGCTCCGCTGCCTTTAACCTGTCCTTTGCCGATACATCTATCTTTGCAACTACTTGAACGCCTTCTCCCACAAGCCTTAAAGTTTCTTCTTTCTGTTCTCCTCTCATAACAGCCGTAAGATACTTTAACACCTCATCGGCGTTGGCTATCGCCTCGCTTTTCAGTTGTACCATCAGCTCATCTATATAATTTTTCACTTCAACTTTTTTCAACAATTTTTGTCCTATGGAATAAGCCGTTTTTTTACTGTACCCCGCTCTTATGGCCGCCTGCGTGGCATTACAGTCTATAATGTACTCTTCGGCAAATCTTTTATGTTTTTTATTCATATCCTCACCGCCTGCGCAATGAAAAAACAGCCCCTTGTTTTCAGAGCTGTTTCTCACCTGTCAATCAACAAATTATAGAAAGGAGGTTTTTTAATAAAATATATGCCCAACATTTTACAATATCATTTTATCACATATAAGTGTGCCATTGTGTGACATCTTTAAAAAATTCTCAATTTTTCAATTTTCTGAGTGCCTTTGAATGAAGCCTGTGTATCTGCCTTATGCTGTAACTCATATCTTCCGCAATTTGCTCCCATCTTTTTCCCTCTATGTACCTCTTTCGCAGCAATATTCTTTCTGCCGGTATTTCAAGTGTACTTATGGCAGTCTCAATTTTTACAAGCTCTTTTATTGCAAGCTCATTTTTTATTAAATACTCCCGCTCTATACTTTCAAGCTCTGCTATAAGCTCTCCTATGCTGTCTTTTACGCCTTGCTTTTTCGGCATTCCGTCAATTATGACGGCTCTGAGTGACTTTATCCTTTCCTCAAATTCCGCAGCCCTCTGTTTAAGCCCCTCCGCCTCCCTAAGCAGCATAAAATATTGTTTCAGCTCATACTTTTCCATATCATTAAATGACCCTCCCTTTTAAGTTCTTCTGCTTTCTTATTCCACCTCCAACATCACCAACTCGGGATTATCGTATATATTTCCGATAACCTCAAAATTTTTTTCAAATCCGCCCTCAAAATCATCTTTATAACCATTAAAGCCTAAATTTCTACCACAAAAGCCTGCTCGTTCATTATCCCATTCAACCACAAGCCTTGTCTCATGTTCGGGGAATAGATCATCTAAATGTCCCGATAAAATATCCCCCTCAAATATTTCAGTGTTATTTTTATCGGTTAAACCGATATATTGTCCAACAGTACCTTTACATATGGAAAATATCGTAAAATTAACAACAAAAAATACTTCTTTTGTAGGTACCCCGAAGATCCATTTTCCGGGATTATCCGGGTCTGTTGCTTTTGCTCTATACAATATCTCTCTCATTTTTTATTCCTCCCTTGCCTTAAGCTCCGCAATCTGCTTGGCAATTTTCGCCTCAGCTTCCCAGTCACCATTGTCGCAGCAAACATGCCACAGAGAAAATAAGCCTAAATCATCACCTGTTTTATATTTATCTTGACACATACACTCTTCTGCCTCACTTTGCCAGTCAATAGGACAATACCGGCAAAAATGACATTTAAAAATATCTCTAAATTTATCAGCATCCAAATCAATACATCTTTTAATTGCAAATTCACACGCATAACACCGATTTTCCGGAAGCGTTGTAAATCGTGATACATTACTGCTGAAATAGTCGTATTTATCGACTATTATTTTTCTTTTTAGTGTCTCATCGGCTATCCACCGCCACATCTTCCTATGCTCTAAGATAGCCAGCTTCTTTGTCAATCTCATTTTTCATTCATCCTTTCCTGTATTTTCTCAAAAGACCGTTGCAGCGGTCTTTTTTAGTAACCTGTCACCTCGTCAAACTCACTGATAGTTACCTCTGTACGAGGGGCGTTCTTGTCATATATTACTCTGCTTCCATCGGTGGCTGCTACAATGTCGCAGCTATCATCTTTTATAACATTGTAATGCACTAATACATCATGCAGCGCACTGTGTAAATTTGTTATATCCACCCTCCGCCTTGTAGGCATATAATATATGGCTTTAATATTTATTTTACACTCTAGGGGCTTACTCGGCTTGTTTATAAACCAACCGCAACTCTTTTGATATTCAGTAAATTTTTTTGAAGGTATCAACTTGGGCTTCCCCTTGTTATAACTGAATACTATTTGACTGCTGTTTTTCTTTGTAATCGGCGGAAGAGGTATTGTAAATTTAAGCAATATTTCAGACATTACTTTATCCCCTCTTCATTTTCAAGATTTCTTCGATTTCCTCGTCTGTATACACTTTTTGGCTGTAATTGTTGAACACGCCATTCGGAGGTTTAAGCTCAGACTTGCCCGAATATGACTTGCCACGCTTTCTTTCCTCGTCCTCTTTTGCCCAGCTTTTTACCCTTGACCTCCAATTTACTATCGCATTTCCGTTTATCTTCCAACCTGTGCTTTCGTAATGGTTAAAAAATTTTTCACAGTCTATCTGTATATTGTTTTCGGTACAAAACTTTTTGATTTCTCCAAGCGTGGGTGAAACTCTTCCCCTCTCTTTTTCTTTACTTTTCTTTACTTTATTTTCCTTTTCTTTACTTTGTGGGATTTTTGCACCATTAACCCTCGTTTTTGTTGCATTAACCCCCGTTTTTGCTGCATTAACATTATTTGTGGGTACACAAACCAAGAGATACTCTTGACGGATCCTTGAAAAGTCCTGCCTCTTAGCCTCCAAATACCTTTCCTGTATGCCTTTGGAAGTCAAAATGCCGAACCTTTTATACATATTTCTGTCAAATATACCTCTCCTTAGAGCGGACAACACTATTTCCGAAACATCAGTGGCACCTGCATTATTCTTCCTTGCAAACACCAAAGACACCTCGTCATTCCATTCACAATAGTAACCTTGCTCCCCGTATATCTTTTGCAGAAGCTTAACGACTATTGCAAATCCCTTCAAGCCAAATTCGGCTTCTATAAGCTCAAATTTAGTATCTAATGCAACATCAAGAGGAAAATAATCAATACCGTTCTTGATAGGTCTTGCCATTTTGTCCTCCTCGTTGTCATAAAAGCTGTGAACAAATATATAACCCCTTTCGAAACGATATACCCACCCACAGCTTTTATATATTAAATTTTACTCTTCATACTTAAAATCTCACATCATAGGCTACTTCCAGCCTGTCCAACACACAGGCTGCGCAAAGCTCTTTACCCTCAAATTCGTACAATTTTTCTTCGCTCTCGCATTCATCACAGCAATGATGCACTACTTCACGATACGGACAACTGCTGTAACATGTCATACCGCAGTCAACACATTCATTTTCAAGCCTTATCATCGCCTATCTCCTCCTCGTCTATCACATCTTCCACTATGATAACATCATTGTCTTCCGAAAAATCTACCTTGCCCATTGTCTCGTCTGCCGCAACGCCCCTTATGAAGTCAGACTTCAAAGGCGCATACTTCAGCACCTTCTTCAGCACGGTTTTCTTTGCCATTTCGTCAAATTCCGCCTGCCACGGACCGTTGCTGAAGCTCTTGCTGTATTTCCTCGCATGAGTTTCTACATCTTCACGGCTCATCACCTCAAAGCCATATCCGCCGTTTACGAGATGATACACGGCATAGTACCATATCACATCGCCCCTGTCCTTCATAGCAGGCTTATGTACGAGCTTAGGTTCCAGCCCGAATTCAAAGTCGAATTCATCATTTTCATACACCGCATGTGCCTCTATACTCTTGAGTTCTTCGCTTCTGTGTGCAAGGTCTATAAGTCCCTTATATCCGATCTGGAACTGACAACTCTTGCCATAAGGTATCAAATACGCCTGCCCGAGAGGCGTATTCGGCTCCAGTCCGAGCTGTGCCGCCTCAAGCATAGCTGCCATAAAACTTGCAGGACTGCATTCTGCAAGCTTTGGTGTTTTTGTAAGCGCCGTCAACGCCATTCTGGTAAATCTTTCGGGCGTGAGTACGCTCGGGAGAGCTTTGGCAAACTCTCCCTCATACGCCTTCAAATAGTCCTTTATTGTCTTTGTTCCGCTCACTGCCGTACTTCTTGCCTTTGTTATCGCTCCTGCTGTGTTTGTCGTTGCTGCCATTATTATTCTGCCTCCTTGATTGAAAATTTTCTGTATTCGGTCGTTTTCAGATATTTATTGTATATTTCCGGGTGTTCGGCTTTAAACTTCACGCTGTCAAAAGATACCTTTTTGCAGTTTTTCCAATTTGCTTCATATCCTCCTATGATGCATTTTTCGGCATCTCCCATAACAGCCTTTATTTTCTGTTCATATTCGGCTTTGGCCTTCTTAAAATCTTCATAGTGTTCTTTTAGCTGCAAATATACATTCACAGTATCTTTAAGACTGCTGTCATATATGACTTCGCCCTTGCTGTCGGGGTAGAGCTCTTTAAGTGTTTTCTCTGTACTCTCGCTTCCATCGGTAGCAGGCGCCTCATTTGTCAGCATATAATTTTCCCACCACTCTGTCTCGCTGTTTATGAGGCTCTCTATCTCCGCTTCATTTCTTTCTATTTCATAATGATAGAAAGCCTTGCCAAGCACCAATACCGCAAGATACATTTTTTCATATCCCATTACTGCCATATAGTGCATACATTGACAATAGTAATAAAGCGGTATTTCCCCACTCGCAAAGTCCGATTTTGCATACATATTTGTCGTCTTACACTCAAGGCCTGCATTTTCGCCTACTATCTCCCTGTCAATGTTTGCCGTTATAAATTCATGATCGTTATGTACAAACATAGCGTTCCTTCGGCGTACCTTTTTGCCTGTTTCCTCGCAGAATCTCACCGCAACATATTGTTCAAGGTCTCTGCCTATCCTCATCGCCTCGTTGTCGGCAGCATTTTGTATAAGACCTTTCTTATCAGCCCAAAGCGTATAACCGCTCTTGTATGGGTTTAGTCCTGCTATAACGGCAGCATCGCTTCCGCCTATGGACTTTTTTCTAAGCTGCACCCATTCATCATAAGGCATGTCTTTTGTATATGCTAATATCTTTGACATAAAAAATCTCCTTTTCCTATTCTTTTAACACTGCATTTAACACTCGCGTGTGTTAAAAATTCATCTTCTCAACGCTTTTCTTGTCATGTCTGGTTGTTGCAATTTTTGCAACAACCACTCAATCTTCGTTGTTCCGCCTTGTCCGCAGTATCCTTAACGGCTTCACATTCGCA
>CANROO010000093.1 GCA_947632235.1 uncultured Clostridia bacterium
CAGTACCATATGGACGAGCCTCTTGCAGACCCCAGCGCGGTAGCTCTTTACTTTGTGAGCAAGCTTGCCAGGGAAAAGGTAAAGGTAGCGCTTTCGGGAGAGGGCGCGGACGAATTTTTCGGAGGCTACAACATATATGAGGAGCCCATGGCTCTTGCACCCATGAAGATATTTCCCAAGCCTGTAAGGAAGGCCATTGCCGCCGTTGCAGGCGCAATACCCTTTAAATTCAAGGGCAAAAATTATTTCAGGCGCGCTGCGCTTGATGTGGAGGAAAGATTCTACGGCAACGGCAATCAGATGTTCAGCAAGAAGGAGAGGGAGGAAATACTCAGATCCCCCTCGGGCAAGTACGACCACACGGAGATCACAAAGCCCTATTATGACTTCTGCTCAGAGCTTGACGATGTTACCAAGATGCAGTTTATAGACCTCAACCTATGGATGGTGGGCGATATACTGCTTAAGGCGGATAAAATGAGTATGGCAAATTCGCTTGAGGTGAGGGTGCCCTTCCTCGACAAGGAAGTGTTCAATGTGGCAAGGAAGCTTCCCACAGACTACAGAGTGAACAGAAGAGCCACAAAATACGCCTTCAGGATGGCGAGCAAGAAATTCCTTCCCGAGGCCACTGCAGTAAAGAAAAAGCTGGGCTTCCCCGTGCCCATAAGGGTGTGGCTCAAGGAGGATAAATATTATAATATAATAAAAGAGGCGTTCACATCGCCTGCCGCTCAAAAATATTTCAACACCGACAGGATAATGAAATATCTAGATGACCACAGAGCAGGCAAGGGAGATTACAGCCGTAAGGTATGGACTGTTTATATGTTCCTTGTATGGCACAAGAGGTTCTTCGAGGACGAAGCGGCATAATATAAAAATGACAGGAGGAATAAAAAATGAGCTGTGTTTTCTGTAAGATCGCAAACGGTGAAATACCGTCAATTTCCGTATATGAGGATGATGATTTCAAGGTAATAATGGACATCAACCCTGCCAACCTTGGGCACTGCCTTGTCATATGCAAGGAGCACTACGCCAATATATTTGAGATGCCCTCCGAGCTCACGGCCAAGGCATTTGCCGTGGCAAAGAAGGTTGCAGGCGCTGTGAAGGAGGCTACGGACTGCGACGGCATAAATATACTCCAGAACAACGGAGAGATAGCGGGACAGACCGTTTTCCACTTCCATATCCATATTCTCCCCAGACTTGAGGGCGACCTTGTGAATATCCACTTCGGAGGCTTCAACGCAGAGGAGGATATGATAAAGCGGATAGCGGAGGATATAAAAAATAAGCTCTGATAAAATAAAGACCCCGTAATCAGGGGTCTCTGTTTTTTATTCATTCTCTTTTAAAAAGCCTTTCAAGCCTTTTTTTCATTTCGGTCTTTCTTTTTTCGGTGCCTTCCTCGTCTATTTTCCAGCGTCCGCCGTATTTTGTCACAACGGCGCTTTCTCTCACATTTCCGTCTATGCTGTCCGCAGGGACATATATACGGCCTTCGTTTTCGTCGGTTATAACAGCCGTATTTTCCTCTATTCTGTCTATGGTGTACATATTTCCTCCCTAAAACGGACGGCAGTAACCGCAGGCGCTGTAGCCCATTTCAATAAGCTCCTCAACACTTCCCGAAAATATCCTTTTGTTCTTGGCGTTCATTTTTGATGCGGAATCGCACTCGGGCAGATGCACCTTTTTGCTGTTTGTGTTGAGCACGACATTTTTGAGCATCTTTTCCGTTCTCTTGTCCGCTTCGTTTTTCTCGGTGCTTACATTCACGGAGTTTCCGGTAAGCGATACCACCACATTGCCGTTTAAGTCCGTTCTGTATATTTCTGCGCCCACGGCGTTCAGAGCCGAGAGCACATTCATTGACGGATGACCGTAGCTGTTGTCCTCTCCTACGGATATCACGGCATATTTCGGCTTTACCTTGTAAAGAAATTCATTACAGCTTGAGCCCGAGCTTCCGTGGTGATTTACCTTGAGCACATCGCTTGTTATATTTTCACCGCTCTTTACCATATAAAGCTCCTCCTCCTTTTCGGCGTCACCGCAGAGCAGGGCAGAGCTTTGCTTATAGCTGAGTCTTATGGCTATGGAATTGTTGTTGGAATTGTCGTCAAGTCCTGCCGGAGCTATTATCCTGAATGTTGAAAGTCCCAGAGTATAGCTCTTTCCGGGCATTGCTTCTATTATGTTCGCATTGCTCTTTTCAAGAGCGTCCAGCAGGCTTTCAAAGCTTGCAGTTACCGCTTCCTCGCTTGTTATTATAACATTTTTGACATCGAATGTATTTATAACATCGTCCAGTCCGCCTATGTGATCAGAGTGAGGATGAGTGGCTATAACATAGTCGATACAGTTTACGCCCATATTTTTTATATAGCTTACGACCTTACTGCCGTATTCCGTTTCGCCTGCATCAATGAGCATATAGTGCCCGTTGTCCTCTATAAGCGTGCAGTCGCCCTGACCCACATCTATGAAGCAGAGCCTTACATCCTCGTCTCTTGTCTGCGGAGTATTTACGGCTGGCGCAGGAGCATAGCTTCTTGAATTTATCGTTACCGTTTTGCTTTGACTGTCCCAGCCCACGGTATAGCCGAAGCTCTCGGCAATATACCTTGCAGGCACCAGCGCCCTTGAATTTATTACTATGGGAACGGTGTCCATAGCCGAGGGAATGCCGTTTGATATGATGTATTTGTTTCCCAGGCACATTTCAACTGTGCTGTTCCCCTTTTTTCCCGTTATAACGCCCTTTGAATTGAAATCGACCTCTGCGCCGAGGGCATCAAACACGGCTCTTACGGGCACCATTGTCCGCCCGTCATATATTATGGGCTCCGCGTCCGTAAAGCTTATGTACCTTCCGTCTACGCTCACCCTTATACCGCTGTCCGTACGTGCCGGCGTTACGGCAATGCAAAGCATTGCAAAAAGCAATATCAAGGCTCTTTTTATTTTCATACCCTTTCACCTATAAGATAGAA
This sequence comes from uncultured Clostridia bacterium, assembly GCA_947632235.1. Taxonomy (GTDB): domain Bacteria; phylum Bacillota; class Clostridia; order Lachnospirales; family CAG-274; genus Gallispira. Next base: position 3,006 of record CANROO010000093.1, read on the forward strand.
TGTTTTGCAGTCGGTTATTTTTACATCAAATATTTTTCCGAGAAGGCTTCTGTCGCCCTTGAAATGCACAAGGGAGTTGTCGTCAAGCCTGCCGGTTATATAGCTTTCATCGCCTGCGCTCACATCGTCCGCAAGCACCTTGTATACATTACCGACCTTTAATTTATTCTGCTCGTATATTACATCGTTCAGAACATCGAGCACTTTGTTGAAATTGCGCTTTGCGTCCTCCTCGCTCACCTGATTTTCCATCACGGCTGCAGGAGTGCCCGTTCTCTTTGAATAAATGAATGTAAAGGCGCTGTTGAATTTGGCTTTTTTGATAACGTCTATAGTGTCCTCTATCTCTTTTTCGCCCTCTCCGGGGAAGCCTACCATAATGTCGGTGGTGACCGATATATCGGGTATTTCCTTCCTTATTTTTTCAACCAGGCTCAGATAATATTCCTTTGTGTAATGCCTGTTCATCACTCTCAGTATTTCGTTGTTTCCTGCCTGGAAGGGCAGATGAATGTGATGACATACCTTACTGCAGTCCCTCATGGCATATATGAGCTCATCGCTTAAGTCCTTGGGGTGAGATGTCATAAATCTTATTCTCTCTATGCCGTCAACCTCGTTCACAAGCCTCAGAAGCTCCGCAAAGCTTATTTTTTCGTCAAGTCCCTTGCCGTAGCTGTTCACATTCTGCCCCAGAAGTGTCACTTCCTTCACGCCGTCCATCGCAAGAGCCCTTATTTCGTTTAATATATCCTGCGGACAACGGCTTCTTTCCCTGCCTCTTACATAAGGCACTATGCAGTAGGAGCAGAAATTGTCGCAGCCAAACATTATATTTACGCTTGCCTTGTATTTGAAATGCCTTATGGAGGGCAGATCCTCCACGATCTCGCCGTGCTCCTTCCATATGTCGAATACGGGTGAATTTGTAGTCATATTTATGTAGAGAAGCTCGGCAAGCTTATAAAGATTGAATGTGCCGAATACTATGTCCACATGCTTGTATTTTTCCTTTATGGTCTGCAGTACGCTCTCCTGCTGCATCATGCATCCGCACAGAGCTATGCGCATATCGGGGTTTTGCTTCTTGCGGTTTTTGAGATAGCCGAGATTGCCGTAAACCTTGTTTTCGGCGTTTTCTCTCACACAGCAGGTGTTGTATATTATAAAATCAGCGTCCTTTTCCTCTGCGCTTTCCTCATAGCCCATTTCCTTGAGTATGCCTGCAAGCTTTTCGGAATCGTGCGCGTTCATCTGGCAGCCGAAGGTGGTTATGTGCATCCTGCGCCTTCTGCCGTTTTCGGCAAGGAAGCCTTCGTTAAGCTCCTTCATCCTTGTCATATATTCTTTTTGTCTTTCAAGCTCTTTTTCGGAAACAGTGCCGTTTCGCTCCATTTTGCTTACCTCCGTCAGAAATACTGCCGATAATTATAACATATCCCGGACAATAATGCAAACATTTATCACTTCTTTGAAAGCAGTATTGTTATCTTGAACAGATCGCCGTCAGTTGTTATGTTCATTATACCTCCGTGAAGCTCCACGATGCTCTTGGCTATTGAAAGTCCCAGTCCCGAGCCCTCCGTTGTTCTCGAGGCATCGCCTCTTTTGAATCTTTCAAAAAGCTCGTTTGCCTCAAAGTCCATGTTGTAGTTGGCTATGTTCTTGAAGGTTATTATTACGGCCTTTTCTTCTTCCTTTATGTCCACATAGGCTCTGGTGCCCTTTGCGGAATATTTGAGTATGTTGTTTATAAGGTTGTCAAACACGCGCCACATTTTCTGACCGTCAATGTTTATAAGTATGGAATCCGAGCTTGTGGAAACTATGAACTCTATCCCCGATTCCTCTATCTTATATGAAAGCTCGCCCATTGCCTGATCCAAAAGCGCTACTATGTCCGAATACATTTTGTCAAGCTTCATCTGTCCGCTTGAAAGCTTTGAAGCCTCAAAAAGGTCATCTATAAGCACCTTAAGCCTTTTGGCCTTGTTGTCTATTATGGAAATATATTCCTTGGCCACATCGTTTTTATTATCCATGCCCTTTAAAAGAGAAACATAGCTTATTATGGATGTCAGCGGTGTTTTGAGGTCGTGAGAAACATTTGTTATAAGCTCCGTTTTGAGCCTCTCGCTTTTAAGTATTTCGTTTACATTTTTCTGCAGTCCCGTATTTATCTTGTTTATATTGTTTATGGACTTTGAGAACGGGCCCGTCTGTATGGGTATGGTGTCTATGTTGCCGTCCGCAAGCTCCTGTAGATAATATCTGAGCTTTATTTCCGAAACTATGGCCTTGAATATTATACCGAAAACAAGCAGGGCTGTTGACAAAACGATGTACACGGCAAGGGTCTTTATAGTGTTGTCCACGCCTAAAAGCGCCACGAACATTATACCTATTATCCAGAGTATCATTATGGCCTGAAATATGAGAAGACCCGTCAGAAAATATCTCCTTGACTTAAGAGCAAGCTGTATGTCCTTGAAGGCGGATGAAAATATCCTCACGGAGGGCGAGTTATACAGCGCTCTGGGGTTTTTGAAAATAATAATTATATTGCTTAGGAACAATGAAAAGAAAAGCATTGTAAAGCATGATATTATAATTGCGCCCATGAGCACAAAATATCGGTTGTTTACTATGCTTACCGTGAGCATATTGTGATATATCCTGCTGTGCTTTATTATCACCGCAATGAGCATGACAGCAAGAGGCACCGTAAAAACAAAGGGTATCCTGCTGTATTGCCTGCAGAGCTCCTTTAGTATCATCTTTGTCTGCTCGTCCTGATAGAGATACAGATAAGACGCTATAAGAGCCGCGGCGGCAATAAGACAAAGAGGCAGAAGGGGAGAAGAGAGCACCTTGTTGAACCTTATCTCGTCCTTCAATATGAGCATCTGAAGCTTGGTGGCCGAGGATGTGGTCACGGGTATGGATATATCCAGCTTAAGTCCTCTGTCCGTAAAGGAGCTGTTCAGAAGCTCGTTGTTGAACTTAATTGAAAAAATTGGGTCTGTTATGCTTATTGTTTCGTAGCTTCCCTCCTGATAGAAGTCATTTGTGTTTGTGGCTATGACCCTGCACAGCACATTGCTGTATATGGAATAGTGGAAGTCATCGTTTGTAAGCAGATAATTTTCTATTGAATTATAGTTGTTTATGGCATCGCTAAGCTCCGCCTGCCTTGTTATAAGACTGTCTATTGTGGATGTCTCTATGTCAAAGCTATAGAGCGATTCGGGATTTTCTGTCAGTATTCCCTCATTGCTGTTTTCGCTTGCTTCCCTGCCGTCACTGAAGGGCTGTATCCTTGCGCTGAATTTTCTCGGCTCCAGAGTCATCTCTCCGGTTGAAATATAGTTGTCTATTTCGGATAATTTTAAAGTGGCGCGGTCAATATCGAATTTGTTGTAGTATATATAATATCTCTGAAGATTTTTGGCATATCTTATCACATTTTTGTTTATTTCCGCGCTGTCTTTAAAATAGGAAACATTTTCATCGTTGAAGCTCAGTTTTTTTTCAAAGCAGGCCACAGCCGCCGCCGAAACAAGCAGAAGTATGGCTATAAGCCCCGCTATGGCGATTATCCTATTTTGAGATCTTGTATCCAATACCCCACACCACCTTCAGATATATAGGTTCCTTTGGGTTTACTTCTATTTTCTCTCTTATTCTCCTTATGTGTACGGCAACGGTGTTTTCGCTGTTTATAAACGGCTCGTTCCACACCTTTTCATATATTTCTTCTATTGAAAATATAACATCGGGATTTTCCATAAGGAGCTGTAATATCTTGAACTCTATGGGAGTAAGCTTTACAGGCTTGTCGTCAAGCTTGACCTCCTTTGTCTTCTTGTTGAGATAAAGCCCTCTTATAAGAAGCTCGTCCTTAGTCTGCTGAAAGCTGCTGAACTTGGTGTATCTTCTCAGGTTTGATTTTACCCTTGCAATAAGCTCAAGGAAGTTAAAGGGCTTTGTTATGTAGTCGTCTGCGCCTATGTTAAGACCCAGCACTATATCCTTGTCCTCGGACTTTGCCGAAAGCACTATAATGGGTATTTCCTTGTCCTGCCTTATTTTGAGTATGGCTTGTATGCCGTCCATTTTGGGCATCATTATATCCATTATTATAAGGTGTATGCCGGGGTGCTCTTCGAGAATTTTGAGAGCCTCCTCTCCGTTCTGCGCCTTGTACACAGTCATCTGTTCATTTGTAAGATATATTTCTATGGCGTTTAATATTTCCTTGTCATCATCTGCCACAAGTATTTTGTAATCCATATTGTTTTCCTCCTTTGCAGCAAAGTTTTTTATATCTTAATTATAGAATACCATTCTTAATTTTACAGCATATATTTATGAAAATTTAATTAAAATTTGTGTACAGCTTTTATTCCCAGCTTTCCGAAAGCTCCTCAAATCCGCAGTCCTCAAGCCTTTTATTGTTGAATACTATTATCCTGTCGCACATTTCTATTGTCCTGTGCTTGTGAGATATGAATATGCAGGTCTTGTCCTCAAGAGAGCGTATGTTTTCAAGCAGTCCCTTTTCCGTGCCCTCGTCAAGCGCCGATGTGGCCTCGTCAAGCAGAAGTATGGGTGCATCGCAGAGGAAGGCCCTTGCTATTGCAAGTCTTTGTATCTGTCCCTCGCTCAGTCCCAGACCTCTTTCGCCTATTACCGTATCGAGCTTTTCGGGGAGTGTTTCTATGAAGTCCCATATCATTGCCAGCCTTGAGGCTCTTATTATATCCTCGTCCGAGGCGTCCGGACGGCAGAAGCTTATGTTTTCTCTTATCGTTCCCGAAAGCACCATGTTGCCCTGGGGCACATATGCGTAAAGGCACCTGCACGAGCTGTCCGCAGGTATTTTGCTTCCGTCCTTAAGCTTAATGTATACTTCTCCCTGCTGCGGCTCTATGAGCGCAAGTATAAGCTTCATAAGCGTTGATTTTCCTATGCCGGACGGTCCCGCAACGGCTGCGATATCGCCTTTTTTTATAATTGTGCTTGCATTTTCAAGCACATTTTCATCCTTATATGAAAATGTTATACCCTCAAAATTAAGGCTTTCAAGCTTGTCATAGAGTGCATAAGCATCGGTGATGTCGGCTGAATGAGCCTCATTTTCCATGCTTTCAAGCTCTATGAGCCTTTCGGAGGAGGCTATCATGGAATAAAAGGCAGGCACAAGTCCGCTCATGTTTCTCATGGGAGCCTTTATCTGTTCAATTATCTGTAAAAATGCTGTAAGCATACCATATGTCAGAGAGCCTGTGCTTATTCTGAATGCGCCCCACACAAGCGCGGCATAAAAACCGCCCGTGAAGAGTATATACACTCCCGTATCAGCGATGTTGCTTACAGTCTGCCTCTTATACATGAGCTTGAGCGCCTTTTTCTGCTTGTCCATAAGCCTTTCGGAAACTATCCTGTTGTTGGCAAATGATTTTATAACTACTATATTTTCAATACATTCCTGTATGAATGAACGCACAACGCCGTTGGCGCTTTGAAGAGCCTTATGAAGATACTTGAAGTGCTTGCTGTATATCTTGCTTGCAATGCCTATGAATATGCCGAATATCACAACTATGAGCGTGAGCTTGGGCTCAATGGTAAAAAGCACCGCAAGACCTGCTATAAGCCTTGTTCCCAAGGCTATTCCGCTCGGCACTATAGACACTATCCCATCTATTATAATATCCACATCGGATGTAAAGCGGTTAAGAAGCTCTCCCGAATGATATTCGTTTATGCTCGGCCATTTTTTGTTCAGGAGCGAATTGAAAAGACCCTGCTTCATCTTTATGTCTATTTTACCCACTGCTCTTATGAGTATGTTGCAGTAGAATATATTGAGCACGCCCTGGAGTATTATTATCATTACTATTTTAAATACGGCAAACCATATGTTGCCTTCCATTGCGCCCGTAGCAATATCTATTACCTGCCTTGAAACAAGTGCAAGCCATATAAAGCCCAGTGATATTGCGCCTGTCACAACAGAAAGGAAGGCTACCCACCAAAGCTGTCTGCCCGTGTATTTGTATATCCATTTTAATGCATTTATTGACCTTGTTTTCATAGCTGCTCTCCGTGTAAATTTTTTATGAAGTATATTTTTGTCCGTTTGTATCATTCATATGTAATTATAGCACATTATGTGTGATTTAGCAACTCTGTCGGAAAATATGGTCGAATTAAAAAAATTCATAAAAAAATATCAGAAACTTCTTGACACTGAAAAAAAGATGTGATATACTGAATAAGCTGTCGCAGAGAACAGCGGGGACACAGCACATTGAAAACTGAATAACTTGACGAAAAATATACTCAATCCCAATCAATTCAAAAAGGTATATAGAATTAAATACTTAATAAGTATGTCTGTATACAGGTTGAGGGAAACAACCAAAAAAAGCGAACAGTCAGCTAAGAAAGAGCTGGAAACTTTAAAATGAGAGTTTGATCCTGGCTCAGGATGAACGCTGGCGGCGTGCCTAACACATGCAAGTCGAGCGATGAAACAAAGCGGAGTTCTTCGGAACGAAGGTTTGTGGATTAGCGGCGGACGGGTGAGTAACGCGTGGGCAACCTGCCCTATACTGAAGGATAGCTCCGGGAAACTGG
>CANROO010000094.1 GCA_947632235.1 uncultured Clostridia bacterium
CGTGCAATACAGGCTTCAATCCTTTGTAGTCGCTTAATTAGTTTTTTGTCTAACTTTTTGGGGTCAGTACATTTTGGAAGTACTGAAAGCGGTTATTTTAATATGTAGAGAATAAGACAAATCAAAGTCAATATGTTCTGACATGTCATCAGAAAAAGCATAAGCTTCAAATAATCTTTCATAATACATACTATTCCCCCTTTCATAGAATCCCAAACATTTTTATCCTACAGCATAGGCATCAAACCTTTGAAATCATATTAAGAGGAGGGACAACCGCATTAAATTGCTCCCTTTGTGAGATCAAGGCTCTCGCCTATCCCTGCTCCCATTATAGCACAAAGCCAAAGGCAATATAAGCAAAAACATTTTGGACATACAAAAAACGCAGGTTGTAGGAAAATTTCAGCCTGCGTTTTTTGAAAATTAATAATATTTCAGCAAGACTTGCAAGCAAGTCCTGCACCCTGACGCCATTTCGGCGCAAAGCGAGCTTTGTTTGAAATGACTCCTCCTCTGCAAGCAGGGGAGGCAAGAGTGAAGTTTTCACCTCTCCGCCTGCTTCAGCGCGTTATCAACGGCATCGAGCAATATACTGCCCGTCACCTCGTAATTTTTTTCAAGCTCTATGTCGGTGGACTGCATCGCCACCACCTGTGAGGCTATGTCCTCTATACATTCAGAAAACGCGGGATAAAAGACCTCCTGCGTTTCGCTGAGATCATCGAGCGAAATGCTCAGTATCTCGTTTTTGTCCACACTCACGCAAAGCTCCACGGGCTTGCCCTGCAGTATTATCTGCGAATAATATGTACCCTCCTTATATTTTCCTTTGCCCTCACCGCCGAAAAAGGCTATCACGCCCACTATTATGATAATGCCTATAAGCGCAAGCACAGCTGTCCTTATTATATCCTTTAATTTTATCACAAAAATTTTGGACGACACTTTTTTCACCTGCCTTTTGTTTTAATTATATTATATTTTGAGTGAATTTATGTTATATTTGTGATATAATTAATGAAGAGTCATATTTTTGAAGTCAAGGAGAAATTTTTTATGAGCCTCAGATATATATTCGGAGAAAGCGGAACGGGCAAGACAAGCCTGTGTACGGACGAAATAGCGCGCGAAAGCGGTATACACAAAAGACTTTTTTATATTGTGCCCGAGCAGTTTACGCTGGAGTCCGAAAAAAATCTTCTGCGCAAAAAGGCCTCCTTTGTAAATATAAATGTGCTGGGCTTCAATCATCTGGCGTATTTTGTCATTTCATCCCTCGGCACGGGCGGAAGGGTAATGCTCGACAGCGCAGGGCGTGCCATGCTCATTAAGAAAATAATACTTGAAATGCGCGGTAAGCTGGCTTTTTACGGCAGTGCGGCCGACAGGCAGGGCTTTGCGCAGAGCATAGGCGACACGGTCACGGAGCTTATGCAGTACGGCGTTTCGTGCGAGAGGCTCGAGGAGCTTGCAGAGGAAGAAAAAAACACGGGCGCAGGGCAGAAGCTCAGGGATATTTGTGCCATATACAGGCGCTATACCGAGTATATGGCAAATGAATATCTGGCAGGTGACGGCGCGCTTGACTGCCTGCCCGGGCTTATAGCGGACTCAGCAGTGAAGGACAGCGAGGTGTGGATAGACGGCTTCAAGAGCTTCACACCGCAGGAAAACAGGATAATAGAGGAGCTTATGAAGCACTGCAGGAGGGTAAGCGTTGTATTCGGCATAGGCTCCGACAGCATAAGCTACGGCAGTATCGACCCGTCCGACAGGGAATATGAGGTCAAAAGGGCGGTAAATGCTCTCACACTGCTCGCGAGGGAAAACAATATTAAAATAGAAAAGCCCGTTTTATGCACGGAGGTGAAAAAAAATTACGCTCCTGCGCTCAAATATCTCAGGGATAATTATTTCAGGCAGAGCGCCAAGCCCTATGGCGGAGATGACAGAAGCGTAAGGCTGTATAAATTCGGCGATATGTACAGCGAGACGGACCGGGTATGCTCCGAGATATGCTCGCTTGTGAGCGAAAGAGGTTACAGATACAGGGATATAGCCGTAATAACGGGCAGTGCAGGCTATGATGTGCCCTTGAGCTTGGCTTTCAGAAAATCGGGCATACCGGATTTTCCCGACGCCAGAAGGGATATTTTATCTCATCCCCTTGTTTCGTTCGTTATTTCGGCTGTGGATACAGTCGCCTTCGGCTGGGACAACGGCGATGTTTTCAGATTTTTAAAGACGGGCTATACACCGCTCTCGCAGGAGGCTGTGTTCAGGCTTGAAAACTATGCCGTATCAAACGGCATAAACCGCTATAAATGGCATGAGGAATGGAAATACGGCTTCAAGAGGGACGAAAATGACGCTCTCCGCCCCGAAAAGGAGGATATAATAACGGCAAGGGACACCCTGTTTGAGATACTTTCGCCCCTTAAGGATAATTTCACGCCGTCCAAAAAGGCTAAAATAAGGCTTATAACGGAGAAGCTTTTTGATATTATCATAAACTGCGGTATAAAGGAAAGGCTTGAGGACGCCATAAATTCAGCCGAGAAAAAGGGCGAAAGGATGAAGGCGGTCTATTACGAGGGAGTGTGGGACGAAATACTCTCCGTAATGGACAAGATGTCGGAGATACTGGGCGATGAGAAGGTAACGCTGAAGGAATATTCAAAGATCATTTCAGCAGGCCTAAGCGCCTCTACGGTGGGCATAGCTCCGCCCACGCAGGACTACATAACCACGGGAGACATTGAAAGAACAAGGCTCCATGACATAAAGGCAATGTTCATACTCGGAGCAAACGAGGGCAATATACCGCCCCTGCTTGACGAAAAGGGCGTATTTACGGAAAGCGAAAAGCAGGCGCTTGCAAAAAAGGGCGTTGAGCTTTCGCCTTCGTCCGTTTTCAAGACAAATAAGGGACTTATGGGCCTGTATGCCAACATAATAAAGCCGACAGAGCTTCTTGTTATAAGTTATCCCTCGTCATCACTGAGGAGCGAGAAGCTTCTGCCCTCGTCCGTTGTGCGGAGGGTGAGCGAGCTTTTTCCGCATGCATCGGAGAATACAGCAGGGGAAAACGAGGATATGCTCATGGGCGACTACGGCTTCGATATGCTCATAAGGCTTATATCAAAGGGCGAGGACAGTGAGCTTGCACGCAGGCTCTACGCCCATTACAGCCATAATGAAAAATATGCCCCTAAGCTTGAGGCTGTAAAGAGGGGACTTCTGAGCAGAATAACCCCCGAATATCTGAAGGACGAGCTCCTGCCCGTTCTGTGGGAAAGCACCGTAAATACACTCAGCGTTTCAAAGCTTGAGGACTTCGCAGACTGTCCCTTCAGATTTTATATGGACTATGTTGTAAGGGCGAGGGAAAGGGATGTTTACGGCCTGAAGAATACGGACGCAGGAATAATAGCGCACAGACTGCTTGAAATGTTTTCGCTGAGCCTTAAAAAGGAAGGAAAAGGCTGGGAGGATGCCGACAGGGAATATGCAGACAGCTTTGTGGATAAGCACATTGCGGAGGTTGCCTCGGAGTTCGGCAGCGATGTGTATGAGACCAACAGAAATTCGGCAGTGCTGGGAAAGCTTGCGGACGCAGTCAAGCTTTCGCTTTGGGCGAGCATGGAGCATATAAGGTCGGGACGGTTCAGACCCGAATATTTCGAAATAGGCTTCGGTGACGGCAGAAGGCTCCCTGCGCTTGAAATAGAGCTTGACGGCGGAAAAATACTCAAAATAAACGGCGTTATAGACAGAGTGGACAAAATGCTCTCCGAGGACGGCAGGGTGTATGTGAGGATAGTGGACTACAAAAGCTCCGCCAAGAAGCCCGATATAACCGAAATTTACAGCGGTCTTCAGCTCCAGCTCGTTATGTATATGAACGCTCTGTGCGCCTCGGGCGATGTCCTGCCCGCGGGTATGTTCTACTTTGAGGTGAACGAGCCTGCCCTTGACGACAAGGACGGCGGAGACGAGGACACTCAGGACTATATCCTCAGCCGTATGGCAATGCGCGGAATATATGACGAAGCGCTTGAAGGAAAGCTGAGCCCCGTACTTGTGCAGAGGGGCAGAAAACCCGGCGCGCGCGATATACTGGAAAGGGACAGTCTGGCGCTGACCTCCGATGAGCTTAAAGTAATAATGGATTACGCCGTTATAAAAGCAAGGTCTGAGGGCGGAGAAATGGCTAAGGGAAGGATATCCGCATCGCCTGCGCTCCGCAGGGGCGTATCTGCCTGCCGTTATTGTCCCTATGAGAGCGTGTGCGGTTTTGACATACACGAGGGCTCGGAGTATAATGAGACCGAGAGCGACAGGGAAAGAGCCACTGAAGAAATAAAAAGCATAGTTGAGGAGAATAAGAATGAATGATTATATGAGAGATGTGCAGTATTATGAGACCGACAGAATGGGGATAGTGCATCATTCCAACTATCTGCGCTGGTTCGAGGAGGCAAGGACATATTACATGGCGCAGATGGGCTATAACTACTGCGATATTGAGGCATCGGGCGTAATGATACCCGTCATTGCCGTGAGCGCTCAGTACAGATCGGGCGCAAAATACGGCGACAGAGTGAGGATAGAGGTGGGCATAACAAGGCTTACGCCTGTAAAGCTCAGCTTTTGCTATACCGTATACGACAGCGTGACGGGAGAGCAGAGGGTCAGCGGAGCAAGCGACCACTGCTTTGTGGATGCCGATTTCAGACCCTGCAGTCTCAAGAAAAAAATGCCTGCCTTTTATTCTGAGCTTGAACAGAGGGTAAATAAGGCATGATACATGTCTTAAAGAAAATTTAAGCTTTAAACACAAAAAATAAATTGTCAATACGGTGTATTTGGTGTTATACTGTATATAGGCGGATATGTTCCGTCAATAAATGCTTAGGAGATCTTATGAGTGCAAAAATTAGCTTTGTGTCGCTTGGCTGCGACAAAAACCTGATAGACAGTGAAATAATGCTGGGACTTATTGACGAAGAGGGCTATACCATAACGCATGACGACAGCGAGGCCGATATTATTATAATAAACAGCTGCGGTTTTATAATGGAAGCAAATCAGGAGGCCATAGACAAGATACTGGATATGGCGGAGTACAAAAGAGAGGGCAGCTGCAGGGCGCTTATAGTCACGGGATGTATGGCGCAGAGATATAAGGATGAAATTTTTTCCGCCCTGCCCGAGGTCGATGCAGTTGTGGGCACGGGCGATTTTGAGCGCATAGGCGAGGTAATAAAGCGCCTTCTGGACGGCGAGAAGCAGGTAAGGCTCATAACCGACAACAACAATCTGCTCAATCCCGACAACAGCTATAAGAGGATAATAACCTCCGCCGGAGGCTTCAGCTATTTAAAGATAGCCGAGGGCTGTGACAATCACTGCACCTACTGCACCATTCCCTCGCTCCGCGGACGCTATCGTTCAAGGACAATGGAATCCCTTGTTAAGGAGGCGGAGATACTTGCCTCAAAGGGCGTGCGTGAGCTCATACTCATAGCTCAGGACACCTCGCTCTACGGCAGGGACATATACGGCAGGCCCTGCCTTGACAGACTTTTGAGGGAGCTTAGCCGTATAGAGGATATAAGGTGGATAAGGATACTTTACTGTTATCCCGAAAACATAACGGAGGGCCTCATACGCGAAATGGCCGCCAATCCAAAGGTACTGCACTACATAGACATGCCCATACAGCACAGCGAGGACAGGATACTCAAGCTCATGGGACGCAGGAGCAGTAAGGAGGGGCTCAGAAAGATAACAGCCTCGCTCAGGGCGGCTATGCCCGATATATGTATAAGAACAACTCTCATTGCAGGCTTTCCCACGGAGAGCGAAAAGGAGTTCAACGACCTCTGCGGTTTTATAAGGGATATTAAATTTGACAGGCTCGGAGTGTTTGCTTATTCTCCCGAGGACGGTACGCCGGCAGAAAAAATGGAGGGTCAGATACCGGAGGAGATAAAGCAGAAAAGGCGCGACATACTTATGAGGCTCCAGACTGATATTTCGGCGGAATGCTGTAAAAGACAGATAGGCAGGATGCTTGAGGTCATAGTAGAGGGCAGGCTTGAAAATGAGGACAATATATACTGCGCCAGAAGCTACAGAGACTGCTATGAGATAGACGGCTTTGTGTTCTTTGCCTCCGATGACGAGCTTATGGCAGGGGATTTCTGCAGTATCAAAATTACCGAGTCGGGCGATTACGACCTGATAGGAGAAAGGGCGGATGTAAAATGAATTTACCAAACAAGCTTACGGTCATGAGAATGATAATGATACCGTTTTTTCTCTTTTTTCTGCTTTTCTTTGAGGGAAGCACGGGCAGATATATCGCTCTTGCGCTTTTCTGCATAGCATCGTTTACGGACTATCTGGACGGACATATTGCAAGGAAGTACGATCTTGTCACAAATTTCGGCAAGTTTATGGATCCCCTTGCGGACAAGCTCCTTGTGTGCTCCGCCATGATAGCGCTCATAGGCATGGAGGATGCCGTTGTGGCGCTCCCGAGTGTTGTCGTTATAGTTATAATAGCCAGAGAGTTTATAATAACGGGCTTCAGAACGCTTGCCGCAGAGCAGGATATAGTGATAGCCGCAGGCTTCTGGGGAAAATTCAAGACGGTCAGCCAGATGGCCATGCTTATTGTGCTTCTGCTCAATATAGACAATAAATTCTTTACTGCACTGAGCTATGTGCTCATATATGCAAGCCTTGCGCTTGCGGTCATTTCGGCGGTTGACTATATAGCCAAAAATTCAAAGGTATTAAAGGGTTAATGTATATGAAAAAAAGAAGGTGACGATTTGAAAAAGGCGGCGGCTTTGTTCTTATCAGCCCTTATGCTCCTTACCTCCACCGCTTGGGCGGAGGATATGAGCAATATGTCTGTTGACGAGCAGTCGGAGACTGCGGGGGCATATTTCGGGGAAATAATAAAATATATAAAGTCCAACTATGTGGGCGAGGATGTGAGCACAGAGTCTCTCATACATGCTGCCATAAGGGCGGTAGTGGGCGAGCTTGATGATTACAGCGACTATCTCACGCCCGAGGAATATGAGCTTGTGAAGGAGTCCGAAAAGACTGTGTGGTATGCTCCCGAGTTCGAGTGCGACCTTTCGGGCGGAGGCTATCCCGTTGTAAGCTCCGTGCCTAAGGGCTCCAGAGCCTATCAGGACGGCATAAGAGAGGGTGACACCATAAGGGCCATAAAGGGCGTGACATCCTACGCCATAGGCGAGGAGGAGTTTTTCAAGTCCACTACCTCCGATGTTGCCGAAAGCATAACAATGCTTATATCACGGGGCGAGCTTATAAAGGAATATTCCGTAAACCTTGTCCGCTTTGAGCTCCATTCCGTAAACGCCGTAAACGACATGAGCATCTTCAACACAAAGAAGCAGAAGTTTGCGGACGATAGCGTGGGATATATAGGCATAAGCACGTTTACAAGCAACACCGCTTCGGAGTTTTCAAGGGCGCTCAATGACTTCAGGGCAGCAGGCAAAAAGAGGCTCATACTTGACTTAAGAGGCAACACGGGCGGTTATGTGGAGGAGGCCATAGCCGTAGCAAGGCAGATAGTGCCTAACGGCCTTATAATATCCACAAGGGATAAAAAGGGTTCTCTCACAAACTACAATTCGGACCTTAAGGTAAAGCCCTATGAAAAATGTGTTGTGCTCGTAGACGGTATGACGGCATCGGCTGCGGAAATAGTGGCCTCTGCCATGCAGGACAGCGGAGCGGCAAAGATAGTGGGCGAGCAGACCTACGGCAAGGGCGTTATGCAGAGCGTTATGTCCTTTGACGACATAGGCGTTGTCAAAATGACCACTCTCGAATATTCCTCGCGCTACGGCAAGAAAATAAACGGAGTGGGCATCACGCCCGATGTGAGCGTTGACAAGGTGCTTTTCGTTTCCGAAAACGACAGCCTCGACAGCGAGAATGTCATTGCGGCGCTCAAGTTTCTGGGCTTCAAGATAGACAGTGAAAATACGGTTGCCAGAAATATAGGCAGGTATCAGGCGGAATATAAGCTAAATGTCACTTATAAGCTTGACGGGCCTACGGTTTCCGCCATGAACTATGAGATATACACAGAGCTTATGGAAAGCGACAGAATATTTGCCGCAGGCTATCTGTGCTTACTTGGTTAAGCTTTTTGATGTGTTTTTCTGAATTATATTAAGTAAGTTGTATATTGACGGAAGCGGTTTTATATTGTATAATTATAGGAGTTTTTGAAAATACTTATCACATATTTTATGAGGTGCCAATATGAAATACATATTCGTTACAGGCGGCGTTGTGTCGGGCTTAGGCAAGGGAATAACGGCTGCTTCCATAGGAAGGCTTCTGAAGGCAAGAGGCTTCAAGGTGACCATACAGAAGTTTGACCCGTATGTAAATATAGATCCCGGTACAATGAGTCCGTATCAGCACGGCGAGGTGTTCGTGACCGATGACGGCACGGAGACCGATCTGGATCTGGGACATTACGAGCGCTTTATTGATGAAAGCCTTACCGTAAACAGCAACATAACAACGGGCAAGATATACTGGTCCGTGCTCAACAAGGAGCGCAAGGGCGAGTATCTCGGCGCTACCGTTCAGGTGATACCCCATATCACAAACGCCATTAAGGAAAAGGTCTATGCCGCAGGCAGCGGAGATGTGGACTTTGTTATCACCGAGATAGGCGGAACGGTGGGCGATATAGAGTCCAGCCCCTTTATTGAGGCCATAAGGCAGGTCAAGTCGGATGTGGGCGCGGAGAATGTGGCTTATATACATGTCACTCTTATGATATATCTTTCAAAGAGCAAGGAAATGAAGACCAAGCCCACGCAGAATTCCGTTAATCAGCTCCGCTCCATAGGTATACAGCCCGATGTGGTGGTGTGCAGGACGGAATATCCCATTACGGACGAGGCCAAGGACAAGATATCCATGTTCTGTAATGTGGACAGGGACTGCATAATTGAAAATATAGACTGCGACTCACTCTATGAGGTCCCCCTTCTTATGGAAAAGGAGCACCTTGCGGACATCATATGCCGTAAGCTCAATATGGAGTGCGTAAAGCCCGACCTTTCCGACTGGGAGGATGTTGTCGCCAAGGAAAAGAGACTCATAAACACGGTCGAGATAGCCATTGTGGGCAAATATGTCGCCCTGCATGACGCTTATCTTTCAATAGTAGAAAGTCTCAACCATGCCGGCATACACAGCGGAGCGCACATAAGACTGCGCTGGGTAGATTCCGAGGAGATAGAAGAAAAATCGGCCAAGGAGCTTCTTAAGGGCGTTGACGGTATGGTAATACCCGGAGGCTTCGGCACAAGGGGCGTTGAAGGCAAGATACAGGCAGTCGCCTACGCAAGGGAGAACAAAATACCCATGCTCGGCATATGCCTCGGCATGCACTGCGCTGTCATAGAATACGCGCGCAATGTCCTTGGGCTTAAGGACGCTCATACCACGGAGAGAGATCCCGACACCACAAATCCCGTTATAGACCTTATGCCCGACCAGAAGAATATAGACAATCTCGGCGGAACAATG
>CANROO010000095.1 GCA_947632235.1 uncultured Clostridia bacterium
TAATGATACTGAACAACAGCAAAAGTGTAAAGGATGTGCTTGTACAATTTGTAAACCATGTGCTACTTGACACAATGCCCGCCCCTACATGGGTTTGTACAGACTGTCAATATTTCGCCTTGTTTCAAGCTTTACACTACCTTTCGTTGTAGGGGAGAGCTGTGCTCTCCCGCGGGCGAGCAATGCTCGCCCCTACGGCAAAGGCAATACAGATTTACAATAAGCGGGGTCGCTTCGACTGGGTAATTTCGGGCGAGCAATGCTCGCCCCTACAGGCAAGGGCAGTGGTTTTATGTCAGTTTTAGGGTGTTTCCAAAGCTGATGAAAAGGTATTGGGGACAGTCCACAAAACGAATGGATAACATAATGTAAAACGCAAGAATAACGTAATGGGGACAGTCCCGGCGGATACAAGCCTTATTGACTGTTCTCAGCAATAAAACTACCCAAGCAAAAAGCAGACAACAGTGATCTCGGGACAGTCCCCGCACCGGAGTTACCGTGAGGCAGCCGACATGCAGCCAACAAGCGGAGCTGTCCCCGCACTATCGTCACCGTGAGGTTATATATACGAAGCCAGCAAGGGGGTATGCTGTTCCCTGCAAGGGGCTCTATATAACCAACAAGCGGGGAGCTGCGCTCGTCCATGCAAAAACAGAGCCTTTCGGCTCTGTTTTTATAAATATATTACTTTATAAGGCTATTTGAAAGCACATCGTTCATCTTAGAGGCGAGGACAAATTCCATATTTGCCTTGCCGTATTCGGGTATTTCCTCAAGATCGGGAGCGTTTTCAACGGGTATGATCACCTTTTTAACGCCTGCTCTCTTGGCGGCAAGCACCTTTTCCTTAAGTCCGCCTATGGGCATTACCTTGCCCCTTATGCTTATCTCGCCCGTCATGGCTATATCGGCTCTTACGGGGGTGCTGGTCATGGCGGAGACCATAGCGGTAGCCATAGTTATGCCTGCTGAGGGGCCGTCCTTAGGTGTTGCGCCCTCGGGGATATGGATATGCACATCGGTATTGTCAAAATCTATATTCACGCCCAGCTCCTCGGCATTGGCTCTGATGTAGCTGAGAGCGGCATTATAGCTTTCTTCCATGACCTTGCCGACATTGCCCGTTATCTTGAAGTTGCCGCTGCCCTTTAAAATATTGACCTCGACATCAAGAGTAGTTCCGCCGACGGTAGTCCATGCAAGACCCTTGCATACGCCCACCTCGTCATGCGCATTTATTGTTTCGGGCATAAACAGTCGCTTGCCGAGAAATTCATGAAGATTTTTCTTTGTGACGATGACCGCCTTGCTCTCGTCATCCTGCTGTTTTACGACCTTACGGCATACCTTGCCTATCATTCTTTCAAGACTTCTCACGCCTGCCTCTCTGGTGTAGCCGTCAATTATTGCGTCCAAAGCGTCCTTTCTGAACTTGAGCTGAGCCTTCGTAAGTCCGTTGGCTTCAAGCTGTTTGGGCACAAGATAGCCTGCCGCGATGTGATATTTTTCCTCTGCGGTGTAGCTTGAAAGCTCCACGATCTCAAGTCTGTCCCTCAAAGGAGCAGGTATGGTATCAAGGCTGTTTGCCGTGCAAAGGAAGAGGCAATGGCTCAGATCGTAGGGCATCTCGATGTAGTTATCCCTGAAATTGACATTCTGTTCGCCGTCGAGCACCTCCAGAAATGCCGCCGAGGGATCGCCCTTGTAGTCCTTACCTATCTTGTCTATCTCGTCAAGAAGTATAAGCGGATTTGAAGAGCCTGCCTGCTTTATGGCATTTATTATCCTGCCGGGCATAGAGCCTAAGTATGTTCTTCTGTGGCCTCTTATCTCCGCCTCATCGCTTATGCCTCCAAGGCTCATCCTGACATATTTCCTGCCTAGAGCCCTTGCAATGGAGCGCGCTATGGAGGTCTTGCCCACGCCCGGAGGTCCTACAAGACAGAGTATGGGCGCATTGGGATTGTCTACCTTGAGCCTTACGGCAAGGTATTCGACTATCCTTTCCTTCACCTTTTCAAGTCCGTAGTGATCCTTATCGAGCACCTGCTCCGCCTTCTTGACGGAGGTGTTTTCCTTTGTCATTATGCCCCACGGGAGCGAAAGAACATTGTCTATATAATCTCTTATAACTGAACCCTCCGCAGAGCTCTGCCCTGCCCTCTGAAGTCTCTTGAACTCCTTTTCGAGCTTTTCAACGGCGTAATCGGGCATATCGAGAGTTTTCATTTTTTCTCTGTAGGCCTGTATTTCCTCGCCCGTACCGCTCTTGTCGCCGAGCTCCTCGTTTATGGCTCTAAGCTCCTCTCTGAGGAAGTATTCCTTCTGAGCTTCGTCTATATTTTCCTTTGCCTTAAGCATAATGTCGTTCTTGACATTGGCTCTTTGTATTTCCTTTTCAAGCAAAGCAATGGTAAGTAAAGCCCTTTCATATATGTCGGTCTCCTCGAGAGCGGAGCGCTTATCCTCAAAGCCCTGAACGAGCCTGTCGCAGAGCTTATCGCAGAGCACTCCCAGATCCGTTGTCTTCTTTATGTCGTTTACAAGGGCGGGCTGAATGAGGGGTACTGCCCCTCTGTACTTTGCAAAAAGGTCCTTGAGCACATCCACGGAGGCGGACGACTTCATTTCATCGGCAGTGTTTATTTCCACCATACTCTCTATCTGGCAGAGAGAATAGTCGGAGCTCTTCTGAACGCTGTCGATATAAGCCCTCTCTATGCAGACAACGGAAAGCTTTACTCCGCCGTCAAGTCCTCTCATGGCATTTTTTATCTTTGCGGCAGTACCTATCCTGAATATATTGTTCTCGGTAATGCCTCTTGAATAATCCTTGGCATTGACAAGCATGATATAGCTGTCTGCGCCCATAGCCGTTTTTACAGCCTCTATATATTCCTCGTCATCTATACTTATCGTGTAGCTGCATTTTGGAAAGGGAACTATTTCCTCAAGCAATAAAATCGGCATAATTCTCATATTATCCATATTACAACACCTCTTAATAATTTTTAAAATAAAAATATGTTACACATAAATCCGGGCTGTTGTACATCAGCCGAAATTTTTTTAACTCTTCTATTACAGTATACACGACTGCGCCGATATTTTCAAGTGTCGGAAGCTATTATTTTTCTGCCAGAAGCTCCATTATTTTGTTGCTTCTTGCTATAAATTCCGTCATAGCCTCGCGCGAAAGGGGCTGATGGCTCATCACGGCAAGGTCGTATATCTGCCTGCAGAGCATATCCGACTCCTCTTTTCTGCTCTCGTCCATGGACAGAAGAAGCTTCACAACATTATTTCCCGCATTGAGCACAAGTGTTTCATCGCTTGGAATATTTGCACTGTCCATGCCGTACATTACGGACATTTCCTGCATTCTCCTGCTCTGCTCGCTGAGCTCTATCATTGCGGAGACCTCATCGGACTTGAGGTTTTCGACCTTAAGCTTAAGCTCATCCTTGCCGAGAGCCGACTTGAACTTGCTTTCAAGAGCCTCCTTGTCTATATCGGTATCGCTGTCGGACTTGAGCATTTCCGAAACCGCAGAGTCTATCCTCTCAAAGCTTACTCCGCCGCTGTATGCCTCAAGGAAGCTTACATAGGGGATATCAAGCCTTGTGTCGAGAACAACGGCATCCATGCCCTCATCGTTGAACATCTTTATATACTGCGCCTGCTGTTTTACATCGGATACATAGAACACCTTGTTCTCGGCCTTGGACTTGTTGGTGTCGGTGTATTCGCTTAAGGTGACATACTTTCCGTCCGTAGTCCTGAAAAGAAGGCTGTCCTTTATCTTCTCATGGAAATCATGCTCGCGCATAGCGCCGTATTTAATGAAGGGGCTTATGTCCTCCCAATACTTCTCGTATTCCTCTCTGGACTTTTTGAACATAGAGTTGAGCTTATCCGCAACCTTCTTGGTGATATACTTGCTCATCTTTGTTACATAGCCGTCATTCTGCAAAAAGCTCCTGCTGACATTCAGCGGAAGGTCGGGACAGTCTATGGTTCCCTTTAAAAGAAGAAGGAACTCGGGGATGACCTCCTTAAGATTATCGGCTATGAACACCTGATTGTTATAAAGCTTTACCTGTCCCTCGATGGACTCCAGCTCGTGCTTGAGCTTGGGGAAATAGAGTATGCCCTTTAATCTGAAGGGATAATCCATATTGAGGTGTATCCAGAAAAGCGGATCGTTGAAATCCGTGAATACATTGTGATAGAAGCTCTTGTACTCCTCGTCCGTGCAGTCCTTGGGCTTTTTGAGCCAAAGGGGTTCGGTGGTGTTCACGGGCTTATCCTCCTGCTCGTCATCCTTCTTTGAAGCGTCCTCAAAGTATATCTCAACGGGCATGAAGGCACAGTACTTCGCAAGTATTTCCTTTATCTTCCAGCCGTTTAAAAATTCCTTGTGCTCATCGCTTATATAAAGTGTAACGGCAGTGCCTCTGTTGAGTCTGTCGCTCTCGTCAAGCTCATACTCTATACCGCCGTCGCACACCCACCTTGCGCTCTGAGAATCGGCAATATAGCTCTTTGAATCTATCTGCACCTTATCCGCCGCCATAAATGACGAATAGAAGCCCAGACCGAAGTGACCTATTATATCGTTGCCGTTTTCAAACTGATCCTGATACTTTGTTATAAAGTCCGTAGCGCCCGAAAAAGCAATCTCGGTGATAAATTTCTTTATCTCCTCAGCCGTCATGCCTATGCCGTTGTCTATGACCTGTATAGTCTTTGCCTTTTCGTCAAGCCTTACTGTGACCTTGAGCTTTTCGTCCTTGTCAAGCTTGAACTCGCCCATTGCGTCAAGCTTTTTAAGCTTGGCTATGGCATCGCAGCCGTTGCTGACAAGCTCTCTTAAAAATATATCGGTATCAGAATAAAGCCATTTCTTGATTATGGGGAAAATATTTTCACTGTTGATAGATAAATTGCCTTTTTCCATTACAAACATCTCCTTAATAAAAAATAAAATTGCATTCTCCTATATATAATTATACATACAAGTTTGAAAATGTCAAGTGTTTTTTAGCACTCATTTTAAAAGAGTGCTAACAATTTTTTATAAAATAGCGCTTAGGGTCAAATTTCTTGCATTTGAGAGCAATAAGTTGTATCATAATATTAAGAAATATTTAAAAATATTCGGTGTATTTTTTATTGACTTAAAGTCAGCTTCAAGTGATAAAATATACTGCAGTAAATGCTCGCGGAGGAAATGGATATGTGCAGAGATAAAATAAACGAAATGACAGACATAATAAACAGCGTTATACTCGGCAAGGAGGAAATAATAAGGGAGGCCGTGACGGCGTTTATAGCAGACGGTCATATACTTCTGGAGGACTATCCCGGAGTGGGAAAGACCACGCTTGCCGCGGCATTGGCGCGCACTATGAATGTGCAGAGCAGGAGAGTGCAGTTCACACCCGATGTTATGCCGTCCGATCTGACGGGCTTTTCAATATACAGGAAGGATATTGAAAAATTTGTGTATCAGGAGGGCGCGGTATTCTGCAATCTTCTGCTTGCGGACGAGATAAATAGGACCTCGCCCAAAACACAGTCTGCGCTTCTGGAGGTCATGGAGGAAAAGCAGGTGAGCGTAGAGGGCGTAACAAGGAAGGTCCCCGAGCCGTTCTGGGTAATAGCCACGCTCAATCCCTACGGCACGGGCACACAGCCCCTGCCAATACCGCAGATGGACAGATTCATAGCCTCGATGTCGCTTGGCTATCCCGGAAAGGACAGCGAGGTCGAGATAGCAATGACTGCCACACGCAGAAGAAGAACGGACGCGCTCAAGCCCGTATTGGACAAGGAAACTATAGAAAAGGCGCGGAACGAGGCCGAAAAAACATACATCGACAGGAGGGTGTGCGAATATACAGCGGATCTTGTGAGAGCAACTAGGGAGCACAGGCATATAGAAATGGGCGCAAGCCCGAGAGCCACAATAGCTCTTGTTAAGCTCGGCAAAAGCTCTGCCTGGCTCAAAGGAAAGGACTATGCCGATCCAAACGACATAGAGGAGCAGTTCATATATGCTCTGAGGCACAGAATAGTGCTCACATCGGACGCCGAGGCTGAGGGCATAAGCAAGGAGGCTGTGCTCAACGACATTATTTCGTCCGTGCCCAAGCCTCTGCCGACAGGGAGGTAATATATGCTTATAATATATTTAGCCGTTATGGCTGTCACATTCTATGTGGGAGGCATATACAGAGATCTGCCCGTGACCGCGCTTTTTATAGCGGAGGGCGTTATTCTCGCGCTTCTTATGCTCCGGACTGTCACGGTGCGCAGAAAAATAAAATGCTTTTTCAAAAAAAGCACGGCATACGCCATAAAAAACACACCCTCAAAAAGAGAGGCAGTGTTTGTAAACGGCTCACGCTTCACGCTCTTAAGGCTCAGCTGCCGTGTAAAAGGCTTCTATTCGGAGGGTGACAGAATAAAAGCCAAAAAATACAGGCTCCTTCTGCCCTCGGGCACAGAAAAAAGCATATACACGGACTTTACGGGAGAATACTGCGGTATACTTAAAACGAGGATATACAATGTAAAAATAAGGGACTGCTTCGGCATAACGGGCGCAGGAACAAAGGCTTGCGCGGAGGGAAGCATAGTAATACTGCCGTCCGAAAAACCGCTGAAAATAACAAAAAGGACTACCCCCTCCGACTACGACAGAGAGGTGACCGAAAGCCTTATACACAGCGGAACGGACTCGCATGAGGTGCATCAGCTCAGACTTTACAGATACGGCGACCCCGTAAAAAACATACACAGGAATCTGTCCGCCAGAACGGACGAGATATATTACAAGGAATACAAGGCAACGGAAAGCAGTAACGCAAGGCTTTTTGTGGATATAAAGGGACTGACGGAAAAGGATATAAAAGAAGCGGATATTTTTTACGAGCTGTGCTCATCAGTTATACTGGGTATATTCGACTGTCTGGGAGCTGTGGACGTGCAGTGGTACAACGGAGGCAGAAGAGAAAAAATGACGCTCAGAGAAAGAGCCGGGATAAGAAATATACTTGCAAGGCTCTACAGCTGTAAGACGGACAAAAGCACGGATATAAAGGATACGGATAAGGCGGAAAACTGCTTTATGTTCAACACCTCTCTGGAGCTTTACGCAGACAGGAGGCATATTTTTACATTTTCACGCGAGGGCTGGGAGGAACAGATAAAGACGGAGGAATTTATGATTTGACGGATGTAAAGGAAAAATATACAAGGCTTTTTTGCGGTTTTATATTTATGATATTGGGTACAGCAGGCGTTCTCTGCGCTCTCCGTGATGTTTTCGGAGGAAGCGCAGGGCTTTTTGCCGTGCCCGTTATCGCCGTTTTTTCATTTATTATTTTTCTCTCCGCGCAGAGGCTCGGAGCTTTCATATTACAGATCATAATGATGTGCATAGGCTTATATGCCGTTATACACACAAAAAGCGCCGAGGCGGAAAAATACGCCGAAAACATAATATACTGCATAACAAGCCTCAAAAGCTTCGATACATATGATATAAGCTTTTTTATTATACTTACGGGTATCGCATGGGCGGAGCTATGCTCCTTTTTTGCCGTTACGCTTAAAAGAAGCGGACTTTATTTTCTGCTTATAACAGCCTTTGCCCTGCTCTGTCCCTATATGGGCGGAGGCGCAGGGCTTTACAGCATAGCGCTTATGCTTATATCATACGCAGGACTTCACATGCTCTATATGCCGGAAAGCCTGAAAATAAGCGCTCCGCTTACCGTTTTTTCCGTTGTTGCGCTCTGCTTTGCGCTCTCGGTCTCGTATTATACTGCCGACAAGCTTCACAGCAGTATATATGACAAGGCGGACGATGTGGAGGGCGTAGTTCACAGGCTCGTGAACGATCTTATATACAGCAGGGGCTCCGACTATGATTCGGGCAGAGTAAACGCCGGCAACAACTATCAAAGAGGCACGGACGCGGTTGAGATATGGCTCTCGGACAAGCCCACAGAGCCCGTATATTTAAAGGGCTTCGAGGGCGGAGATTACACGGGAAGCGCCTGGGCGGAAGCGGATGAAGGCGATTTTTTCAACAAGCTCTCCTATGAAATGGGCTGGAACAGATGGGGCAACTATATGTCCGCAATGTACAAGGAAATATATTACAATGCCAACAACAGCTCAAATCCGCAGATATTGAGGAAGGCAAGGACAATAACAATAAATCCCCTGCTTCCCAATGTGAAAAACAGATATTATCCCTACATGGGCAGATGGGAGCACATAACGAGGAAGGAAAACATAGCCTATGTGTATTCCTACTATGAGCTCAAGGATATGGACATACGCAAGGATATGCTGGATATGCAGTCACTGAGGCGGTTCAACTATCTTCAGGACAGCTATGAGCAGTATGTATACGAGCACTATCTCACACTGCCCTCGGGCATGGAAAGGCTTAAGGCGCTCTGCGCGGAGCAGGAGCTTGAAGGCGTGGACGACATAACAAGATTCATACAGTCGGTTTTAAGTCAGAGGACATATTCACTGCGCCCCGGCATGGCGCCTTTGAACAGGGATATAGTAGACCACTTTATGTTTGAGAGCAGGAGAGGCTACTGCGTTCACTTCGCTTCCGCCGCCGTGCTTATGTATCGTATGCTCGGAGTGCCGGCAAGATATGTTACGGGCTACCGCGCAAATGCAGGACTTTTCAGAGAGCTTGACGACGGGGACTATTACTTCAAGGCAACGGACAGAGATGCTCACGCCTGGGCTGAAATATATCAGAAGGACAAGGGCTGGGTGCCCGTTGAGGTTACCCCCGGCATAGGAAGCTCGGGCGCATCGGGAGAGGAAAACACGGCTGAATACACCTCGGCGGAGGAAAAAAGCACTCTTGCGGAGGAGGAGGAAACAGACGGCAATATTGAAAATACCGATGAAAAGGACAGCAAGAATATTATATATGCCTTAGGCGCGCTTTTTGCTCTTACAGCCGTTATAATAACAAGACGCAGAATAAAGCTCAATAAATTAAAAAGAAGCAGTGTAACGGAGATATTCGGCTCTATGCTTGACGCTGCCGGTATAAAGGGCGAAAAATATACGGGCATAGAAAGGGATATAGCAGAAAGGCTTGCAGGCACCATAGGAATTTTGGAAGCAGACGAAGCCAGAAGGCTTAAGGATATAGTATACGGCGAGGCCTACGGCAGTAAAAAAGCAAGTGACAGCGAAAGGGAATTTGTGCTTATGCTCTGCCAAAAGAGTGTAAAGAGCATATATTCCGATGTAAATATATTTAAAAGGATCTATATGAAATATGTAAGGTGTCTTTGCTGATTTAATGAATTTTTAATAAAAAATATGTTGACTTGAGTTAACTCCATACTGTTAGAATTTAATTACCGACAGGTAAACTCACTCAAATCTTTAAAAACACACATAAGGAGGAGATGTAAAATACAACCGTCTTTTAACCATCAAAAAAGACCTCGTTTGAGGTCTTTTCAGCTTGTCGAAAAAGTCTAGAAAGATCTAGGCTTTTTCTTCATTTTATGGTATAATAAGGTGA
>CANROO010000096.1 GCA_947632235.1 uncultured Clostridia bacterium
CAGCAACACTAGTGCGGGGACTGTCCCGAGCGTAGCTATTTTGTTGCCTTTAACAGCACTGTACAATCTTTATAGAGCAATAAGGCTTATATCCGCCGGGACTGTCCCCAATACGAAAAACAAACCTCTCCCGCAATCTCAATGGTGTCAGTCCGATATTATGCCTGCTGTTGTGTCGCCTCCGGCACATATGTCGGTTATATCCTTCCAGTCGGATACATCACACTGTCCTGAATCATTATTACCCGCAGTCACGACAGTGCCGTCAGATCTTAAGCCTGCCGTATGCGAATAGCCTGCAGAAACGGCAGCTATATCCTTCCAGTCGGATACATCGCACTGTCCCCAATGATCATCACCCACGGCAATAACAGTGCCGTCCGCTCTCAGGCCTGCTGTTGTATTGCTTCCGGCAGAAACGGCAACTATATCCTCCCAGTCCGATACATCACACTGTCCGTAGAAATTATCACCTGCGGCCACGACCGTGCCGTCCGCTCTCAGGCCTATCGTATATGAATGGCCTGCAGAAACGGCTGTTATATCCCTCCAGTCCGATACATCACATTCTCCCGAACTGTTATCACCTTCGGCAATAACGGTACCGTCCGCTCTCAGGCCTGCCACATGATCATAACCGGCGGAAACTGCAACTATATCCTTCCAATCGGAAACATCATAAGAATAAATGCTGTTATTCGCACACACAACAGTGCCGTCCGCCCTTAAGCCTATCGTTTGATCGCCTCCGGCAGAAACGGCTGTTATATCCCTCCAGTCCGATACATCGCATTGTCCTGTTCTGTTGTCGCCTGTGACCGCAACAGTGCCGTCCGCTCTCAGGCCTGCCGTATGCTCGCCTCCGGCAGAAACGGCAACAATATCCTGCCAGTCCGATACATCACACTGTCCGTATTTATTATCGCCTGCAGCCACGACAATACCGCCCGGGCGGTCTACCGCATCAATACTGCCCTGCGAATATTGGTCTGCACGCGATACGGTGCCGTGATATACACGCATCGCACAGAATCCTACGGAGGCTGTAATAATTATCACTGCCGGCAGAATAAAATATATCTTCCCGGCTTTTCTTTTCTCATCCGCCATAGGTAACCTCCTCACTTTTCCGTCCTAAAGTATACTTTGCGACGGTCCTGATACTGTACCCATACCCCAAAAAAAGTGCAGATACCACATTCTGTAATATCCGCACTCGATGTTTGATTTCACTATGCTCAGCTTTATGACATCGGCCAAAAAGCTTCCCTTTTACTTAATCGATAACTTCCTCTTCGTCATCCTCAACGGGAGTATCCTCTGCCATATACTTATTAAGCGCCTTTGCGTTGGCAGTGAGTATACGGATCTTGCTGTCGGAGAGAAGGCCTATCATGCTGTAGAGAGCCTTCCTGTCCTTGTCTGCCTTTGTAAGAGGCTTTGAGCTTTCTGTCTTCTTGGTCTTGGTCTCAATATCTGTCCTTATAAGCTGGTCAAGAGTGATGCCGAAAAAGTCAGCTATCTTGACTATGTTTGACATACTGGTGCCTCTCTGACCTCTTTCGATAAGTCCTACGAAGCCCGGTGCCATGTTGATGACCTTAGCAAATTCGTCGATAGTGAGTCCGCGCTGTCTGCGCTCAAATCTGATATTGGCGCCAATTGTTTCATTGTAATTCACAATGATTCCTCCTTTTTTTAATAAAATTTTCCGCACTTCATATAACTTAAACAATTCAAAATAAGTATTCTGTGCTTGATGTAATTAGAATTATACTATATATCAATAAAAAAATCAACAACAAAAGTGTGTACATTTCATTAAATTTTCTACATTTGGTTTAGATATTTTTCGTAACCGATATTTTCAAGCTTTTCAGCCTTAGTTATCACACTCTTGTCAAGCTCGGATTTATATTTCAGCACCTTACCGGAAAGCTCCTCGTCAAAGGCCGCAAGCATCTGCACGGCGAGAAGTCCCGCATTCCTTGCGCCGTTTATGGCGACTGTGGCAACGGGTATACCTGCAGGCATCTGCACTATTGAATAGAGAGAGTCCACACCGCTCAATGCCCTTGTCTTTACGGGAACGCCTATTACGGGCAGAGATGTTATGGCGGCAGTCATGCCGGGAAGATGCGCCGCTCCGCCTGCACCGGCTATTATGAGCTTAAGACCTCTCTCCTTGGCAGTCCTTGCATATTCATACATCCTGTCGGGCGTTCTGTGAGCCGAAACGACCGTCAGCTCGTAATCCACGCCGAATTCCTCCATTACCTTTGCAGCCTCGCTCATTACGGGAAGATCCGAGTCGCTTCCCATTATTATTCCTACCTTTGCCATAGTGTTTTCTCCTTTCGTCACTGTGATATTATCCTTATGTATCCATATGCCTGCTCGGCAATGCTCCTTGCCTTTGAAACGCTTGTTGCGCACACGGTTATATGCCCCATCTTGCGCTTTGGCTTGGTATGGGACTTGCCGTATATATGCAGCGACACGCCCTTGAGCGCCATTGCCCTGTCTGCGCCCTCCACATAAGCCCTTCCGTCATAGCCCTCCTCGCCCAGTATATTTATCATAACGGTGGGACCTATGAGCGATGTATCGCCCAGTGGAAGACCCGTGACAGCCCTTATGTGGTTTTCAAACTGACCCGTGACACAGCCCTCTATGGTATAGTGCCCCGAATTATGCGGTCTGGGCGCCACCTCGTTTATGAGCACATCGTTGTCGTTTGTTACAAACATCTCCACGCAGAACATACCTATGCCGTCAAAAACCTCCATAACTTTTTTGGCTATAGCCATGGCCTTGTCGGACGCTTTGTGCGGTATGTTGGCAGGCACTATGGTTTCGTGCAGTATGCTGTCTATGTGGCGGTTGTCGCCTACGGGATATACGGCGATCTCTCCGTTGAGGCTTCGGCAGGCAAGTATGGAGGTCTCCATTTTGAAGCTTATCATCCTTTCTGCCATGAGCGCTATGCTTCCCGAGCCAAGCTCATTGTAGGCGTTTTCTATATCCTCAGCGCTGTGTACAACGGCGTTTCCCTTTCCGTCATAGCCTCCCGTCCTTGCCTTGAGCATATAGGGATAGCCGTATTTTTCGCCTGCCGTCCTCATATCCTCTCTGCCTTCAATGCTCATAAAATCGGGCACGGGCAGTCGCGCGTCAAGCATGGCCTGCTTCTGAGTGAGCTTGTCCTGTATCACCTCAAGGCTCGCAGGCGTAGGGTAGACCTTGTAGCCCTCTTTTTCGAGCCTTTCAAGAGCCTTTGCATTTATATGCTCAAATTCATATGTTATCACATCGGTCTTTTCGGCAAGAAGCTTGAACGCTTTTTCATCCTCAAAGCCTGCAACGATATGCTCATCGCACAGGCTGTGACACGGACAGTCGGGCGTGGGATCGAGCACAACGGCATAAAAGCCCATTTTCTTAGCCTCCAGAAGCATCATCTGCCCCAGCTGACCTCCGCCTATTATACCTATCCTCTTGTCAAGATAACCCTTTGCCATGTCTTCACCTCATATTAAAAATCATGTAAATATATAATAACATAAAAGTGTATTTTTAGCAATAACTTGTTGAAATATGATTTGATATTAAAATGTAATGTAAATATCGCATTTTGTGTGATATAATGATTATGTATGTTAATATTGGGGAGAGTGTTATAAAATGGCAGCTTCAAAGGATAACAAAAATAAAAACAACGGCAAAAACAACAATAAAAACAATAACGGCAATAAAAATAACAAGCGCAGCACGGCTTCAAACGGCAAGGGCAAGACCTCGGGAGCAAAGCTTTCCGCCAAGGAGCAGAGGCTTGCCGATGAAAAGGCTGAAAGGCTGAAGGCCGAGATAATCTCTATCATACTTCTGGGCGTGTCCGTGATAGTGTTCATATGCGTTATAGCAAGCGAGAAAATGGGCATCGCCGGAGGCTATGTTTCGGCAGGGCTTAAGCACCTTTTCGGCATAGGCGCTCTTATACTGCCCGTTGTGCTCATGCTCTTCAGCGTGCAGACGCTTCTGGACAAGACAAAATACGCCTATAAATTCAGGCTTTCGCTCTTTATAGGCTTCTTTTTCACAATAATATGCCTTGCGCATATTTTTTCGGCGCACAATGAAATAGGCGATGTGCCGTTTCCGCAGTACATATCGGACAGCTTCTTCAACGGAAGCGTACACAACGGCGGATTTATAGGCGCACTTGCAGGAGGCGCTCTCTGCGCTCTCATAGGCAAAACGGGTACCGCCATAATACTTGCAATAGCGGGCATTATACTCATTGTGCTTGCCACGGGCAGGACAATAGCCGAGTTTGTGGGCGCAATAGGCGACTGGATAGACGGCACAAGAGAGGAATTTGAGGAATACAGGGCAAGCCACACCATAATAGACGAGGAGGACGAATATATCCCCGAGGAATACGATGAAAAGCGCCCCCGTCAGATGGAGCTTCCCGTGGACAAAATGAAGCCCGTAAAAAGACCCCGGCAGAAGGCTTCCTCCGTATTTATAGACATAGGCGAGGACACAGCAAACAAGGAAGAAGGAGTAATAATAGATCAAGGTCTTTTCGACCCCGATATACAGCCCTACGGCTATGACGAGGCTGAATACGGCGAGGATGACGGGCCGATCATAAATATACCCGACTTTGTTAAAAACAGCGATGAGCTCAGGGACGAGGAGAACAAAGAAGACGAAAGCCCCGTTAAGCCCGATGAAAAGCCCGAGCCCGTAAAGGAAAACACGGCAAAGACCGAATACAAAGAGGAAGGCGAGCCGCCTGAAGAAGACGGCATCGAGCCTACAATAATAGAGGCGGAAAAGACAAAAGAGGTGCGTAAGCTCGGCGACAACGCTTCCGCGCACTATAAATTTCCTTCTCCCTCACTGCTTGCCAAAAATCCCAACAAGGCAGGCGCAGCCGACAAGGACGAGCTTATAAGAAAATCCAGACTGCTTGAGGAAACTCTCGCCACCTTCGGCGTGAATGCAAAGGTAGTGAATGTGAGCCAGGGTCCTACGGTAACAAGATATGAGCTCATACCGCCGAAGGGTATGCTCATAAGCAAGATAACAAAGCTTGACAAGGAAATGGAGCTTGCGCTCAAAGCAAAGTCAATAAGAATAGAAGCGCCAATACCCGGCACAAACAGGATAGGCATAGAGCTTGGCAACGACAAGGTATCGGCGGTATACTTCAGCGAGGTACTGCTCACCGATAAATTCAGAGATTTTAAGAGCAAGCTTGCCTTCGGAATAGGCAAGGACATAACGGGCACGGTAATAGTGACCGATATAGCCGACATGACGCATCTGCTCATAGCGGGCGCTACGGGCGCAGGTAAGTCGGTGTGTATAAACACACTCATAACATCGCTTCTCTACAAGGCAACGCCCGAAGAGGTAAAGCTTATAATGATAGACCCCAAGAAGGTGGAGCTTAGCGTATACAACGGCATACCTCATCTGCTCATACCCGTTGTAAGCGATGTGCAGAAGGCTGCTGGCGCTTTAAGCTGGGCTATAAGAGAGATGGAAAGGCGCTACGACCTGCTTGAAAAAGAGGGCGTAAGGAACATAAAGAGCTACAACAGCATAGAGGGCATAGAAAAACTGCCCTACATAGTTATAATAGTGGACGAGCTTGCCGACCTCATGATGACAACGGGCAAGGAGGTAGAAAACGCCATAGTAAGGCTTGCACAGCTTGCAAGAGCTGCGGGAATGCACCTTGTTATAGCAACACAAAGACCCGATGCAAACATCGTAACGGGACTTATAAAGTCAAACATACCCTCCAGGATCGCCTTCAAGGTGGCAGGAAGCGTAAACTCCAAGATAATACTTGACGCTACGGGCGCAGAAAAGCTCCTGGGCAGGGGCGATATGCTCCTTAAGACAAGAGCATATGACGACAAGCCTCTGAGAGTTCAGGGCGCATTTGTCACCGATGAAGAAGTCGAAGCTATCGTAAACTCCATAAAGACGGACGAAACGCATTATGACGAGTCCATAATAGCCGAGATAGAAAGAAGCGTGGCAGAAGCCCACGGCGAGGAGGCCGACACGGGCTCAGCGGACGGCGATGACCTTATAGACGAGGTAATAAAGCTGGTGGCATACCAGCAGAAGGCCTCCACAAGCTTTATACAGAGAAAGTTCAAGATAGGCTACAACAGAGCCGCCCGTATAATAGACGAGCTGGAGGAAAGGGGCATCGTAGGCCCCGACCTCGGCGGCACAAAGGGCAGAGAGGTCAAGATAGACAAGTATCAGTATAATGAATGGAAGAACAGACAGGATGACTATGATTAAAAAGGAACGGCAAGGCGCCGTTCCTTTTTTTAATTCCTTATTTCCTATTTAGATATTCATTGCACGCCTTTGCGGCCTCTCTGCCCTCGTGTATGGCCCACACAACAAGGCTCTGGCCACGGCGCATATCGCCTGCGGCAAAAACGCCCTTGAGGCTGGTCCTATACTTGCCGTATTCCGCCTTTACGTTAGAACGGGCATCGGTATCGAGAGAAAGCTGTTTTATAAGCGTGTCCTCGGGACCCGTGAAGCCCATGGCGAGAAGCATGAGCTGACACGGCCATACCTTTTCGCTGCCCTCAACGGGCACGGGCACGCGTCTGCCGTTCTCGTCCTTCCACTCCACATTGACGGTGTGGACTTCCTTTATATTGCCCTTTTCATCGCCCACGACCTTTGTGACGGTGGTGAGGTATTCTCTGGGATCCCTGCCGTAGAGCTTTATTGCCTCCTCCTGGCCGTAATCCGTCTTTATTATACGGGGCCACTGAGGCCAATGGTTGGCAGGTGTCCTGCACTCGGGAGCCTCGGGCATTATCTCGAACTGATGAACGGACTTACAGCCGTGTCTTATGGCTGTGCCCACGCAGTCGGTACCCGTATCGCCTCCGCCAACGATGATGACATCCTTGCCCTCGGCACTTATATACTGCCTGTCGGAAAGTCCCGAATCCAGAAGGCTCTTTGTGTTGGCTGTGAGGAAATCCACCGCATAATATATACCCTTGACATCGTTCCTGCCCTCGCAGACAAGATCTCTGGGCTTTGTGGCTCCGCAGCAGAGCACAACTGCGTCAAACTCCTTTATGAGCCTTGCGGTGGGGTAGTTCTTGCCGACCTCGGTATTGGGCACGAATGTTATGCCCTCCTTTTCGAGTATATCCACACGCCTCTGCACTATCTTTTTGTCCAGCTTCATGTTGGGTATGCCGTACATGAGAAGACCGCCTATCCTGTCGGAACGCTCAAAAACGGTCACCTTATGTCCCATCTGATTGAGTATATCTCCGCAGGCAAGACCCGAGGGGCCGGAGCCTACAACGGCAACTCTCTTTTCTGTGGACTTTTTGGGTATTCTGGGCTTTACAAGACCCTTTTCAAACATAGTGTCTATTATGTGAACCTCTATGTTCTTGACCGTAACGGCAGGCTCGTGCATACCCAATGTACATGAGCCCTCGCAGAGAGCAGGACACACCCTGCCCGTGAACTCGGGGAAGTTGCTTGTCTTTGTAAGCCTTCTGTAGGCCTCCTCCAGCTTGCCGTGGTACACAAGGTCGTTCCACTCGGGGATAAGGTTGTTGAGAGGACAGCCTCCCACCTCGGGACTGCCCGTGTGGCAGAACGGCACACCGCAGTTCATACACCTTGCGCCCTGTAGCCTCAGCTCCTCAATGTCGGAATGAGTGTGAAATTCCTCCCAGTTTTTCATCCTGACCTCGGGCTTTATATCTTCGGGGAGCTTTCTGTCATATTCCATAAATCCTGTAGGTTTACCCATTATAAAGCACTCCTTTCTGATTTAACAGCCATCTCGGGACGCTGAACGATAGTGGAACCGCTGACGGTTATGAATGCGTCAAGCAGAGCGTCATCGTCATTGAGCCCTGCCTCCTTGGCTCTTTCTATCTCCGTTATCATTTCCTTGTAAGCCTTGGGTATTACCTTGACGAAGTTATGCACTTCCTCGTCAAAGTTATCCAATATTTCCTTTCCGCGCTTTGAGCCTGTGTACTTCACATGATCGGCTATCATAACACGAAGCTCCTCTATATCCTTTTCGCTCTCCATTTTTTCAAGAAGAATAAGCTCCTTGTTACAGCGTGAAGCAAAGTCTCCGCCGTAGTTATATACATAGGCTACACCGCCCGACATACCTGCGCCGAAGTTCCTGCCCGTGCTTCCGAGTATGGCAACTCTTCCGCCTGTCATATACTCGCAGCCGTGCTGACCTATAGCCTCGGCAACGGCTGTAATGCCCGAATTTCTGACGCAGAAGCGCTCGCCTGCCATGCCGTTTATATAGGCCTCGCCGTTGACAGCGCCGTAGAATGCGACATTACCTATTATAACATTGTCCTCAGCCTTGAACTTGGCGGCAGGCGAGGGCACAACTATTATCCTTCCGCCCGAAAGACCCTTGCCGATGTAGTCGTTTGCATCGCCTACAAGCTTCATTGTAACGCCGTGGGTCTGGAAGGCGCCGAAGCTCTGTCCTGCGCTTCCTTCAAATTCAAGATTGATAGTGTTGTCGGGAAGACCCTCAGCGCCGTATTTTCTGGTTATCTCGCTTGAAAGTATGGTTCCGCACACTCTGTCTATATTTGTTATCTCAAGAGAGGCATTTATCCTCTTGCCCTCCTGTATGGCAGGGGTGCAGAGCCTTACAAGAGCGTTTACATCTATGCACTTTTCAAGCTCATGGTCCTGTCTGACATTGAAATATCTCTCGGAATCGTTTGAGCATATCTTGGGCTGATAGAGCATGCCCGTGAGGTCAACCTCTCTTGCCTTCCAGTGATTGAGCTTTCTGGGCACGAGCTTTTCAACATGACCTATCATTTCATTTATGGTCTTACAGCCAATCTTTGCCATCCATTCTCTCAGGTCCTGAGCTATGAAGCGCATGAAGTTCTCCACATATTCCGGCTTGCCCGCAAACTTCTTTCTGAGCTCGGGGTTCTGTGTTGCAACGCCCACGGGGCAGGTGTCGAGATTACAAACTCTCATCATCACACAGCCCATAGTTATCAAGGGACCGGTTGCAAAGCCGAATTCCTCTGCGCCCAGAAGACAGGCTACGGCTATATCTCTGCCCGTAAGAAGCTTGCCGTCTGTCTCTATGACTACCCTGTTCCTGAGGTTATTCATAAGCAGAGCCTGATGAGTTTCGGCAACGCCGAGCTCCCAAGGAAGACCCGCATGCCTTACGGAGGTTCTGGGAGCTGCGCCCGTACCGCCGTCATAACCGCTGACAAGTATTACATCTGCGCGTCCCTTTGCAACGCCAACGGCTATTGTGCCTACTCCTGCCTCGCTTACGAGCTTGACGGATATCCTTGCATCCCTGTTGGCATTCTTAAGGTCGTGTATGAGCTGTGCAAGGTCTTCTATAGAATAAATATCATGATGAGGCGGAGGCGAAATAAGACCTACGCCGGGCGTTGAATTTCTTGCCTTGGCTATCCAGGGATAGACCTTCTTGCCGGGAAGATGACCGCC
>CANROO010000097.1 GCA_947632235.1 uncultured Clostridia bacterium
GGTGGGAATTTATACCGTCAAAGGCAGGTATAGAGGTTTCCGACATAAAGGCTGTTGCTGTGCTCTCAGGCGATAACGCGCCCCTGATAGGCTTTGTGGAGGGCGAATATAATTGGCAGCGCTGTCTTATGGCTAAGACACAGGTGCCGTCCGTAAGCGCAGCCGAGACCCCTCCTGCCGTAAGGACGGAGGAAAAAATATCCGATGCCGACAGCAAGGAAAAGCTTATATGTATCATAAATGAGTTTGACAAAAATATAAATGATATAAAGGAATATTCCAGAAAGAGCATGAAGGAGAGCGAGAACGCTCTGTTTGAACGGGAATGTATAAAGCCCTTCGGTGACGACGGCATAAGGTGGGTAAAGGCCAATATAAAGGAGCTTTGCCTTTTAAACGGCATGTGGAAATACATAAATAATCCCTTTGTTATAAAGAGCTGCCGTGACTATCACTATATACTTCTGGGCAGAGATGACAACTGCTTTTATCTGGCGGTCCCGGGAAAATATGACAAGGAATATAGGCTTGAAGCACAGGCACAGGGCTTCAGGGAGATAAAGCCTCCCGTCAATGAGCCCTTGGAGCAGGGCAAAGACTGTTATTATATTATGAAATGTTAGCACAAAGGAAAGGAAGCATATATGCGCATAAGAAAAAAATCATGGGCGGATAAGGAGCTCAGCCAAAACACAACAATCATAGACGAGCCAAAAAAATATAAAGGAAAGTGGCATGAGCTTTTCGGCAACGACAATCCCATACATATAGAAATAGGCTGCGGTAAGGGAAATTTCATAAGCGAAATGAGCCTTGCCCACCCGGATATAAACTATATAGGCATAGAAAGAGAAAATATGGTTATCGTTTCGGCTCTCAGAAAAAGCCGTGAAATGGGAGTAGGCGGAAATATAAGGTTTTTCTGCGAGGATGTTGCCGACTGCCTTGAAATTTTTGAAAGGGGCGAGATAGACAGGATATATTCCAACTTCTCCGACCCCTGGCACAGAAGAAAAAAATGGGCTAAAAGAAGGCTTACACACAGAAATTTTCTCAATTTGTACGAGGAGCTTTTCGGAGAAAAGGGCGGAGAGCTTTTTCTTAAAACGGATAACCGCATTTTCTTTGAATTCAGCCTCAATGAAATAGCGGATAAGGGCTGGACACTGCATAATATCACTCTTGATCTTCACAACAGCGGTTACGAGGGCAATATTATGACGGAATATGAAAAGAAGTTTTCCGAGCAGGGCATGCCCATATACAGGCTTGAAGGCTATTACAACAAAAAACCGCAATAGATGCAAAGAGCAGGGTATTGACCCTGCTCATTTAACTATATCCGTTTTCCACAGTCCGTGATTGTTGCAGTACGCATAGGCGCTCAGCGGTTTTTCGCCCGCCACATTGAATAAAAGCTCGGGTTTGTCGCCGGGCTTGAATATTTTTCTGTGACCGCCTCTGTCGGTCAGCAGATATACCCACTGTATATAGTGATCTTCACCCATAGGGTGTAAATCGGAGCCTACGCACACTCTCACCGTATCTCCCTCTACATTTACAACGGGCAGGTGCTTTTCTCCCGAAGCCTCTGTGTTGTTTGCTTTGAGTTCCGTCATCTGCTGTTTGCAGCACCACATAGGCACTCCCGCGTCATGTATTAGTCCTACAAGATTTCCGCATCTCTCACATATAAGAAATTCGGGCTTTTCCATTTATGATACCTCCTTTTTTTAAATAAATAAGCAGTACGCTTACTGTTCTGTACTGCTTATTTTGTCATTATTATTATGTACTTTTATTTTTTATTTATTCTCTTTGTCATAAATGTTATATCCACATATTCGTTATTTTTTCTCGCAAGCTCTCTCATGGTACACATCGGCACAAATCCGCATCTGCTGTGCAAGGATATGCTTGCCGTATTGTTGTCTGTTATAACGGCAATAAGAGTATGAAAGCGTGAAGCATCTCTTTCAAGCTCTGTCACAAGCAGTGTGCCAATTCCCTTGTGCCTGTAATTCTTGTCGACATATACGGAGACCTCTGCCGTTGTATTATATCCGGAGTAAGCTCTGAAATGTGAAAGCGAAGCCCAGCCTTCAACCTTGCCGTCCACCTCGGCAACATATATGGGATAGTTCTCTGCCATATGTTCGTCATACCATTTGTATGCATCTTCAAGAGATCTTGGACTTTCATTCAGATTATAATTTGTGTTCATTATGGCATAATTCAATATCTTGTTTATAGCAGGCACATCATTTCTTTGCGCCTTCCTCAGCTGTATATTTTTCATAGGCATTTCTCCTTTTGTTATCCTCATTATATGATAAATTTATTATTAAGTCAATATTTAGGTTTTTATTGACTTAATATTTTCGTTGTTATATAATATATTTGTATTTTACGAATAGTTGGAGGAATTGTATGAAAATGCAGCAAATGCTCAGTCTTGTCAGACGGGCAGTGCAGGATTACAATATGATAGAGGATGGCGACAGAATAGCCGTAGGAATATCGGGAGGAAAGGACAGCCTTGCTCTCTTGTCTGTGCTTAAGGCAATGCAGAGGTTTTACCCCAAGCATTATGAACTTGAAGCAATAACGGTAAATGTCGGTTTTGAGGGTATGGATTTTTCGCCCGTAACGGCGTTTTGTGATACCATAGGCGTAAATTATCATATTATAGATACGGATATAGCGCCAATAGTTTTTGAAGCAAGGGAAGAAAAAAATCCCTGCGCGCTCTGCGCCAAAATGCGAAAAGGCGCGCTCAATACTCTTGCCGATGAATTAAATTGCAATAAAATGGCGCTGGGACACAACAGAGATGATGTAATAGAAACTTTTCTTATGGCTCTTTTGTACGAGGGAAGAATACACTGCTTCAGCCCCTGTACATATCTCAGCAGACGCAAGATTTCATCCATAAGACCTCTCATATATGTACCCGAAAGGGATGTGATTGGCTTTGCAAAGAAAGAAAATCTGCCTGTTGTAAAGAACAAATGCCCCGTAGACGGCAAAACCACAAGAGAAGATATAAAAAATATGGTAAAAGAACTTTCGCTTAAATATGACCACTTTGAAGAAAGAACATTCAATGCCATAAAGCGTTCGGATATTGAGGGATGGAGGATAGACTGATGTCCGGTTATCACGAGGAAGTAAAAAATAAGCTCACTCTTAAGCTCAGAGATATGCTCAAAGAGCTTCCTATGTTTTGCAGGGAGTTTTTTCTTGCGCTTGCCAACAGCAGGGAAATACGCACAAGAGTTGCCTATAGCTATGATCTTAAAGTGTTTTTTAAATATCTTGTGGAAGAAAATTCCAAATTTGAGGGCAAAAGCATAAAGGAGCTTACAATAGAAGACCTTTCAAAGGTCACCGCAACAGATCTGAATGAATTTATGAGCTATACCGAATATTACATAAATTCCGATGGAGAAGAAAAGTCCAATCACGAAAACGGAAAGCTCAGAAAGCTTGCTGCGGTGCGCGCTCTTTTTAAATATTTCTACAGAATGGAAAAAATTTCAGCCAATCCCGCTGAGCTTGTCATCACCCCGAAGGTGCATGAAAAGGAAATAATAAGGCTTGAGCCAAACGAAACGGCGGAGCTTCTGGATGTCATAGAAAACGGTGAAAAACTAACCGACGGCGAAAAAAAATTCCACGACATAACATCCAAAAGAGACCTTGCAATAGTATCCCTTCTTCTAGGCACGGGAATGAGAGTCTCGGAATGTGTGGGCATAGATACGGACAATATAGACTTCGATATTAACGGCGTAAAAATAACGCGTAAAGGCGGAAACGAAATGGTAGTCTACTTCGGCGAAGAAGTTGAGAAGGCTCTTAAAGACTATCTGGAAGAAAGAAATAAAAAAGAGCCTAAAGAAGGCAGTGAGAAGGCGCTCTTCCTCTCTATTCAGAATAAGAGGATAAGCGTGCGTTCTGTGGAAAAGCTTGTAAAAAAATATGCGGGAAAGGTTACTGCATTAAAAAAAATATCGCCCCATAAGCTCAGAAGTACTTACGGCACGACGCTTTATAACGAAACGGGAGATATATATCTTGTGGCGGATGTTCTGGGACATAAGGATGTTAATACAACAAGACGGCATTATGCGCAGATGCAGGATCAGAACAGACGAAAAGCAGCAAGAGTTGTAAAGCTCAGAGAGGATTAGAGTATTATATTCACAAAATAAGTCAATACTTCGTTATGAGGTGATTTTTGTGAAAAAAATAATTTATTTATCTCTTCTGACTGCGGCAATTTTTGCCGAAAATAAAATATGGCTAAGCATTGCGGATTTGGGTATAGACAATAACGGAAATCCTGTCACCAATGCCGAAATACAGGATATTAAATATGTAAATGTAGGTTTCAGGCTGGAAGATATAGTTAAAAGTATTGAAAAAAGACTTAAAGACAGCCTGTGATAACATCGGGAGATAAAAATGGACAGCAACTTTTATGTAAATAACAGAAACAAACTTTTTTCGGAAATAGAGGATAACTCGGCAGTGATACTTTTAGGCGGAACTGCGCCTGTGAAATCGGGCGACGAGTTCTATCCCTTTACACCATCGCGTAATTTCTATTATATGACGGGAATTGATGAGGAAAATATAATACTTCTTATGTGTAAAAAGGACGGCATTACAACTACTACACTTTTTATTGAGCGTCCCGATCCCGTAGCGGCAAAGTGGACGGGAGAAACCGTTTCTGCAGAAGAAGCCGAGAAAATAAGCGGTATAGAGGATATAAACTACAGGGATGATTTTGAAAATACTCTGTCTTCCGTAATATTCAATAAAAGACTTAAAAATATATATTTAGACCTTGAAAACAGAAATATATCCCGCAGGACGCAGGCAATAACGCTTTCTGAACAGATAAAGTCGGGCTATCCTTATGTAAATATACTTAATGTATACGATATTATCGCGGAGTTCAGAAAGATAAAACAACCTTGCGAGATAGCGGAGATAGAAAAAGCTATAGAAATAACCCAAAAGGGCATTTATTCCATGATGAAAAATGCAAAGGCAGGTATGGCTGAATATGAAATTGAAGCCTATTTTGATTTTGAGTTAAAGAAAAACGGTGTTAAGGATTTTGCCTTCAAGACTATAGCGGCAAGCGGAAAAAATGCAACAGTTCTTCATTACAGCTCTAATGACGGCATAACAGGTGAAAATGACCTCATTCTCTGCGATCTTGGCGCGCAATGGCATTATTACAACGGAGATATTACAAGGACATTTCCGGTAAACGGCAAATTTACACCCGAACAGAAGAAAATATACAACATTGTGCTTGAAGGTCAGAAAAAGGTCATTTCCTCCATAAGACCCGGCATAGAATTCAGCTCTCTCAATAACATACTTATTGATTATTATGATAAGGCGCTTAGAGAAATAGGGCTTATAAAGGATAAGTCGGATATAAAAAAATACTATTACCATGG
Organism: uncultured Clostridia bacterium; assembly: GCA_947632235.1. GTDB lineage: Bacteria > Bacillota > Clostridia > Lachnospirales > CAG-274 > Gallispira. Next base: position 5,487 of record CANROO010000097.1, read on the forward strand.
GGTAAGCCACAGCCTTGGGCTTGAAACTCATGACGCAGGCAGACACAACGAGGGCTTGCTCGAAAAGGGCATGGTATTTACGGTTGAACCCGGACTTTATATAGAGGAAAAGGGTATAGGCATAAGAATAGAAGACAATGTTCTGGTGACCGATGACGGATGCAGAGTGCTTTCCTCCGGCATAATAAAGGAAGCTGAAGACATTGAAGGCTTTATGGCAGGTAAACTCGTATGATAAAAAGTGAAACAGAGCTTTATGCTCCCGTGAGAAAATTTTTTGAGGGTCTGGGCTTTAAGGTTGATGCGGAGGTCAGAGGCTGTGATGTTGTTGCAACAAGGGATGACATAACTGTCATATGCGAGCTTAAAAGAGGCTTCACCATAGAGCTTGTGTATCAGCTTGTTAACCGCAAAAAAATGACGCCCTATGTCTATGCCGTGATTCCCAGACCCAAAAATATGCGCTCTGCCGCCTTCAGAAAAAAGCTGGATATATTGAGGGCGCTCGACTGCGGACTTATAGTCGTGCTCAATTCCACCAAAAGGGCGGATATAGTTCTTGAACCCCGCGGAGAGGATACAAGTGCAAAGCGTTTAAGGCGCAAAGGTTTAGAAAAAGAGGTATCATCAAGGAAAATGTCGCTCAATCTGGGCGGTCAGTCAAGGCGAAAAATCGTCACTGCGCATAAAGAAAGCCTTATAGCCGCGCTTTGCTACATAGAGAAATACGGCAGTATAAATATGAGAGAGTGCAAGGAAAACATAAAAGAGGTTTTGAGCAGAAACCACTACAATTATTTTGTGCGCCTTAAAAGGGGAGTGTATACCGCCCGTGAGGAGGGCATGAAAACGCTCAAAATAAAGGATTATGAGGATATAGTTGAGTTCTACAGAAAGGAGCCTGAGCTTTGTTTAAAATAGGCAGAAACGATAAGTGCTGGTGCGGCTGCGGAAAAAAATATAAGCAGTGCCACGAAAGAAGCGATGAAGAAAATCTTAAGGAATATGTCGAAAAGGGCTATCCCATACCCGACAGACACCTTATATTGTCGCTCGAACAGATACAGGGCATAAGAGAAAGTGCAAAGGTGTCCATATCCATTATGGATGCCCTCGATGATTTTATAAAAGAAGGCGTTACCACCGAGGCAATAGATAATCTTGTGTACGAAATGACCGAAAAAGCAGGAGGCATATGCGCCGACTATAAGTATGAGGACTTTCCCAAGCACTGCTGTACATCCATAAACAATGTTGTCTGCCACGGCATACCGGCTGAGAAGGAAGTGCTCAAAAACGGTGATATAGTAAATGTGGATATAACGACTATATTAAACGGCTATTATTCCGATATGAGCCGTATGTATATGATAGGCGATGTTCCCGACAATGCCAAAAAGCTTGTGGAGGTCACAAAGAAATGCATGCTTTCGGGCATAGCTGCCGTTAAGCCCTACAGACCCGTTTCGGACATAGGCAGTGTTATAAATGACATTGCCGATGAAAACGGCTACGGCGTTGTGAGAGCATTATGCGGACACGGCGTAGGACTCAAATTTCACGAGGATCCCGTTGTAAATCATTACAGAACGGACAGAAAAACAATGATAATGGTGCCGGGCATGGTGTTTACGGTCGAGCCCATGATAAACGAGGGCACATGGGACTGCAAGGTATCCTCCGGGGACGGCTGGACTGTTACTACGGCTGACGGAAGTCTTTCTGCGCAGTGGGAGCATACGGTGCTTGTTACGGAAAACGGATATGAAATACTTACGCTATGACAGAGGAGAATATAATGATAAACATATGGAAGGATAAACCGCTTGGGTATAATGAAGAATATACAAATGAACATAATATAAATAAGCCCGAGCTTGAAGAGTTTGTCATAAACGACGGCAAAAAGCACAGCTGTGTGCTCATACTTCCCGGCGGAGGCTATGACCACCTTGCGGACCACGAGGGAGCAAATGTTGCAAAAAGGCTAAATGAAAAGGGCATAAGCGCCTTTGTGCTCTATTACAGGGTCGCGCCTTATGCTCATCCCGTTCAGCTTTGGGACAGCAAAAGAGCTATGCGTTACATAAGATATAATGCGGATAAATACAACATATTTGCCGATAAAATAGGCATAATGGGTTTCAGCGCAGGCGCTCACCTTGCAGGGCTTACGACAGAGTTTTATGATAAATACGATCATGAGCATATTGATGCAATAGACGCTGTGTCCTCAAGGCCCGATTCGCTTTGCCTTTGCTATCCCGTTGTGAGTATCACAAAGCCTATATCTCATTTCCGCTCGGGCGATAACCTTTGCAGGGGAAGCGAGGAGCTTAAATACGATTTTTCGCTTGAAAACTCCGTAAGAGAGGATATGCCTCCCGTGTTTATATGGCATACCGTGGGCGACAAGGGAGTTGACTGCCGTAATTCTCTTGAAATGGCTTCTGCACTTAAGGCAAGGGACTGCGAATTTGAGCTCCATATTTTCCCGGACGGCAAGCACGGCATAGACCTTGCCGAGGGCATAGAGGGCACAAGGCAATGGTTTCCTCTCTATTGCAGCTGGCTGAAAAGAATAGGCTTTTAAATGTTTTAGTACATTCTTTGCCCCGCATATATTTTTTAGGGGTGATAATATGAGCGTTGTCAACTCATCAAGGCTTATAGACAAGGAAGTCATAAATGTGCGTGACGGGAGCAGACTTGGAGCTGTATGCGATGTCAGCGTTGACTTATGTGACGGAAGGATAAAGCATATAATTGTGCCCGCCGTAAAAGGTATTTTTTCTTTTTTCGGCAAGAAAAAGGAATACTGCATAGACTGGTGCAATGTTGTTAAGATCGGCTCGGATATAGTTCTTGTGGATACCGATAAGAAAAACTGCCTTAAAATATGTGAGGAAGAATAGATGTTAAGCAGTAACGAACTTAAAAATCAGCTTGAAGGGCTGATAGATAAAAATTCAATAGAAAGCATTACTATAAGCTCTCCTATCAAAAAGAGCGAGGCCGTAAACAAGATAAAAGCCGAGGCTATAATGCTGAAGGACAAACTTTGTTATCAGTTTTCGGAATATACAAAGGATAAGGTCCTGCATAAAAACATATCTCCCGACAATGTTTTTGATGCTGTGATAGAAAAGATGCAGACAAATTTCAGACAGTGCGATATAAGAGCCGATAAGCTCTGTACCGTGCTTATGAACAAGAAAAGGCAGTTTACACTCACGGGAGTAAAGGATAATATCAATTTTACGCATTCTGTCGGAAAGCACAACAAGCAGAAAAATTATATAATACCCGAGGGCGAATATACCGACTGGCTCTATAAGCTGGGGCTTATGGATAAAAATGGTGTCGTGCCCGCTCACAGACAAAAGAAATTCAGACAGATAAACAGGTTTCTTGAAATGCTGAAGGATGTGGAAGAGCATATACCCGATAATTCCGTTATCATAGATATGGGCTGCGGTAAAAGCTATCTTACATTTGCAATGTATCACTATTTCAATGTTCTTAATAACAAAAACATTGAAATACGGGGCTATGATCTTAAAAAGGATGTTGTGGATTACTGCAATTCGCTTGTGTCGGACTTTGATTTTAAGGGACTTAAATTTTACTGCGAGGACATTGCGGACATTGAAAACACCGATGACAGAATATCTATGATAATAACTCTTCATGCCTGCGACACCGCCACGGACTATGCCATATATCACGGCATAAGGTGGGGCTGCAGGGTGATGATGAATGTTCCTTGCTGTCAGCACGAGCTTTTCTCTCAGATAAAAAATGATAAAATGGACATTATGCTTGAGCACGGAATAATAAAAGAGAGATTTTCCGCCCTTATGACCGATGCTCTAAGGGCAAGGCTGATAGAGCTCATGGGCTATGATGTGAAGGTAATGGAATTTATAGACATGGAGCATACGCCAAAAAATATAATGATAAGGTCGGTTAAAACAGACAAAAAGCTCGATGAACGGGTCAATCCCAAAGATTGTGTAAACCTCTAAACTGATATATAATAAAAATATCAGTTTGGAGGTTTTTAAAATGGC
>CANROO010000098.1 GCA_947632235.1 uncultured Clostridia bacterium
GTTTTCATGCGGAGAAATTGTGCATATCATAGCAGTAGGGGAGACCTTCGGTCTCCCGCGGGCGACTGCAAGTCGCCCCTACATTGAAAGGAAGTTCAATTTGTTAATTATTTCGGGCGTGCAATGCACGCCCCTACGGCAAAGGCAATACAGATTTACAACAGGCAGAGACAGCTTCAACTGGTAATTGCGGGCGAGCACAGCCCCTACATTTTTAATATTTATTTTTCATTCCTTTTTCTGTATTCCCTTATCTCGTTCAATATACCTGTATGTGAGCGGGCGGAGGGATTTCTTTTAATAAGAGAAAGTTTTTTGCTGTCGAGGGACATTATGGCGGTCTTGAGCTCCGTATTTCTGCTGCGCCAATGCGCAAGCTTATCTTCTATGCTGAGACTTTTGAGTTCCTCCAGCTTAGACATTATATATTCGTCCGCCTCGGTATAGGTGAACGCCTTATCGAGCCTTTCTCTGAACTCGGAGGCAAGCGCCCTTCTTCTTTCCTCCGCCTTTGTTCTTTCTCTCTCTATGGCCTCCTCAAAGCCGTTTCTTATCTCCTTAAGCTCCGACATGAGCTTTTCGCTCTCTATAACAAGTGTTCTCAGGCCAAAAGCCGTTCTGAAGGACTGAACAAAGTCGTATACAAACACAAGTGTTATGATTGCCGTAACGGGCAGTGTGAAGGACTTAGGCAATTTTTCTATTGTAAGGGCAAAGGGCTCGTTTATGACATATGCCACAAGCACGCCCATGAAGCCCCACGCTATACTCGATTTGAGGCAGATATAGCCCCTGTAGTTCATAAAATTATTGCTGTAGTCCCAATAGCGCACCTTGAAAAGCGCCTCCATGACTATGCCCGTGACAAGCTCCAGAAGCGTTGCCGTAAAGACGGAGGCTATATATACAAGTACGGGATCGGACATAAAGGGCGTGGTGGAAAACAATATGGCGACTCCGCCGAAGCCGTATATAGGCAGGAAGGGGCCCTTCATAAAGCCTCTGTTTACGGCCTTACCGCTTTTTAGCGAAACATAAGTGCTCTCAAAGCACCAGCCGAAAAATGAATATATATAAAATATGAGCACAAATGTAAAAATGCCGAAATTTATATTGTTCATAAACATACCTCTTTAAAAGGCTCGCCGATATACGGCAAGCCTCAGACTGTCGAAAAAGTACAACTTAACACATAAAAATGAAAATTTATATGATTTGCACAATTTAAAAAGCGTCGCAGACTAAAATCCGCAGGAGGAATTCACTTCCTCCGAGGACAGGAACTTTTCTGTAATTTTGGCATTTATGCCAAAATTGCGGAAAACACGGCTGGTTCCCTCCTTAATCTAACTGAAAGAAATGCCATAAAGCATTTCTTTCAAGCGTGTCGATTTTATCGACACGCAGAGGCTCGCCGATATACGGCAAGCCTTAAATTTTTTAGTAGTCCTCGGGTCTGTCGCTCCTGAAGCCGAAATGATAGCGTATGGCCTCGACTATCCTCTCTGCGGCATAGCCGTCGCCGAAGGGATTTTTGGCCGCTACCATTTTGTCATAGCTTTCCCTGTTGTCCAGAAGCTCCTTTGCCTGAGCGTATATTTCATCCTCATGCACTCCTGCAAGCTTCAGCGTTCCTGCATCAACGCCCTCGGGTCTTTCGGTAACATTTCTGAGCACAAGCACGGGCTTGCCCATTGAGGGCACCTCCTCCTGCAGGCCGCCGCTGTCGGTCATGACAAGATAGCTCAGATTCATGAGGTTATGCATATTCCTTATATCCAGAGGGTCTACAAGATGTATCCTGTCATGTCCGCCGAGTATGCGGTTCGCGACCTCTCTTACGGCAGGATTGAAATGAACGGCATATACCACCTCTATGTCCTCATAGTCCTCCGTGAGCCTTAAAACAGCCCTGCATATGTTTTCAAGAGGCTCGCCCAGATTTTCGCGTCTGTGAGCCGTCATGGTTATGACTCTCTTATTTTTGTAGTCGATATTGTTGAGCTCGTCAAGCTCAAATACAAAGCCGTCCGTTATAGTCGTCTTAAGGCAGTCCACAGCCGTATTGCCCGTTATGAATATTCCCTCGGGGCTTATGTTTTCTTTTATAAGATGCTCCTTTGCAAGAGGCGTGGGCGCAAAGTGCAGATCCGCAATATGACCCGTGAGCACTCTGTTCATCTCCTCGGGGAAGGGCTGTGTTTTGTCATATGTTCTTAAGCCTGCTTCAACATGTCCGAGCTTTATACCGCTGTAGAATGCGGCAAGAGAGCCTGCAAATGTTGTGGTAGTGTCGCCGTGAACGAGCACAAGGTCGGGCTTTGCCTCCGCCATTACCTCCTCAAGACCCGTGAGCGCCTTTGTGGTTATGCTCGTGAGGCTCTGGCGCTGTGTCATTATGTCCAGGTCGTAATCGGGGTGCAGATCGAAAATTTCAAGCACCTGATCGAGCATTTCTCTGTGCTGAGCGGTAACGCATACTATCTGTTCTATTTCATCGCACTTATCCATAGCCTTTATAAGAGGCGCCATTTTGGTTGCCTCGGGGCGTGTGCCGAATATACTCATTACCTTTATTTTTTTCATTATTTTCACCTCTGAAGTAAGATATTTATATTTTTAGCTTATCACAAAACTTATCATTTTTCAACAGCTTATTATATATTTGTCAGTATTCCACACTCACAAGCGTAAGACCCCTTGCGGGCATTGTCATCCCTGCCCTGCTCCTGTCTAGAGAAGCGAGTATATCGTCCATATCCTCGGGTTCGAGCTTACCCATGCCTGCCTCTATTATGGTTCCCGTGAGTATCCTCACCATATTGTACAAAAAGCCGTTTCCCCTGTATATGAATGAAATTTCGCTGCCGTTTTGGACGATGTCTATGGAATATAGATTTCTTTCGGTGGATTTTTTCATTCTTTTATTTGCACAGAAGGCGCGGAAATCATGAAAGCCCGTAAGCCTTTCGGCGGCAAGACGCATTTTTTCCATATCTAATTCACAGTAGAAATGATTTATTGTGCGCCTTGTAAAAACATTCATTTTGGGAGAAGTATCTATTTTGTAGCAATATGTCTTTGCTTTTACATTGAGCCTTGCATGAAATCTTTCGGACGCAGGCTTACAGCTTATTATCCTTATATCGGCGGGAAGCTTGGCGTTTATTATGTCCATAAGATCATCATAGTTATTTTTGAGCCTGAAATTGGCAGTCTGCCCGAGAGCGTGAACTCCCGCATCCGTCCTGCCAGAGCCGTTGACCTCAACGGCTTCGCCCGTTGCCTCAAGTATCGCATTTTCAAGAACGCCCTGTATTGTGTTTTGTGTGGAAAGCTGTCTTTGCCAGCCCTTATAATGAGTGCCCTCATATTCCATAACTATTTTGTAGTTCATATTTATTTTCCTTTGGCTGTATTTATATAAACATATTTTACAATATTTATACCGCGATTGCAACGGTTTATTTGCGCCGGGCACAAAAAAGCCCCAAAAGCCGTTACAGTACCTCCGGGGCGTATTTATATGTAAATTTTCTTATGCTTTTTTACTGTGTGTTCTTTTTGATATGGTATCCGCTCTCGTCCACCTCTATATTTATTTTGTCTCCTGCGCTCAGCTCAGCCTTGTCCACTTTGAAACGGCGCACTCCCGAAGGCACCTTGACCTTTACATAACCGTTTCCGCATTCTGTGACCTCAAGGTCTGTATATTCCTTGATTTTATTCACGCTTTTAAGGGCGGCTATGGCGTCCTTGCTCACAATGGCGTTTATCTCGCAGGTGCTGTCTATTTTTTCATCGCCCTCGTATTCGGTGACGCCCAGCTCTGTTATATAGTAATTATCGCCCAGTGCCTTACACTGCGAACTGTCGGCATATATCTTATATGTACCCGTCCTGAGCACTGCGGTATCCATACATTTTTCAAAGGCTGTCACCCATATGCTGTAGGGTATGGGCTTGTCCTTGTCCTCCTGAGCATATCTGAGCCTTACGCTTCCGTCGGCGCTGAGCTTGTCCAGAAGAAACTGCGCCTGTCTTAACGAAAGATATTCCTCGGGCGCAAAACGGGTGCTGTCCACCCCGGCTATAAGCCCTGCCGTAAAAGCCGAATTTATATACTTATCATACCATTTGCTTATGTCGGTATCCTCAAATGCTATGGTCCTTTCCATTTTATTTATTTCTTCAAGGCTGTATTTGTTGAGAGAGACCATTCTGGCAGCCTCCGCCCTCGTGACGGGCTCGTTTTCGCCCACAGTCCCCGTGACGGTGTTCTGCGCACTGCCTCCGCCGTTCAGCGAACAGCCCGAAAGCATCAATATGACAAAGCAAACAAAAAAATTCCTGAACATATAATTACCTCCTTTAAGATATATATGCCCGGGAATTTTAAATTATTACTTATTTTTTATTTTTTTATTCTATTATAAAGGGATAAAGTCTGCCCTTCTCATTTTTGACGGTTTTTTCAAGTCTTATCGTATAATTATACATTATATCTCTGCCGTCGGTATCCGCCATGACAAGCTCAAAATAGCCCTCCTCGCCTTCCTCCAGAAATTCGGACAGGCTGTGCTCGTCCGTCTTGGGGCCCTTTTCCTCCATAAAATCGGGAAAATATCTTGTGAAGGGACTTTCGGGGAGCTTATAGAAGCTGTAGCTCCTGCACATATTTGTAGGCGTATATATTGCGGCTATTACATAGCTGCTCAGCTCCGAAAGCATGGTGTCGGGCTTTGCTTCTATAATGAAGCTTTCCGCACCACTGTCTCCGCCGTTTCTTGTAAATTCCAGACAGAAAACATCATAATCGGGCTCATAGAGCTCTATTATTTTGTTTACGGCGTCAATATCCCTGTCGATCACTGCCCGAAGTATTTCCTCCGTGTCCATATTCTTGAAGATATAGGGCACGGACTCATTGTATTCGGTCTCGAAAAATTCCGCTCCAAGCCTTGAAAGCTTGTAAAGCGTGCAGGGAGAATAGACTGCGGAATCTATTATGGACTCATCGTCAAACTCCTTGTTTATGGCGCAGGCATTATAGAAATATGTCAGCTCATCCATGAATGAAAATTCATACATATAGGTCATGTCTATAAATCTGAAATAATAGCAGAACGGCGTAAGGAACCACTTGTCAAAGAACACGCCTCTGGCATACGCCTTTGCCGTTATTTCCTTCTCTACATCGCTCATATCCTCTATGGCAAACGCATCGGAAAGCTCAAGCGAGATGTCGCCGTAGGCCTTTTCAAATATCTTGTCCACAGGCTCGGGATTTTCCACCCACTCTATTATGTTTTCATGCGAAACATAAAAATCCTCGCCCAGAAAATCATCGCTCAAAAAGCTTGAAGCAATGTCGGCAGCCTTTAAAAAGAGCAGATAGAGAAGGTCATCGTCATATATTTCGTCAAGCTCATCGGCATCCTCGGCAGTGCAGAACATATTTACTCCCACAGAGGGCATTTTTTCTATAAATCCCATATCGGTGGCAAGCATGACAAGGTAGAGTATATAGCTCTTGTCGCTCATTGATATATCCTTGAGCTTCTTTATATCCTCGGGGGACATATAGAGGTCATCGTCAAGGAGCATACCGCCCTCAAAGGCCTTCACTATGAGCCTTATATCACTGCATATGGGGTGATTGTCTATGCTGTAGACTATGTTTTCGGTCTCCAGCCTTCCAAGACGCTGAGAAGAACCCGTCCTCAGCACGGGATATACGCTTTCGCCCTCACCGCAGTATTCGCTTACGCAGGCAGGGGTGAGAACGGTATCCTCTATAAGTGCGGAATAATACCATTTCTTGAACATCTGAGATATATATTCCATTATCATGCCCTTGCCTGCGCCCTTGAGCTCTCTGTAGGCATTTTCAAAGCCGGATGTAAAACAGGCTGTCAGTCTGTCGGCAACAGTATTTTCCGATGTATCGTATTTTTTCATATGGCACCTCTCTGCAATATATTATGGCTTGATACTTTATTTTTTAGCAAAAATTATCTTTAATTTATATTTTTATTTTAAACTACTTTTGCGATTTAGTCAATTTAATTATGGCATATATACAAATATAATCGAATTTTTATAAAAAATTTATAAAATTTTTCAATTTTAAGGTTTACTATTTGACCAAAACTTGTTATAATATTGGTAGAATATTTTGCGACCTGCATTATATTTATTTACAATATGGACAAACCTTTGCACTGTAAAGCGTTGTTGTCCTACATCAAAAAGGGGCTAACCACCCCGCAATTCTTAAATAAGGAGGATTTTTAAAATGGCAAAGGTTATGCAAACTATGGATGGTAATCAGGCTGCCGCAACGGTGTCCTATGCGTTTACCGAGGTAGCCGGTATTTATCCTATCACACCATCCTCACCTATGGCTGAATATGTAGACGAATGGGCAGCCAGAGGCAAAAAGAACATTTTCGGTCAGACAGTAAAGGTTGTTGAAATGCAGTCTGAGGCAGGCGCTGCAGGTACCGTTCACGGTTCATTGGCAGCAGGTGCTTTAACTACTACATACACTGCATCTCAGGGCTTACTGCTCATGATCCCCAATATGTACAAGATCGCCGGCGAGCTTCTTCCATGCGTGCTCCATGTCAGCGCTCGTTGTGTAGCAAGCCACGCTCTTAACATCTTTGGCGATCACTCTGATGTAATGGCTTGTCGTCAGACAGGCTTTGCAATGCTTGCTTCTTCATCCGTACAGGAGGTTATGGACTTAGGCGCAGTTGCTCATCTTTCAACTATCAAGTCCAAGATACCCTTCCTTCACTTCTTTGACGGCTTCAGGACTTCTCACGAGATCCAGAAGATAGAAGTGCTTGACTACGACGACCTTGCTAAGCTCGTTGATATGGACAAGGTAAAGGAATTCAAGGAGCATGCTCTCAATCCCGAGCATCCCTGCACAAGAGGTACGGCTCAGAATCCCGATATATTCTTCCAGGCAAGAGAAGCCTGCAATCCTTACTATGATGCAGCTCCCGCCATCGTTGAGGAATACATGGCTGAGATAAGCAAGCTCACAGGCAGAGATTACAAGTTATTCAACTACTACGGCGCTCCCGATGCCGAGCAGGTCATAATAGCTATGGGTTCTATCTGTGATACTATCACAGGTACAATCGACTATCTTGCAGCTAAGGGCGAGAAGGTAGGTCTTGTAAACGTTCACTTATACAGACCTTTCGTTCCCGAGAAGTTATTGGAGGCTATCCCCGCAACAGTTAAGAAGATAGCTGTTCTCGACAGAACCAAGGAGCCCGGCTCATTGGCTGAGCCTTTATATCAGGATGTATGTACAGCATTCTTCAACAGCGACAGAAAGCCCGTTATAGTAGCAGGCAGATTCGGTCTTGGTTCAAAGGATACTACTCCTGCCGACATCATTGCAGTATATGACAATCTTTCTGCACCGGCTCCCAAGAATCCGTTCACACTCGCTATCGAGGATGATGTTACTAACCTTTCATTAAAGAGAGGTCCCGTTGTGGATGTTACTCCCGAGGGAACATCAAACTGCTTATTCTGGGGTCTTGGCTCCGACGGTACCGTTGGTGCAAACAAGAACTCCATAAAGATCATAGGCGACCATACGGATATGTATGCTCAGGCTTACTTTGCTTATGACTCAAAGAAGTCCGGCGGTATCACAAATTCTCACTTAAGATTCGGCAAGAAGCCTATCCGCTCGCCATATCTTATCGATACAGCTGACTTTGTTGCTTGTCATCAGCAGTCATATCTTGACAAGTATGATATGACATCCAACTTAAAGGACGGCGGCAGCTTCCTTCTCAACACCATTTGGTCGGATGAGGAGCTTGATACTCACCTTCCCGCAAATGTTAAGAGAGACTTGGCTGAAAAGCACATCAATTTCTATACAATAAACGCAGTTAAGATCGGTAACGAGATCGGTCTTGGCAGCAAGTTCAACATGGTACTTCAGTCTGCATTCTTCATGATCACAGAGATCATTCCCAAGGATGACGCTATCAAGTACATGAAGGAATTCATCGTTAAGTCATACGGCAAGAAGGGCGAGAAGATCGTCAACATGAACTATGCGGCCGTTGACGCAGGCGCAGAGGGCTTCCACAAGGTAGAGATACCCGCAAGCTGGGCTGACGCTAAGGACGAGGCTGCTGCTGCAAGCGACAGACCTAAGTTCATAACAGACATAGTTGATGTAATGAATGCTCAGAAGGGTGACACTCTCCCCGTATCCGCATTCAAGGGCATCGAGGACGGTACATTCGAGCACGGTACAGCTGCTTACGAGAAGAGAGGTATCGCTATCACAGTTCCTACATGGGATCCTACCTCATGTATACAGTGTAACCAGTGTGCATTCGTTTGTCCTCACGCTTGTATAAGACCTTTCCTTCTTACAGAGGACGAGGCAAAGAACGCTCCCGCATCCGTTAAGGCAGTTGACGGCAAGGGTAAGGAATCGGGATACAAGTATGTAATGCAGGTTAGTATCCTTGACTGTACAGGCTGCGGTAACTGTATAGCATCCTGTCCGTTAGCAGGCAAGAGCGATCCTCTTAAGATGGTTCCCATCGATGACGCAAGAGATCAGGTTGAAGCTTGGGACTACACAATCGCACTTCCCAACAAGGAAAATCCCGAGGACAAGTATTCTGTTAAGGGTTCACAGTTCGAGCAGCCCTTACTTGAATTCTCAGGCTCATGCGGCGGCTGTGCAGAGACAGCTTATGCAAGACTTATAACTCAGTTATTCGGCGACAGAATGTATATTGCAAACGCAACAGGCTGTTCATCGATCTGGGGCGGTTCGGCTCCTTCAACTCCTTATACTACCAACGACAAGGGACAGGGTCCTGCTTGGTGCAACTCATTATTTGAAGACAACGCTGAGTTTGGTTACGGTATGTACACAGGCGTTAAGCAGCAGAGAGAATTACTTGCCGAGAAGGTAAAGGCTATCGCAGATGCTGACAGAGCAGAAGTAAGCGCTGCTGCAAAGGCTTGGCTTGACACCATGAATGACGGCGAGGAGTCAAAGGCTACTTCGGCTGCTCTTGTTGCAGCTATCGAGAAGGCAGGCGCTGACTGCGACAACTGCAAGTATGTTCTTGCTCACAAGGATATGCTCGTTAAGAAGAGCCAGTGGATATTCGGCGGCGACGGCTGGGCTTATGATATCGGCTTCGGCGGCGTTGACCATGTTCTTGCATCGGGCGAAGACGTAAACGTATTCGTATTCGATACAGAGGTTTACTCTAATACAGGCGGTCAGGCTTCAAAGGCTACTCCTACAG
>CANROO010000099.1 GCA_947632235.1 uncultured Clostridia bacterium
TATTGAAATCTGACAGAAAGGGAGGAATGTTTTTTATGAGATTGGATTTCAAGAAAGGTTTAAGCTTTGTGCTCGCACTGGTTATGATGGTGAGCACGCTGACGGTGGTGAATGTGAGTAGTGTGTTTGCTGCGACAGATAAGAAGGAATGGATAGCCACAGACGGAGCACCTAAAGATTGGCTAGTATTTGATAAAGTTTCATCAAAAGGTTTTCAAGAAAAAACGTTTAATGAGGAAAAATTTAGTGGTGGATTTGCAGATTCAACATTGTTTGGCACCACTGGACTTGTATATAATCAAATAGGTTATGTAGCAGGTGGAGCTAATGATACTATTACGGTTAATGTTGGAGATGCAACATCAGCTAAATTAACCATGTATGTAATGAGAGATGATAAAAATGCTATGAGTAGCATGACAGTTACAGCTAATAAAGAAGGTAGTAGTATTATCGCAAATTCTTTAAGTGCTAAAACTGTAAATGGTTTAAGGACTCCAGATTCTGGTAGTTCTACTACAGATCAACAACCATTAATATATGATTTGACAGGTGGCGGCTCTTTTACAATAAAAGGTAATAGTAGCGGTCTTGCTGTTTTCAAAGTTATATTAGAAACGGATGACGGCGGTTCTGCGGAGCCGACAACACCATACACATGGGAATTTAATACTGAAGGTGTTACTCTTGGCGGAGGAACATTTAAGCCTGAACAGCTTAGATTTGCATTACCCGAAACAAATGACAAGAGAAACGCTATGAGATATGACGGAAACGAATTTATGATAAATCCCAAGTATACATATCTCATTGGTGATAATTCCGAACAACAAAGTTATATAAATGTTGATGATGCTCAGCATAAGATAACCGTAACTATAAGTGATGATATGCTTCTTGAGTGTACTGCTGTTGAGATCAAAATACATAATGCAGGCACAAATTTGGGTATAGGCAGAGTGCTTCGTATACAGTGCAGTGCCCCGGAACACAGAAACATACTTGATCCTATAAGAATGTCAAATAATAATATTGACGATCAACCCGAAGTACCCGTGAATGATATAGTTGTAAACCCTGCAACGGGTGAGATAGAGGAAAAAGAACATCCGATTGAGGACGGTAAGGTTTGGCTTGCCAAAGATTGTAACTATACCCTTACTATGATAGGCGGTCAGCTTGTTACAACAGACAGTTCAGATGACAATTCCGATGACAACACTACGCTTAAAAATACTATTTCCCCTGCTACGGAAACTTCATATGAGGCTAAATTTGTTCCGGATGTAAGATCAGCCGCAAATTCCAGTACGGGCGATGTAGGCTTGCTTGATGGCTTAGAGGTTATGGGAGATACAGAAGACCTCTATGCAGGCGAGGTAATAGGTACAAAGAATATATTTGAAGTATGGCAGGACGAATTTTCAAATACTGTCACTATGCTCAGAGATGATACCAATCCTATAGCAGGTAAAATTAAGGCTATATCGTTGGGCACAACGAATGATCAGGAAAACGGCGGTCTTATATTTGAGGTTTCAGCTCCTGCAAAGATCTCTGTTACTTATGAGGCAGAGGACGGCAAGGTAGCCAACTTAGGCTTAAAGTCCTTTGACACGGAATCGGATAAGCCTACAGGCGAGGACTTAATTCCGGATGAGAGCAATGATTCAACAACGCCCAAGACATGTGATGTAAACCTTGACAAGGGAACATATCTTTTGTATAATGACGGCGGTTCAGCTTCAAATGCAGGTTATGCAAGACTTACAAAGATCGAGTTCTCGGAAAAGGATAAGGTGATTGTTCCGACTGCTGTACATGTTCATTATACAAGTGCTGCAGATGCACAGGCCAATGGTGATGGAGATAATCAGACAGATTCGGCTGTGTTTGATTCAACACTTCCAAAAGATGGAGGCGGTAACTTTGGTAGCTATAGTCTTAAAATAGGAAATAAGACATATAATCTCAGTAAACATAAAGCTGTCAAGGGAACAAGTTATACAATTACAGTACCTTCCGACAATTCAACGCTTTATGTTGCCGCAAAATCATCGAGTGGTAGTAGCACCAGAGATATTAAATTGTCAGACAGCGGTTCTTATTCAGAAACCAAATCTGTAGGTGGCACTGCAACACATATTGAATTTCCTGAACTTAAAAAAGGAACTTATACTTTAACATTTGTCAATACGAGTAGTGATACACATTTATCGTTCCTTGCTTTGGCAGAGTATGGTCCCTCTATTCCCACTATCACGGGTACAGTGAACCTCAGTGATAAGTACACCTATGTTGAGCACAGCGAAAAGAACAGTAAAAATCTCATTACAGAGACCAAATATGAAAATAACATCATATTCACAGAGGGTGATACTGACGGTAATTCCAAGACTGTAAAGAAAGATACTATAAATAATTTTAAGGTTACTGCTACAGACCCCAAGGGTGCTCAGGTAGATGTTGATGCAGACGGCGCAACAGGTAAATACACAATAGGAAATACAGAAACGGGTCTTACAGAAACAGGTGAATATACCGTTAATATTGAAGCAGACGGTGTAAAAAAGACCGAAAAGATACAATTTAACGGAGAAACTGTAAATCAGCCTGAGATAGCGCTCACAACGCCTACATACAAGGTAACATTTGTGACAAACATAAAGAACTTTACGGATAACACCAAAGAGGTTCCTCATGTAACACGGGATGGCAAAGATCTGTTTACAATAGAAGACCTTACGTATTACAACGGTACAAAGGACGGCGCAAATGTAAATAATTCTGCAAGCACAACTCACACGGTCTTAATGCCTGCAGGTTCTTATGCTTATACATATAATGGTACGGACTATACACTCAGTCTTTCCGATGACGAAAGTTCAAGCTCAAGCTCAAGCCTTAGCTTTAATGTAAACGGAGCTTCAACAAAGAATATCTACTTCATACCTAAGCTTGACGACGTAGGCGCTGTTACTACAGATGTTGAAAAAGCGAAGGTAGATCTAAAGAATACAGACGGTTATGTAACAAGAGGTACATATACATTTACAGGCGATGTTCCTAACAGTATTGACAACGCTTCATCCGTATCAATTAAATATACCAGTTCTGCTGCAAGCGATGATAGCGATACTGACGGTACAAAACATGGCATGGCAGCGTACTTCATAAGAGGACACCAAAAAAATGGTGATAAAACATATTACGGTCTTAACAGAGGTCACGGAGCCATAGTTTTCAGACTTAACACACCGCTTCTTGCAAATATATCCACAGGATACAAGGCATGTGTTCTTTATAACCTTGACAATGATCCGGATGCAATAAATGGTGCTCATGCTTCAATTCCTATGGACAGCAGTTTCTCAAAGAGAACCGTTTCGCTTGCGCCCGGTACATATGCCATTGTTTGTCTTGCTGAAGAAGGTTCAGGTGCTGACGCAGGAGACAACGACAAGACCGAAGGCAGTGTTACAGAGATCAAGTTCTTTGTAGGCGGTCCGTTCAAGGTGTTTAGTAGTAATGTTAAAAATCCTGACGAATATAGCATTGCAGGAGCAGGAAACAATGCAAGAATGATAATAGGCAGCTATGACAGTACAGATGATAACCTCATCGGTACTACAAGCGCAGCCAGCTATGATAAATTTGCCATACTTATTGCAGCAACAAAGGAAGCTCTTGATATAGATGCTATTGACGGAATCATAGAAGGCTCAAATGGTGTATACAAAGCAGGAGAAGAAAATAACAATACTCAGAACACAGACAGTACAGAAGGACATGATAAAACGGTATTTGACATGACCGTATATGATAAAAATGAAGCCGGTGGTGTTTTGGTCATAAGAGATGAGACCGATACAATATTCGGCCGCATAGTTGATGATGCAGGAACAGTAATTATTTCAGACGCAAGCGGCAATACAAAGTACTATGCAACCATTCTCAATAATCTTAAACCGGGTATGTACTATGCCGTAGGTGCAGCAAGAGTAAAGGGTTCTGCTCCGGAAAAGACATGGCTTGTTCAGAGTGAAGAAGCCGCAAGTTTCACAGTAGAATAAAGGAGGCTGACGGAAAATGAAAAAATTATACACTAAGCCTTCAATGGCTGTAAATTCTTTTGATACTATGGATACTACCAATGTTACTGTTTTAAGCTCGGTTGCCACTAAAAAAGGCGATGTCACATACAGCAAACTTGGTATAAACATCATAGACGGCACAGATTTACATAGCTGATAAATAAAACAATCGGGCCGAGGTCTCCTCAGCCCGATTGTTGCTTTTTTAGCTTAAAAAAGAAGTCATATCTCTACTCCAAATTCAGCTTATTCTTCACGAAATAACAGCACACCGCAAACAGCACGGCTATCATCGCGATCAGGAACACATTTATCCCCATAAACCACAGATTCATAAACTTCATATACGCCGCCGCGCCTATATCCGCGGGCGCATGCTTTGTCAATGCAGGCATCATTATCTGCAGAAGCGCCTGCGAGAGCATATTGTGTATAACATATATCAGCAGATACACACCTATGGACGAGGCTATTTTATGCGAGTTTGAGGTATAGCCTATGCTCATCGCCGTATATATTGAAGTTATGGAATAAGATGTCGCAAGTATCATCATCACCGCCGCATTCGCTATAAATATAAATGTTCCGGGAGGAAGCTCCTTTATGCCTTCCGCGGCGGCCTCAAGCATCCTGCCGAAATTCGCGCCCATGCCTGCTGAGAGCATAAGCACGGCTATAACGCATATTGCAGCGTCTATTATGTAGAACACCGTTGCCGTAACTATTTTCACCAATATATGCGAAGCCGCGCTCACGGGGAGGGTGTGCATGAGGTAGCCCTCTTTTCCAAGCGTATTACGGCTGAACCTCTGTATTATTACTATGAATGTAAATATGGACACCGCAAAGAGCGATATTACAAAGAGCGAAAACATAACGCCGTATGCAAGGGCAAGCATAGTGTAGTCCTTAAGTATGTCGCTTCCCTGCGTAAAGCCGGTGAATACAGAGTGTATGAGCGCCAGCAGAAGCACAAGTATATAAAACGGTATGAGCTTTCTGCTCAATGCCTTGAATTCGTATTTAAAAAGCTTGCCTAACATCTGAACACCTCCCTGAAAAGAGCGTCTACGCTCTTGCCCTCATTGCTCCTTATATTGTCCACGCTGTCGCTTCTGACTATCCTTCCCTTGTCTATGAAAAGCACCGTGTCGAGTATTTTTTCAACATCAGCTATGAGGTGCGTGGAGATCACGACCGTGGAATTTTCGGAATATCCCGCTATTATTGTGTCCAATATATAGTCCCTTGTCGCAGGGTCGACTCCGCCCATGGGCTCATCCAGAAGATAAAGCTCAGCGTTTCTGGACATTGTGAGTATGAGCTGTACCTTTTCCTTGTTGCCCTTTGAGAGCGTCTTGAACCTTGTTTCACTCTCCAAGCCCAGATTTCCGAGCATTTCCTCTGCCTTCTGCGCCGAGAAGTCTGCGTAAAAATCGCAGTAGAACTTCACAAGCTCCCTTA
Source organism: uncultured Clostridia bacterium (assembly GCA_947632235.1). Taxonomy (GTDB): domain Bacteria; phylum Bacillota; class Clostridia; order Lachnospirales; family CAG-274; genus Gallispira. Next base: position 5,559 of record CANROO010000099.1, read on the forward strand.
TCCTCATCCATTCGGGCAGGCTCATGCAGTCGGGCAGGTACGAAACTATGCTCTTTGTGCCTGTTCCCACGGGCATGCCCTTTATTTTTATCTCTCCCTCGGTGGGCTGCAGAAGCCCGTTTGCTATCTTCATAAGCGTTGTCTTTCCGCTTCCGTTGGGTCCCAGAAGTCCAACTATGCTTCCTCGTCCCAGCTCGAAGCTCAAGCTGTCGAGCGCCGTATTTTTGCCGTATTTCTTTGTCAGTGCGTTACAGCTGAAAATTATTTCACTCATTGTCATCATCTCCTTCGCAGTCTTTTATAAGAGAAAATATCTCTTCCTTCGTGCAGCCTAAGCTATGCATATAATTCAGAAAGCCCGATATGCTTTTCTGCGCAAGCTCCCTGCGCGCTCTCGCTATAAGCTCCGCATCCTCCGTTACGAATCTTCCGCGCGTCTTGTCGGAAAATATAAGCCCCGTTCCCTCCAGCTCCGAGAGCGCTCTCTGCATTGTGTTGGGGTTAACGCCCGCGTCCGTGGCAAGCTCGCGCACTGACGGGAGCCTTTCGCCTGCCCCTATATCCCCCGAGGATATAAAGAGCTTTATCTGCTCTATTATCTGTGAATATATGGGCATATTGTTGTCAAAGTTCCATTTCATCCGCTCACCTCCGTTTGTATTATTGTAATAATCAACTAATACAATAATACAACATAGATCATCATTTGTCAATAGCTTTTTATAAATTTTTTTTCACAAAAAAATGTCCCCCTTAATATATTGTAGTTAAGGGGGTGTTCTGCGTGTTTTTTTCTTCTTTCGCATACCGCGCGGGAGGCGAGCTTCCGCCCATACTCACCAAGGAGGAGGAAGAAAGAAATGTAAAACTGTGGGAGGACGGCGACCTGTCTGCGCGCAACGAGCTTATAGAGCACAATCTCAGGCTTGTTGCACACATCGCCAATAAATATAACAGAGGCTCCGACTGCGAGGACCTCATATCCATAGGCACGATAGGGCTTATAAAGGCGGTCTCCACCTACAGAGCGGATAAGGGACGGCTTGCGACCTACGCCTCGCGGTGCATAGAAAACGAGATCCTCATGTATCTTAGGCAGAATAAAAAAAGGCAGAACGACATAAGCCTTCAGGAGGGCGTGGGCATAGACAAGGAGGGCAACGAGGTCACTCTTGAGGAAAAGCTTGCCGATGAGGGCAGGAGCGTGGAGGAGACCACGGCGCTCAAATTAAGGGTCGAAAGGCTCTATAAGCTCATGCAGGAAAGACTTACTCCCCGTGAGCTTGCCATAGTCACACAGCGCTACGGCTTGAACGGCGAGAGGGAAAAAACACAGCGCGAGATAGCCGCCGCCATGGGCATAAGCCGAAGCTATGTTTCAAGGATAGAAACAAAGGCGCTCGGCAAGCTTAAGGATATATAATGATCGTATCACCGGAGGGTGATACCTACATAAGGGCGTTAAGCCTTATTTTTTTGCGTGTCGATAAACACCTTATTGTATGAAATTTAGCGGGCGAGCAATGGCTGGCCGTATTGCTTTGCAATACTGCTCGCCCATGCAACCAAGGCTCGCCCCTACGAGTGATTAGCTCGCATAGTGGTTTGTAGGGGCTTTCAGCACTTTCAGCTTCGCTGAAAGCCGACCTACGGTCGTGCGGATAAGTCTTTCCGCTGCAATCATTGCACGCCCGTATATAACATTTTTTTGTTTTTTTGAATTTTTCGACAGTCTGAGCTTCCCCGAAGGGGGAAGCCAAGAACTTGCGGTTAACCTTTGCCTTTCGGCTCCCCCATTGCAGCGGAACAATCCCTTACCTCTCCTTCACCTTACTCCCTATTATCTCCACATTCCTTCTCAGTCTTTCATCCGTGGGCGAGGCGTTATACGCCTTCTGCGCAAGCTCCAGCGCCTTATCATATATCCCCAGATTATAAGCGGAGATCGCGCCCAGGTCATACGGCGTATGATCCCAGCAGAAGCCCTCGTTTATATATGTCGAGGGCTTTTCCTTTATTTCCAGCGCCTCGTTTATCATAGCATATACTATGTGCCATCGGCTCTGCTCATAGGCAAGCTTCGCCATTTCTATATAGCCCTCTCTCAGATAAGGTGCCTCGCCTATGGCCTTGTACAGCCATTCCTTTGCTTCCCTCATGCTTCCCTCCGCTTTTTTGCAGCGCGCTATATAGCGCATGGAGGCGGCTCTTTCATCGCGCCATACTGCAGACGGCATATTAAGATGCATTTTAAGCACTGCGGCGGCCTTTTCCCACTGACCGTAAAACATATATTCCCTGCCGAGATAGTGTACATTCCTGTCGTTTGACGGGTCCTCCAAAACGGAAAGCTCCAGAAGCTCCAGATACTGCGCCCTTGATTTCTTGGGATCGGGATAGTGATTTAAGTGTATTCTGCCCTCAACGGCATATTTGTCGGGCATATCGCCGTTGTATTCCAGTATTTCATGCACGGGATATATCCACCTGAAGCCTATGCGCCGATGTATTTTTTCATACCAGAATGTAGTGCCGGGGCTTCCGTCTGCGTTGAAGCTCCATGTATACATATACTTAAGCCTTGTGCAGTCCTCCGTCCAAGCGCGCTCCAACAGGCTTCTCCACCCCTTTTCCAGTATTTCGTCAAGGTCGGTGCATACGCATATATCCACATCCTCGGGCACGAAGTCAAGGGATATGTTCCTGGCGGTATCAAAGCGCCACTGCTTAAGCTTTATGCTCTGAACATGAACGCCCCTCTGTTCAAGCATCTCCACGGTGTCGTCAGTCGAGCCCGTGTCCGTAACATATATTTCATCTGCCTCCGACATTGAATTTACCCACCTGTTTACAAACTTTGCCTCGTTTTTGCATATGGCATATACAGCAACCTTATATTTTCCCATCCATTTCACCCTATTTCTTTTATGAAATATTTTTGCCCAAGCTCCCCGCCCGTCGGACGAGGAGCCGTTTTCTTATATCTTGTACTATGCTATCTTTGTTATCACAATGCCTGCGGCGCCTGCCTGCTCGTCCTCCGTGCCTGCGGAAAGCGTTATCTCTCCGCTGCCCGTGTTTTGGAGCGAGAGCGTCTGACCGTCCGAGGCGTTTATCACTGCCGTGCCGGTCAGCTCTCCGCCGTCAGCCGTGCTCACAGTGGTATAGTCAATGGGCGTTCCGTCAAGCGTCAGGCTTACCTCAGCCTCGCCCGTGGGGCTCACGCGGAAGCTCACGAGGTAATATCCTGCCTCGTTCAGCGTAAATGCGGTATCATCCGTCTTGGTTATGGCGGTGCCCGTCTCTGCGCCCGTGTCGGGGAATGCCACATTTCCGCCCGACTGAACGGTCTGAGGAGCATTGGAATTTACAAGGTCGTAGTAGCTTCCCGCCGAAGTTACGCCTGCGGGACCCGTGGGACCCGTTTCACCCTGCGGACCGGTGGTACCTGCCGGACCCGTTTCACCCTGCGGACCCGTGGGACCTGCTTCGCCTTGGGGACCGGTGGGACCCGTTTCGCCCTGCGGACCCGTGGGACCTGCTTCACCCTGAGGACCGGTGGGACCTGCCTCGCCTTGGGGACCCGTGGGACCTGCTTCGCCTTGGGGACCGGTGGGACCTGTTTCGCCCTGCGGACCCGTGGGACCCGTTGCACCTGCAGGACCCGTTGCACCTGCAGGACCTGT